>NZ_JBIUCG010000019.1:0-183469 GCF_044548645.1 Nocardia sp. NPDC051929 | reverse complement strand
GTGATGAGTTCGGTGTCGAGGGTGTAGGTGGTGGTGGCGCCGTGGTGGGAGGCCACTGCGGGGCGGGGGCGATCCACCGGCAACGACAACTCCTCCGGAAGGTCCGCGAGCGCGTCGCGCCAGAACGCGAGGTCGTCGCGGCGGCTTCGGATCCGGGCCGCTTCGCGCGCGCTGCCGGGGTGGATCCGCGCGAGGTCGGTGGCCGGCGTGGCGGCGGCGAACTCGTCGAGGAACTCCACGAACTTGCTGTGGTGGGCGGACAGTTCGGGGCCGGTGTAGCGGTCGGGATTGGCCAGGAAGTGCAGGATCGTACGCGGCGGTTCTCCGGTCTGATACAGGTTGACCAGGAGATCCTCGACCGGCCCGGAGCTGAGGATGTGGAAGTCCCCGGTCAACTCGCCGAAGCGGATCTTCTGGGGGAAGAACATGACGTTCACCATCGGGCCCGCGAACCGCCGCTGCCCGCGCGATCCGGTGGCGGCGCGAATATCGGCGAGGCCGCACCGCTGGTGGCGCAACGCTCCGACCAAGTCGGATTGGACCCGCCGTACCAGCGTCGCGACCGTGTCTTCCGCGCCGAGTGCGAGCGGAAGCGGCGCGAGGTTGACGAACACCCCGCCGGACCGGCGCAGGACGGCCGTGGTTCGGCCGGAGACGGGAACATCGACGAGGACCTCGTCCCGGCCGGTCATCCGGGCGAGATAGCAACCGAACGCGGCGATCACCACCGCGGCCGGGCTCGCGTCGAGCGCTTTCGCGGCGTCCGCGATCCGCACCACCAGCGCCGTCGGCAGTTCGGCCATCGCGACCACGCTGTCCGCACGCGGCGGCGCGTAGCGGGTCGCCAGACTGGATTCGTCATCGGCGACATCGGCGAGCTTGTCCACCCAATATGCCTGGTCGTCTGTGAACCGCTTCGACTCCCGATACGTGCGGTCGGCCTCGTACAGTGTGCGAAGGTCCGCCGCCCGGTTCGGTTCCGGCGGCCGTTCCTCCACGGCGGCCGTGTACAACTCCGCGAGCCGGTTCAACATCGTCATCGCGGCGTAGCCGTCCACCGCGACGTGGTGAGCTCTGTTGTACAACAGGTAATGCCGATCGCCGACCTGCAGAAGCGCCCCCGCCCACAACCGGTCCCGAGCCATATCCAGCGGTGCGGTGTATTCGTCGTGCATCCACTTCAACGCCGCCGCCATGGGATCCGGTTCGGCACGCGTATCGATTACCGGCCCCGTCGAAGCCAGTGACGGGTCGAACAGTTGATGCGGGGTGCCGTCCACCTCGACCAGCCGAAAATACCCTGACTGGAACTCGTGACCCGCGCGAATTATCAGCGAACGCAGAAGCTCACGATCGAGCTCGCCGTGGAACTCGACGTATTGGGCCTCGCATATCGGGACGTCCGGACTCAAGCGTTGCGCCAGCCACAGCCCCCGCTGTCCGGCTGACAGCGGTACAGGCTCTGGTGGCGACACGTCCGGTGCGGTGTTCGATCCATGGTCGGGGTCGAACTGCGGTCGCTGAACGGTCATCACCTTGCCTCCAGACCCGACCGGAAATCAGTTTAAGCCGACCGGTTCGTTCGCGTACACCTAAACCACGATGCAGAGCGGCAAATAGTTGCCGACTTTACGAAATTGATAAGGGCCGGTGCGCGGAACTGCCGCAGCAGAGGCTTATGTGACGCGGCAGCGACCGAACTGCACTGCGGCCTGATTCGTCCGATGGCGCCGTTGTAGTATCAATTACGGTGCCGCATGCGAACCGTGTCCTGGAGAGTGGCGGGCGCTCGGTCCCTTATTGCTGATTTGTCCTTGTTCTCGGCACCGATGAATTTCCCGCATTTCGCGTCCGGCTGCGCGGCGGCCGTGGTGGACGTGACCCCGGTTCCGGTGGAATCGGCCCCGATCGAGCGATGCTCAGTCGGCAGCCGCGATGGGTTCGGCGATGTCTACCGAAGCGGGGACTGTCGTCTTCCATCGCGCGTCGACGACCAGACCGGCCAGTCCGACCGCGAGGCAGGCGCCGGACAGCGCGAGCATCGCCGGATGGGTGGTCCCGGTGAGCGCGTCGCCGAGGATGACGGTGCCGATCGTGCCGGGCAGTACACCCAGCACCGTGGCGAACAGATACGGCCAGAACCGGATCGAGGACAAGCCACAGCAGTAGTTGATCACCGAGAACGGTACGGCCGCGATGAGCCGCAGCGAGCCGACCGCCAGCCAGCCGCGGCGGGCGAGACGTTCATCGATGGCGCGCACCGCGGGATGGGTGAGCCGGGCGGCGACCTGATTGCGATCGAGCGCGCGGATGAGCACGATGGCCAGGGCCGCGCTGACGGTCGTCGCGCTCACCGCGAGCGTGATGCCCAGCAGCGGGCCGAACAGCAGTCCGGCGCTGACGGTGAATACGGTGCGCGGGATCGGCGCCACCGTCACCAGAGCGTGGACCAGGAAGAACAGCAGCGGGAAGACCGGGCCGACGGAAGTCGCCCAGTCCTGCACCTGGCGGGGCGACGGCAGCGGGACCAGCAGCGCCGCGCCGAACAGCGCGACCGCGCCGACGATCAGCGCGACGATACGCGGGTCACGGATCAGCCTCGTCACGGGCGACAGGTTACCGGTTGGTAGTGGCGGGCAGGGTCAACCGGCTGGGAATCCGCCCGCTAGCATCAGTGGAAGCGGGACGAATGCCCGTTAACCGAAGTAGTCGCTGAGCTGGGCGAATGTGAGGGTATCGGGCGCGCACTGGCGGTGCGCCCGTGGTGAGGAAGAGGAACAGCAAGCTATGCCGATTGCTTCAGATCCCGGGGCCGACCCGGTGCCCGAATACGGCGCATGGCGCAAGGGTGTTGCCGGGGTGCTGGCGAAGGCTCGCCGCGTCGATGTCAGCGAACTTCCCGAGGAGCCCGAGCGACTGCTCGACGAGACCACCTATGACGGGCTGACGGTCGCCCCGCTCTACACCCGGCGCGATGAGCTGCCGGAGCAGCCCCTGCCCGGAACGTTCCCCTTCGTTCGCGGCCGGGACGCCACTCGCGACGTGCACCGGGGTTGGTTCGTCAGCGCCCGGTTCGCCCAGCGCGACGCCGCGGTGGCGAACCGCGAGATCCTGGCCGCGCTGGAGAACGGGATCAGCGCGATCTGGCTCGGTGCGGGCGAGCGCGGCGTACCGGTGGCGGATCTGCCGACCGCCCTGACCGGCCTGCTCTTCGAACTCGCCCCGCTCACGCTGGACGCGGGCGGCGACGTCGCCGACGCGGCGGCGCAGGTGTTCACGGCGCTCGACGGCTACACCGCGCCGGCGCGCGATGGCATCCGGGTCTCGCTCGGCGCCGCGCCTCTGACCAGCCGCTTCGCCGGACCGGCCGACACCGGTCTCGCCGAGGCCGTCGCACTGGCCGGACAGGCGGCGCGACGACCGGAAACGGTGCGTGCGATCACCGTGGACGGCACCGTCTTCCACGACGCGGGCGCCTCCGATGCCCAGGAACTGGGCGCGGCGGTCGCCGCTGGCCTGGCCTACCTGCGGTCGCTGACGGAGAGCCTGGACATCGCCGACGCGCTGGGACAGCTGGAGTTCCGGTTCGCCGCCACCGACGATCAGTTCGCCACCATCGCGAAGTTCCGTGCCGCCAGGCGGCTGTGGGCGCGGGTCGCGCAGGTCTGCGGAGCACCGGATTTCGGCGGCGCGCCCCAGCACGCGGTCACCTCGGCCGCCATGATGAGTCAGCGCGACCCTTGGGTGAACATGCTGCGCACCACGCTCGCCGCGTTCGGCGCGGGCATCGGCGGCGCCGACACCGTGACCGTGCTGCCGTTCGACTCCGCCCTGCCGCCCGGCGAACTCGGCGTCTCGCAGGCGTTCGCCGATCGGATGGCCCGCAACACTCAGCTGCTGCTGCTCGAGGAATCGCACCTCGGCCACGTGCAGGATCCGGGTGCGGGCTCCTGGTACATCGAGGATCTCACCGCCGCGCTGGCGGCGAAGGCATGGGAGTTCCTCCAGGAGATCGAGGCGGCCGGAGGCTACCTCGCCGCGCTGGAGTCCGGGCTGCTCGCCGAGCGGGTCGCGGTGACCAAGGCCGCTCGCGACGAGGATGTCGCGCACCGCAAGACCGCCGTCACCGGCGTGAACGAATTCCCGAACCTCGCCGAGCAGCCGCTGTCCGAGGCGGCGCGGCAGACCGGCCGGGTCGCCCGCTACGGCGCCGCGTTCGAGCAGCTGCGCAACCGCTCCGACGCCTACCTCGCGGAGCACGGCGCGCGGCCGAAAGCGCTGCTGGTGCCGCTCGGCTCGGTGGCCGAGCACAACGTGCGGGTCACCTTCATCGCGAATCTGCTGGCTTCGGGCGGCATCGAGTCGATCAATCCGGGTCCGCTCGCGGTGGACGGAATCGCCGCGGCGGCCGCCGAAGCGGGGGCGCCGATCGCGGTGCTGTGTGGCTCGGATACGCGCTACGGATCGGAAGCGGGTGAAGCGGTGCGGCAACTGCGCGCCGCGGGCGTGCCCACCGTGCTGCTGGCGGGTGCGGCGAAGGCCGTCGCCGACCTGGACGACGCGCAACGCCCGGACGGATTCCTCGCCGCGCGCATCGACGCCGTCGCCGCGCTGTCCGGCCTGCTGGAGAAGGTGGGAGCCTGATGACCACTCGTGAGATCAAGCACGTGATCGGTAGTTTCGCCGACGTGCCGCTGGCCGAGCGCGCGCCGGAGCCCGCCGCGGTCGACGCGGCGCAGGTGACGGAGTACGTGCGCGCGGCCGCGGCGGCCAACCAGTACGCCCCCGAACAGCTGGTGTGGTCGACCCCGGAAGGCATCGACGTGCCGCCGGTGTTCACCAAGGCCGACCGGGACGCGATCGCGGCCGCAGGATATCCGCTCGACAGCGTGCCCGGTGTCGCGCCGTTCGTGCGCGGTCCGTACCCCACGATGTACGTCAACCAGCCGTGGACCATCCGCCAGTACGCGGGTTTCTCCACCGCAGCGGACTCGAATGCCTTCTACCGGCGCAACCTGCAGGCGGGCCAGAAGGGTCTGTCGGTCGCGTTCGACCTGGCGACCCACCGCGGCTACGACTCCGATCATCCGCGGGTGCAAGGTGACGTCGGCATGGCGGGCGTCGCCATCGACTCGATCCTGGACATGCGCCAGCTGTTCGACCACATCCCGCTGGACCAGGTCAGCGTCTCGATGACGATGAACGGCGCGGTGCTGCCGATCCTGGCGCTGTACGTCGTGGCCGCCGAGGAACAGGGCGTCGCGCCGGAACAGCTGGCCGGAACCATTCAGAACGACATTCTGAAAGAGTTCATGGTCCGCAACACCTACATCTACCCGCCGAAGCCATCGATGCGGATCATCTCCGACATCTTCGCCTACACCAGCGCGAAGATGCCGAAGTTCAACTCGATCTCCATCTCCGGCTACCACATCCAGGAAGCGGGCGCGACCGCCGACCTGGAACTGGCCTACACCCTCGCCGACGGCGTCGAGTACATCCGGGCGGGCATCGACGCGGGCATGGAGGTCGACAAGTTCGCGCCGCGGCTGTCGTTCTTCTGGGCCATCGGCATGAACTTCTTCATGGAGGTCGCCAAGCTGCGCGCCGGGCGCCTGCTGTGGAGTGAGCTGGTCGCGAAGTTCAACCCGAAGAGCGCGAAATCGCTATCGCTGCGCACCCATTCGCAGACCTCCGGCTGGTCGCTCACCGCGCAGGACGCCTACAACAACGTCGCGCGCACCTGCATCGAGGCGATGGCAGCCACCCAGGGCCACACCCAGTCGCTGCACACCAACGCGCTCGACGAGGCGCTGGCGCTGCCCACGGACTTCTCCGCCCGCATCGCCCGTAACACCCAGCTGCTGATCCAGCAGGAGTCCAACACCACCCGCCCGATCGACCCGTGGGGCGGCTCGTATTACGTCGAGTGGCTCACCCACCAGCTGGCCGACCGCGCCCGCGCGCATATCGCGGAGGTCGAGGCGCACGGCGGCATGGCGCAGGCGATCGGCGAGGGCATCCCGAAACTGCGCATCGAAGAAGCCGCCGCGCGCACCCAGGCGCGGATCGACACCGGCCAGCAGCCGGTGATCGGCGTCAACAAGTATCAGGTCGAAGAGGACCAGCAGGTCGAGGTCCTCAAGGTCGAGAACTCGCGGGTGCGCGCCGAGCAGATCGAGAAGCTGCGACGCCTGCGCGCCGAGCGCGACCCCGACGCGGTACGGCGGGCGCTGGCCGAATTGACCCGCGCCGCGGCCTCTTCCGAGGGCGGCATGGCGAACAACCTGCTCGCGCTGGCCATCGACGCCGCACGGGCCAAGGCCACCGTCGGCGAGATCTCCGATGCGCTGGAGCAGGTATACGGCCGCCACCAGGCGGAGATCCGTACCCTCTCCGGTGTGTACCGCGACGAGGCAGGGAAGGTCACCAACATCACCAAGGCGAGCGAGCTGGTCGAGGAATTCGCCGAGGCCGAGGGCCGCAGGCCGCGCATCCTCGTCGCGAAGATGGGGCAGGACGGCCACGACCGGGGACAGAAGGTGATCGCCACGGCCTTCGCCGACCTCGGCTTCGACGTCGACGTGGGCCCGCTGTTCCAGACCCCGGAAGAGGTGGCGCAGCAGGCGGCCGACAACGATGTGCACGTCGTCGGTGTGTCATCGCTGGCGGCGGGCCACCTCACGCTGGTGCCCGCCCTGCGGCAGGCACTGGCCGATGTCGGACGCCCCGACATCATGGTCATCGTCGGCGGCGTCATCCCGCCCGGTGACTTCGAGGAGCTCTACCAGGCGGGCGCGGCGGCGATCTTCCCGCCCGGCACGGTGATCGCGGACGCGGCGATCGACTTGCTGAAGAAGCTCGGCGCCGAACTCGGTCACGAACTCGGCAGCGGCGCCGCGGATTCCGCCGCGACGGAATGAGCGAAGCGGGTTCCCCGGCGCGCGACACCCCGAAGGTGACCGCGCGCCGGGCGATCGACGTCGACGCCCTCGCCGCGGCGGTCCGCGCCGACGAGCGTGCCGCTCTGGCGCGGGCGATCACGCTGGTGGAATCCACCAGGGCCGATCACCGTGCGCTGGCGCAGCAGTTGCTGCTGAAAGTGACGCCGGAGGCGGGCGCGGGGGGCGCGCCGTCCAACCGCGTCGGCATCACCGGCGTTCCCGGCGTCGGCAAGTCGACCTTCATCGACGCGCTCGGCATGTATCTGATCGAGCGGGGGCACCGGGTCGCGGTGCTGGCGGTCGACCCGTCCTCGACCAGGACGGGCGGTTCCATCCTCGGCGACAAGACCAGGATGGCGCGGCTGTCGGTGCAGCGCGAGGCCTACATCCGGCCCTCGCCCACGGCGGGCACGCTCGGCGGCGTCGCCAAGGCGACACGCGAGACCATCGTGCTGCTCGAGGCGGCGGGATACGACGTGATCCTGGTGGAGACCGTCGGGGTGGGCCAGTCGGAGGTCACCGTCGCGAACATGGTCGACGTGTTCTGCTTCCTCACCCTGGCCAGGACCGGCGACCAGCTGCAAGGGATCAAGAAGGGTGTGCTCGAACTCGCCGACCTGGTCGCGGTGAACAAAGCCGACGGCAAACACGAGGTCGAGGCCAGAGCCGCCGCCCGGGAACTCGCGGGCGCGCTGCGGCTGATCCACCCGCACGACGCGCTGTGGCGGCCGCCGGTGCTGACCATGAGCGGTTTGGAAGGCATCGGCCTGGACCGGTTCTGGGACACGGTGCTCGAACATCGTCGTGTGCTCACCGACGCCGGGGAGTTCGCCGAGAAGCGCCGTCGCCAGCAAGTGGACTGGACCTGGACCATGGTGCACGACCAGCTGCTGCGCAGGCTCTCGGACAACCCGGACGTGAAAGCCATTCGGGCGCAAGTGGAGAAGCAGGTCCGCGACGGCACCCTCACCGCCGCGCTCGCCGCCGAGGAACTGCTGAACGCCTTCGACGGCCGCTGAGCCGCCGGGATCCGATCCAACGCCTACCGCGCGGTCAGCTGGATCCGCGCCACCAAGGCACGGTGGTCCGCGCCGGGGAGTCCCACGGTCTCGACCGCGACCGCGTTACCGCCGGCGACGAGGATGTGGTCGATACCGACCAGGGGCGGCCACCGCTTGTCGGTCGGATAGGTGACCAGATGTCCGGCGCCCGCCTGCTCGGCGGCGTCGGCGAAGCGGCCGGACAGCATCGCGCGGAACTGCCGGTGGTCGTAGGTCGCGTTGAAATCACCGCCGGTGAGCACCGGTCGATCCGCGGGTGATCGGTCGAGAATCACCCGCAGCCGGGACAATTCGTCGGCCCAGACCCGCGTGCCGTACACCGGCGGTACCGGATGGAAGGCGTACACCGCGACCGGGCCGACGCCTGGAACGTCGGCGGTCGCCGACAGCTGGTTCAGTACGAAGCCGTCGTACTCGACGGTTTCGGTCAGCGAGTAGCTGCTCCATATTCCCGTCCCGGTCGCTGTCCTTCCCGGTGAGACGAACCGGTACGGCAAGACCTGGTCCAGTCCCGCGCGGCCGAGTTCCTCGACTGCCGTCGGCGTGAGTTCGTTCACGGTGAGGACGGCGACGTTCCTCGCGCGTACCTCGTCGACCAGCGCCCGGGGATCGGCTCCGTCGAAAAGGAGATTGGCTTGCATCACCGTCAGGGTGTGCCCGTCCGCGTCGCCGGAACGGCCGACGTACAGCGGCGCTTGCGTCCACGCCGCGATGGCGACGACGACGATCGCGACCGCCGCACCGCTCCACTGCCGCACGGCGACGAACGCCACCGCCCCCAGCACGGCAGAACCCATCAGATACGGCGCACCCGAAGCCGCCAAGACCAGCATCCGCGACTGCGACCCACTGAAGTGCAGTGCGAGCCCCACGCACCCGGCCAGTGCGGCAAGCCAGGCCAGTAGCTGGACGACGACCACGATCGACTTCGAGATCACGTCCGATATTCGAACACACCGGCGACGCCGGGCATTCGACGGCAGCCGCCGCCGACCGCTGCTGCCGAGGCAGAGCGTGTTCTTCGGCCGTTCCAGACGCCGTAGGTGACGACCGCTGCGGGCAGGTGCGGTCGGGCTGGTGCCCGCACGGCCCAGCGGCTCACGGTCATGGCGACCCGAGCCGGTCGACACCGGTCATTCGAGGCCGAACAGCGCCGCCGCGTTGCGATAGCAGACCTGGCGTAACCAGTCGTCACCGAGATCCAGCCGTTCGAGCGCCTCGATCGAATGACCGTAGGAATGTGGGATGTTCGGGAAGTCGCTGCCGAACAGGATGCGGTCGGCGACGGCGCGCAGCCTACCGTGTTCGTGCACCGGAAACGGGGCGTCGGCCTCGGAGAAATCGGTCCACACCATGGTGGTGTCCAGCCGCACGTCCGCGTAGGCCTCGGCCAGGTCCAGGAATTCGGAGTACTCCGGCGTGCCCATGTGCGCGACGATCAGCCGCAGGCGCGGAAAGCGCCGCAGCACACCGGCGATCGGGTCCGGCCCGGTGTGCGTTCCGGGCGCGGGGCCGGAACCGCAATGGATGACGATCGGAACGCGCGCGTCCTCCAGCAGGCCCCACACCGGGTCCAGCAGCGGGTCGCCCGGGTGGTAGCCGCCGACTTGGACGTGCGCTTTGAAGACGCGGGCGCCACGTTCGACGGCCTCCCGCACATAGCTCGCGGCCGGTGGTTCAGGAAAGAAGGTGGCGGTGTGCAGGCAATCGGGCGTGCGTGCCGCGAAGTCTGCGGTCCATTCGTTCAGCCACGCGGCCATGTCCGGCTTGTGGGGGTAGACGAGAGCGGTGAACGCGCGAACGCCGAAGTCGCGCAGCGTCTTCAAACGGACCTGCTCGTCGGCGCGGTAGGTGATCGGCCAGGCGCGGCCGGTCAACGGACCGGCCGAGTCGAAGTAGGCCCACACCTTCCGCAGCACCTGGTCGGGCATGAAATGCGTATGGACGTCGATGATTCCGGGCAGCCCGAGCCGGGTGCGGAAGGCGGCCAGGTAGGTCGTGTCGTCGGCGTCGGTCACCGGACCTCCTGTGTGGCGGGCGGATGCACCGTGCGCGCGAGGTCGCCGACCCGGGCGATCAGTCGCTCGAAGAACAGCTCCTGGTCGGTGCCGATCACGATGTCGGCGTTGGGTTCCCGGCCCCACATGCTCGTCCAGTCGGCGACCGTGGTCGCGCGGGTGATGGTTCCGGCCAGTTCCACGTCCACCGTCGCCGGGCGGGTACGGGCCAGCGCCGGGTCCAGCGCCACCGCGGCCGCGAACGGGTCGTGCATGTGGGCCAAGTAGCCCAGGTCGTAGCCGTGGTGGAAATCGAAGTAGAACCGCACCGCGTCGGTGACGTACCGGACGATCGGATTACTCGCCGCCGAGCGTGCCTCGGGCGGATCGGCGGGCGAGACGATTTCCACCGGATAACTCTTCGCGCGCTCGGCGAGGCGGGCCAGGTGCTCGGGCCGCATCTCGATGGTCTCGGTGATGTCGAGTGCGCACACGATCGGCCTGCGCTGCGCGGGGGCCGCGGCGAACGCGTCGAAGACCTCCTTGGCGGCCTCCGGATCGACGTGCACGTTCCACTCGTTGGTCGGCGTCGTGTTGCCCGGATGGTTGAACGCGCCGCCCATGATCACCAGGCGGTGCAGCAACAGCGGCAGCTCCGGTTCGACCCGCAATGCTAGTGCGAGATTGGTCAGCGGCCCGGTGCACAGGCCGACGATCTCCCGGGGATGCGCGCGCACCAGCTCGACCCACATCCGCGCGGCCGATCGCGGCGAGAGACGGCGAGCCGACCGGGGGAGTTCGGCGTACCCGATGCCCTGGGGTCCGTGCGTGTCCTCGGTGGTGCGCAGCGGGATCGCGAGTGGTTCGGCCGCGCCGAGCGCCACTTCGATGTCCGGTGCGTGGCAGACATCCAGCCAGGCCAGATTGTTCGCCGCCACCTGTGCCGCCGGAACGTTGCCCGCGGTGGCGGCGATTCCGGTGATCTCGGCCTCGGGGGAGCCGAGCAGGTACAGCAGCGCGAGCGAGTCGTCGATGCCGGTGTCGACGTCCAGGATGATCTTCTGCCGCACGGGACGAGACTAGCGAGCCGGGGTGCCGGGGCGTCGCCGAGGTGGCCGATAGCTCGGTGATGGCAGGCGGTAGTACATACGTCTGGTACATATGTCTGAGACGTTGTAGCCTCGAGTCATGGGAAATCGCGAGGATCTGCTGGCGGGAGCACGGAAAGTCATCATCGAGCGGGGCGTCGCCAAGGCGACCGCCCGCGACATCGCCTCGGCGGCCGGTGTGAGCCTGGCGGCGATCGGCTACCACTTCGGCTCGAAAGACCAGCTGATCACCGAGGCCCTGGCCGACTCTCTGGGCACCGCGATCGGCGACAGCATGGAACAGAAGATCCGCGATGGTAGTGGTGTGACGCCGCTGGCGGCGTTCGCCACGATGTGGAACGGCATGCCCGCGGTGTTCACCGAGAACCACGACAGCATGCTGGCGAGCATGGAGAACCTGGTCCGCGTCGCCCGCTCGCCGGAGTCGCGGAAGTTCTTCGCGCAGAGCCTGCCCGGGGCCTACCGGGAGATGGCGGACGCGCTGCGGGAGGCGCACCCGCAGCTGAGCGAAGACCAGGCCGAGGCGATCGGCGAACTGTATTTCGTACTCGTCCAGGGCCTCGGCGTACTGCAAACCATCGCTCCGGACGCGAACCTCCCCGACGGCGACCGCCTGGCGCAGGCGGTCGCCGCACTGGCCGGGGTCGAGGATTAGTGCTCCTGGACAGCTCCGACGGGGATGGGGCGCAGGCGCGGTACCGCGAGCGCCACTGGTCGGCGCCGCGAAGGATTTCGCGGCGCCTCAGCGGGACGGATCAGTGGGTCGGCAGGGGCCAGGCGGGACGGTCCGCGCCGTAGGTGGGTGCGGGCCAGGCGTAGTCCGGGTATTCGGGGAGTACGGGGGGCGCGGTGACGACTTGTCCGTGCCGGACCACCTGCGCTGCGCTCGGCTCCGCGGCTGCCGGATGACGCGGTGTGCGGTCGGGGGCGCTGAGCAGCCAGGACGCGGTGCGGGCCAGAGCCACACGCACGTCCCGCCCGATGCCGTCGCCCGCGCGCGCGACCAAGGCGTCGATCACTCCGGTGGCGAGGAGGTAGCCCGAGGCGTGGTCGAGCGCCTGGGCGGGCAGCGCTCCTGGCACGGAGGGCGCGCCCTCCAGGATCGAGATGCCGGATGCGGCCTGCACGATGCTGTCGAAGCCGCGCCGCTCACCCCACGGCCCGGCTTCACCCCAGGCGGACACCCGCCCGTGGATCAGCCCTGGCCTGGCGGCGGCCCGCACCCCGGCGCGCTCCAGCGCGCCCGGCCGGTAGCCGGTGATCAGCACGTCGGCGGCGGCGATCAGATCATCGAGGCCACTGGTGCGCAGATCGACCAACGCCGAGCGCTTGCCCTGACAGGTGTCGGCGAATTGCCAGGGGATCTCGGGCAGTTGCGGCGGGTCGACCCGCAACACTTCGGCGCCGAGCAAAGCCAGCGCCCGCGTCGCGACCGGGCCCGCGATCACCCTGGTCAGATCGAGCACACGCAATCCCCGCAGCGGCTGCAAAGGTGCGGCGCCCGTAGGCAATCCGGCTTCCCCACGGTCGGCGCGCCGGTCGATCGCGACCAAGGGGCCCGCCGCCGCGGCCTGTCCTTCCGGGCTGGCGGTCCACTCCTCCTCGGTACGGACGCGGACCGCGATAGCGCCCTGCGCGGAGGCCTGTTCCTCCAGATCCGAGGCGCGGATCATCGCAATTCGGGCGACGGCGAGATCGACCGGCACGGAGTCGGGCAAGCCGAGTGTGGCGAGCAGTCGCGCCCGGTGATGCGGATAGTTGGCGTGCGTGCGAACCCATCCGTCGAAGGTGGGGAAGAAGCCGGAGAGGTCGGCGAACTGCGTCGGCAGTTGGCCGCCGATGCGTAGGAGACGCTCGCTGGAGAAGGCCGCGGTGATGCGGGCCGGGTCGATGCGATGCGCCACCGGGGCCAGACCGCGGGCCGCTCGCATGCGGTTCGCCGCGGCGGTCAGCGCCGCCACCGAACCGGCGGCGAGTGCCCAGACCGGTAGTGTCGCGGCGAGATTGCTACCCGGATCGGGCGCGGGGGAGATGGGCGAGGCGGTGACACCGATACCGGCCTCGTAGTCCTGGACGAGCCGTGCGTGCGTGTTCACTCGCTTCAGCGTAGTTGGCGGTACGGCGAACTCGGGTGCGGTGGTCGTCACAGCCGCGCCGGATGCGGTCCGCGGCTTCCGCACCGCACCGTCGTTCCGTGGCGTCACCTGCGCCGATTCGGTCCGGCGACCAGTGCGACCCGCATGCGGGCGCGCCGCGCCTCGATGCGGCGGGGTGGTCGACGAACGGATGGCGCGCCCGTCCAAGTGGGACCCATGGACAGGCCCGAACGGCGACCGCAGGATCGCACAAGGGCGACGCCGGGATAGCGGATGAAATGCTGACGAGCTCGAGGCCCCGGCGTCTCGGACGGTGGTGGATGCGTGCCGTGGCAGCACCATGCCACACCAAAGAGACTGTCCGAGCGCACTTCTCGCCAGTGAAAATAGTGGGGGGCGCGAAGACCGGACGTATCGGCCAGCATGTCCACATGCTGCACCGCAGCAGCCGGCGCGGTGACGTCGCGCCGATCCGATGACCTGTCCGTCGCGTGCGGGCAGAGGGGCAGAGCATGGCCGGCGCACCGAACTGCCACGCGTCGGCCATAGGTGAGGTCGATCGACGATGACGAACGTCTACGCCGGAAGCGCGGAATACACGGTGCCGACGATCAGAAAGAAGCCGAATTCACCCGCGCGAGAACGCGTGCCGGTCTTCGGCATCGACCTGCGGCCGCGCGCGGCTCTGCTCCCGGACCGGGTCCGCTCCGCGCCGATCGCACTCGACTACGAGCTGATGGCCGTGCAGGACGCGCAGAACGCGGGGTACCTCCGGGAGATCCAGGACCTCGCCGCCGAGCGCGCGGCACTCGGCACCGCCGGTCACGACCAGGCGACGCGATTGCGCGTGGAGCAGCTCGAGGCGGGGCTCGCGGCGGCGATGACGGACGCGGCGGCGGCGGGAGTCGCCGCGGGCGACGTCGATCGTGCGGTGGAGTACGGCCGCGCCGGCGCCTACTGGGCCGACCGCCCCGCGCACCGCTACCTCGGCCGGATCGCTCAGTTGACCGACGAGATGAGTTCTCGTCTCACGGAATTGGCCGACTATCGGCAGCGGATCGCCGAACTCGAACAGCGAATCGCGCGGACGAGCCCCGGCGGGGCCTGAGCCGTCCGGTACGCCCCGGTGCCGTACCCGCTCCCGCCGACGGGGATGCTGCATCGGTGCAGGAGATCTTTCGGACTGTCGGCGTCGAGGGGTGGTTGCATGCCCGGTGCGTCGATTGCGGCGCCGAGGCGGGCCTCCGGGCGGACGAACCGGTGGTGCTCGCCTCGGTGGTGAAGGTGCCGCTGGTCCTGGAGTTCGCCAGGCAAGTAGCGGCGGGACAGTTGGACCCCGCCGACCGAGTGCGGGCGCGGGCGGCGGATCGGCTCGGCGGCGTCGGCACCGCGGGCTGCGCCGACGACGTCGAGTTCAGCCTGCGCGACGCGGCGTACTTCGCGCTCACCGTCAGCGACAACACCGCGGCGGACCTGCTGTTCGACCGGGTGGGGCTGGACAACGTGCGCTCGCTGCTGCGCGAACTGGGCCTCGCCGCCACCCGTGTGGTGGGTTCGCCGCGCACCGTGGTGCAGTCCATGGCCGAGGACATCGGCGCCGCCGACGCGGTCGAGTTCGCCCGCCGGTTTCCCGCGCTCGACGCCGAGCAGGTGCTGCGCACCCGCGCGCTGGACCCGCTGCGCACCACCGCGAGCACCCCGCGGGAGATGGCGCGGCTGCTCAGCATGATCGCCCGGGACGAGGCGGGCGCACCGGAGGCGTGCCGGTGGGTGCGTGATCTGATGCGCCAGCAGGTGAACTGGTACCGGCTCGCCGCCGCCTTTCCGCCGGACGTGCAGGTCTGGGCCAAGACGGGGACGCTGCCCGGGGTGCGCAACGAGGTCGGCGTCGTCGAATTTCCTGATGGAAAGCGTTATGCCGTAGCGGTTTTCACTCGAGCGGCGACCTTGGCGCAGCGGCTGCCGGAGGTGGATCGCGCCATCGGCGCAGCCGCCGTCGAGGCGATCGGCCGGATCGTTCACGGCGGGCCGTAGACGACGTTCCATGGCCGTTGCGGCGGGTCCGCGACCGGACTCGGCCGTGACGCGCCGTCGCCTTGCAGCACCGCGACGACCAGTTCGGCCAGCTCGCCCACCAGTGGATGCGCCACGCCCACCGGCCAGGCCAGCGACAACCGATGACTCAGCGTGCCCTCGGGCAGTGGCCGCCAGACCACGCGGGGTTCCTTCTGCGCCACCATCCCCTGGTCGAAGGCCACGCCCCGCCCCGAGAGCACCATGCCCAGGACGAATTCGGGATTGCGCGCGTGCTGCACCGAGGCCGGGCGGAAGCCGTGCTCCCAGCAGCGGCGCAGCGTGGCGTCGTAGAGTCCGGGCGCGGCCGCGCGCGGGAAGATCACCAGGCCGTGCCCGGCGAGGTCGGCCAGTTCCAGCGCCGACCGCGCGGCCAGCGGCGAATCGCGGGGCAGCACCACGCCGAGCGGTGTCTCCACCACCGGGCCGAGTTCCAGGCCGACCACGTCGACCGGGTGTTGCAGGACCCCGGCGTCCAATTGACGGTCGGCGAGCAGCCGGACCTGCTCGGCGGTGGTCAGTTCCTGCAGATCCACCCGGAGGTCTCTGGCCTCGAACGCGGTGAGCAGCGCGGCGAGCACCCGCCCGGCCAGTTCGGGCGGCACTCCGATCCGCACGGCGTCCATCTCGCCCCGATGCGCCTTCCCGACCAGCGTTCTCGTCCGCTCCCAGCGCGCGAGCAGGTCTCGCGACTCGGCGAGCAGAATCTGCCCGGCCTCGGTGAGTTCGACGCGGCGGCTGTCGCGCTCGAACAGACGCGCGCCGAGGTCGGCCTCCAGGCGGCGGATGCGCTGGCTCAGCGGCGGCTGGGCGATGCCGAGCCGCTCGGCGGCCCGCCCGAAATGCAATTCCTCGGCGACGGCGACAAAATACCGGAGCTGGCGCAGCTGGTCCACGCTGCGACGATATCTCTTCCGATATCACCGAGCGTCGACACCGGTCTTGGACACGGCCGCAGGGCATGTGGTGTGGTGCCCGCATGACAGGTTTCGGACGGCGTGAATTTCTCGGCGCGACGGCGGGCGCGGCCGCGCTGGCAGGGTTAGTCGCTTGCGCTACAACGGATTCCGCCGACAATGGTGCGGCGACTTCGGTTCCCGGGGGCGGATCGCCCGGCGGGGTGACGCTGCGGTGGTGGGGCAACAACAGCTGGGAGATCCGCCTGCCGGGGGGCAAGGTCGTGCTCATCGACCCCTGGCTGACCAGGTTCCATACCGGAACCTACACCGCCGAGGGCGCGGATCCGCAGACCCCGATCGCCGTGGACACCGCGCTGATCGACCACTACGTCGACAGCGGTGAATTGCGCGCCGATCACATCCTGGTCACCCACGGCCACTACGACCACCTCACCGACGTGCCGTATCTGGCGAAGAAGACCGGAGCGACGGTGCTCGGCACCGAGACGCACCTGAACCTCATGGCCGCGCTCGGCGCCCCGGAGCAACAGCTCGCCTTGGCGACAGGCGGCGAGTTCCTCCGTTTCGACGGATACACCATCCGGGTGCTGCGTTCGCTGCACTCCGCATCCGGGGCGCGCGCCACGGTGGCTTTCGCGGGTACCCGTCCAGGCCTGGGCGCGGGAGAACTACCGCAGCCCAGAGTGATTCGTGATCTGGTCGAGGGCGGCACACTCGCCTACGAGGTGAGCGGCGGCGGCGTGAGCGTGCTGAACTTCGGCGGCTCGAACTACATCGAGTCGGAACTGGCGGGCTTGCGCCCGGACGTGCTGCTGCTGCCCGCCGGAGGCGGGAAGATTCAGGACTACGTCGGGCGCCTGCTGCGCGCCACCGGCAATCCGCGCTACGTGCTGCCCACCCACTGGGACGACTTCGACCATCCACTCACCGAACCCGCTCGCGACTGGGGCGGTCTGGAGCCGCTACGAGCGGCGGTGCGTGCGGCGAGCCCGCAGAGCACTTTCGTCACCGTGGACCATCTACAGACCTTCACGCCGTGACCGGCCTGGATCTCGCCGGGGCCGATCGGGCCGGGTGCCACAGCACAAGCGTCACCCGATGCGGCGGCCGTGGCGACTACCGTGGTCTGGTCCGGCCGCGCGCCGGGACATGCGACGGAGAAGGGAGATCGAACATGGCAGGCGGTATCACCGACTCGGAGTGGTTGCGGACGCTGCGATCCGAGGCGGTCGTGCGGCATCACCTGCTGTGCTTCCCGCCGGGCGGAGGCTCGGCCACGGCATACCGAGATCTCGCACAGCGGTTCGGGCCGGGTGTCGCGGTGTCCGCGGTCCAGTATCCCGGGCGGCAGGACCGGTTGGGCGACGACCTGATCACCGACCTGGCCGCACTGGCGGACCGGATCGCGCGAGAAGTGCTCGCGCAGGGCGAGATCGCGTCGCTGTCCTTGTTCGGCCACAGCATGGGCGCGACTGTGGCGTTCGAGACCGCGCGCAGGCTCGAGCGCGCCGGGCAGCCGCTGGCCGCCCTGTTCGTCTCCGGCCGTCCCGCACCGACATTCGAGGAGACGCAGCGGCTGCACCTGGCCTCCGACGACGCGCTCATCGATGAGCTGGTACGGCTGGCCTCGGATCCCGCTCCGCTGGAGATGCTGCGCGCCGAGCCGGGCCTCGCCGAACTCGTGCTGCCCGCCGTGCGCGCGGATTATCGAGCGGTCGAGACCTATCGTCATCAGCCGGGAGAACCGTTGCGCGTCGACATCGCGGCGCTGGTCAGCACCGAGGACCCGACGATGCGACCCGAACAGGCCGACGAGTGGCGAGCGCACACCAGGGGCGGATTCGATCGCGCGACGTTCCCCGGCGGGCATTTCTACCTGGACGAGCACGGCGCGCAGGTCGCGAGCTTCGTGGAGCGCCACCTCGGCGCCTGAGCACGGCCGCCTCGTCAGTGCGGTGCGTGCACACGGGTGGCCGGGGTGGCCCGCCTGCGCAGCGCCCACCCATAGCCGATCCAGGACGCCACCACCAGCGCGGCCACGACTGCCCGCACCAACCCGAGTGCGCTTTCGGGGTAGATCACGCCGGTGATGTAGTGATCGATGAACCCGCTCGACGGCAGCCGCTGCTCCCCGGCACGCTCGCGCGCCCAGTTCTCCAGATACGTGAGCGGGCAGTCGATGCCGAACACGATCGTGCTGAATCCCCAGCAGACCGCGAGCACATGCAGCCAGATCGTGCGCCCGAAGCGCCACGCGAGGAACCCGCCGACCACCACGTAGGCCACGAACGCGAAATGCGTGACGGCGGTGGCGTCGGCCAACAGCCGGTACAGCACGCCTCCAGCGTAACCTTCCCTCGCGCGGCGGGACCCGTGTCGGCCGCTACCACGGGGAAGGCTGATAGTCCTTGAGGAAGCAGCCGAACAGATCGATCCCGTTCTCACCCTGCACGATGGGGTCGTAGACCCGCGCCGCGCCGTCGACCAGGTCCAGCGGGGCGTGGAAACCCTCTTCGGCGAGGCGGAGCTTGGTGTAGTGCGGGCGCTCGTCGGTGATCCAGCCGGTATCGACCGCGGTCATCAGGATGCCGTCCTGCTCCAGCATCTCCCTGGCGCTGGTGCGGGTCAGCATGTTCAGCGCCGCCTTGGCCATGTTGGTGTGCGGGTGTCCCGGGCCCTTGTACGCGCGGGAGAACTGCCCTTCCATCGCGGAGACGTTCACGACGTATTTCCGGCGCGCCGCGGCGGCCGCCATCGCCGGGCGCAGGCGCGAGACGAGGATGAACGGCGCGACCGAGTTGCACAGCTGCACTTCCAGCAGTTCGGTCGGATCCACCTGCGCGACGGTCTGCACCCAGCTGTTGGTGTGCGCGAGGTCGGGCACCAGGCCGCCCGCGTCGATCGCGACGCCGCGAGCGATCCGTTCCGGCGTCGCCGATCCGGCGACCAAGGCCAGCTCGGCGACATCGGCGGCGGTGAGCGCCGGGGTGAGCGAGGCGGTCAGCGCGGTGGGGTGCGCCTGCATGGTCTTGCCGAAGCTGACCACCTCCGGCAGCGCGCCCGCGGGCAGCGGACCCGATTCCGCCTCGACCAAAGCGCTGTAGGCGCCGGGGGAGCGACGGACCGTCTGTGCGGCGTTGTTGATCAGGATGTCCAGCGGGCCCTGGGCGGCGACATCGTCGGCCAAGGCGACCACCTGGGCCGGATCGCGCAGATCGATGCCGACGATGCGTAACCGGTGCAACCAGTCGGCGCTGTCGTCCATCGCGGCGAAACGCCGGATCGCGTCGTTGGGGAAGCGGGTCGTGATGGTGGTGTGCGCGCCGTCGCGCAGCAGGCGCAGCGCGATGTACATGCCGATCTTGGCGCGGCCGCCGGTGAGCAGTGCCCGCCTTCCGGTCAGATCGGTACGAGCGTCCCGTTTGGTGTGGCTGCGCGTCGCGCAGTCCGGGCACAGCTGGTGGTAGAAGGCGTCGACCCGGGTGTAGCGCTGCTTGCAGATGTAGCAGGGACGCGGGCGGATCAGCGTGCCCGCGCTGGCTCCGGTGGTGGTGGAGCTGATCGGGATGCCCGAGGTCTCGTCATCGATCCGGTTCGGCGAGCCGGTCGCGGTCGCGGCGACCACCGCGCGGTCGGCGGCCGACACCGCCGCGCGCGCATCCGAGCGGCGCCGCTGCTTGAGCTTCTTGAACATGTGCCCGACCGCGCGCTGCACCGCCACCGAGTCGGGATGGTCCTTCTCCAGCGCTCCGGCCTGCTCCAGGACCCGAAGACAGGTCGCGAGGTCCTCGGGATCGATCATGCTTTCGGCCATCGCGGCGGGGGACATCCTTCATCGAGCTGGGCAGACGACCGGCCCATTGTCGCAAACTCGCCGGACCGGTCGCCCGCGCCCCGTCCGGTACGCCGTGGTCAGCTGCTGCGCGGGGTGATCGCCGCGCGGTCGGCGCGCAGGTCGTCGACGAAGTTGGCGATGGCCTCGGCGACCAACAACGGCTCGGTGATCGGCAGCCAGTGATTCGCCGGGACGGCGCAGCGCCACAGCTTGTCGACCCAGCGCGCGGAGGCGTCGTAGACGGCGGCCGGGACGAACGGGTCGGTGGTGTCGACCAGCAACTGGACCGGGACGGCGGTCCGGCGCACCCGCGGCTTGCCCAGGTGGTGCAGCAGATTCGCCTGCGCGATGCGCGCGCCCGCGAGCAGATCGCCACGCCAGGTGGGCGCGATCCGCGCGGGCAGCGGTGATACTCCTCCGAGCCCGCGCACGAACAGGCCGCGCAGGCGGGGCGGGTAGAGCCTGCGGGCCATGGGACCGGGCGTCAGCGCCCAGCGCGCACCGTGCAACCACCAGCCCAGATCTCGGAGTTCGCGGCCGGCGCGGGGCGCCAGCGCGCGCAGCCACAGGCCGAGATGATCGAGGTTCGGTCCGGCGATCGCGGTGAACGAGGCGATGCGGGTGTTGGCACGCTCGTCGCAGACCGCTTCCCACAGTTGCACCGCGCCCCAGCCGTGGCCGCATGTGTGCACCGGCCTGCGCGGGCTGGCGGCGTCGATCACCGCGAAGAAGTCCTCCGCCAGCGTGCCGAGGCGATATTCCGACAGTACGGCGGGAACGGCCGAATCGCCGTGGCCGCGAACGTCATAGGTGATGACCCGGAAGCCGTCGGCCAGCAGGGCCGCGACCGTGGACCACACGCTATGAGTGTCGGTGAGGCCGTGCACCAGCACCAAGGGCTCCGCGGCGGCATCACCCCATTCGAAGACGGCGAGTTCGGCGCCGTCCCGGTCGACCGTCCAGGTGCGGTCCGGTCGGGGCGTTTCGGTGGTGTCGAGCAGTTCGGTCATGTCCTTACCTCATTCGCTGCCGGCTACCGATCCGATGGCACGTCGCCGTCGTGCCCGATGTCAGTAATTCCGATACGGACAGTACGAAGGATTGACCCTTGGAGGGAAAGGTAAAACGTCCGAATATGGCGCAGCTCACCACCGGAATCGCGGCACGGGCGGCGGTTTCTCCTCAGCACTCGGCAGGCTGCCCGCCTCCGCTCGCGGTCGGGCCTGCTCATCCGGGCGCGGGCTCGCATTCGGGTGGCCGTGACGGTGGCTCGCTTCCCTTGTTGACAACTCGCCAATAGTTCGGGAATCTGAGGCGTAACCGGCGAAGGGGCCGGACCGGAGCTAGCAAAGGATCCAGCGATGGCGCGCGCGGCGTGGAGTGACGACGAGGTCGAGGCGGTACGAGATCTGGCGAAGACCTTCTTCGAGAAGGAGGTCGTGCCTCATGAGGAGAAATTCGTCGCGCAAGGGCACCCCGATCGCGCGCTGTACAACCGGGCCGGTGAACTCGGCCTGCTGTGTCCCGCGATTCCCGCCGAATACGGCGGTGGCGGCGGTACGTTCGCGCACGAAGCCGCCATCATCGAGGAGCAGGCCCGCGCCGGGGACGGATCGATGGGCATCCCCGTGCACAGTTCGATCATCGCGCCGTACCTGTACGAGTTCGGTTCCGAGGAACTCAAGCGGCGTGTGCTGCCCAAGGCCGCGAGCGGCGAGATCGTGCTTTCCATCGGCATGACCGAGCCGGGCACCGGATCGGACCTGCAGAACATCAAGACCCGCGCGGTACTGGAGGGCGACGAGTACGTCATCACCGGCTCGAAGATCTTCATCACCAACGGCTGGCTCTGCGATGGCATCATCATCGCCGCCAAAACCGACCCCACCAAGGGCGCGGCCGGTGTCTCGCTGATCTTCGCCGAAGTCGGTGACGACACTCCCGGTTTCAAGCGCGGGCGCATCCTGAACAAGATCGGCGGCAAGGCCCAGGACACCGCGGAGCTGTTCTTCGACGGCCTGCGTGTGCCCGCGTCCAACCTCCTCGGCGGCGCCGAGGGGCAGGGCTTCTACCAGATGATGCAGATGCTCGCGCAGGAACGCCTGGTCACGGCGATCATCGCGGTCGCCATGATGGAGAAGGCGGTGCAGCTCACCGTCGATTACACCAAGGGCCGCGAAGCGTTCGGCAAACCGCTGTTCGCCATGCAGAACACCAAGTTCGAACTCGCCGAGTGCGCGACCATCACCAAGGTCTCGCGCACCTTCCTCGACGACTGCATCGACAAGCACCTGCGCGGTGAACTCGACATTCCCAGCGCTGCCATGTCGAAATACTGGCTGACCGATCAGCTCGGTATCGTGGTGGACCGCTGCCTGCAACTGTTCGGCGGCTACGGCTACATGACGGAGTATCCGATTTCCCAGCTCTACACCGGCGCCCGCGTCCTGCGCATCCTCGCGGGCAGCAACGAGGTGATGAAGGATCTCATTGCCCGGTCTCTCTGACACCAGGAGTGCGGCCGCGGACGGTGGCGCCGACCCGGCGCTACCGCGCCGCCGCAGGCTCGAACCCGACGAGCGGCGCGCGCAGATCCTCGCCTGCGCGATCGACATGTTCGGCGAGCGCCCGTACGCGGCCGTCTCCACCGCCGAACTGGCGCAGCGCGCGGGCGTCGCGCGCGGTCTGATCAACCACTATTTCGGCAACAAGCGCGACCTTTATCTCGCGGTGGTGCGGCGCATGGTGACGTTGCCCAAACTCGACAACATGGTCGTGCCCACCGGCAGCTGGCGTGAGCGGGTCGATGCCAGCGTGCGCTGGCTGCTGGACACCATCGCCGAGCACGGCAGCACCTGGGTGAAGGTCACCAGCCACGAGGGCGTCGGCGACGATCCCGAGGTGCAGCAGATCCTCGACGCCGCCGACGACGCGGCGGCCGAGCGCCTGCTGCTGATGGTCGGCCTCGCCGATTCGGCACACGACGCCGAACTGCGCGCGATGGTGCGTGCCTATGGTGGTCTGGTCAAGGTCGCGGGCCGGGAATGGATCACGCGCGGCACGCTCACCCGCGCGCAGGTGCACGAGCTGCTGTGCGACATGCTGCTGACGCTGGTCACCGAATCGCTGCCCAAGGTCGACCGCAGGCAGTCACCCGGCGGCCCGGATCACCGCTCGCCGCTGTAGCGAATCGGACGCAAGGCGCCCGGCCCGTGGCCGTGGCGGCCGTGCTTCAGTTCGATCGCCTGTTCCCGGTGATGTTCGACGAGCAGGGCGCCGACGCCGGTGATCCACAGCGCGGCCGTCACGACCACACCGACGCCGGTCCAGCCGGTGAACCCGTATCCGGCGGCGGTCAGAGTACAGGCCAGCGCTACGACGCCGAGGGTGCACAACACGATGCCCGGGAGGTTGAAGTTGTCATCGAGCAAATCTCCGGCCCTGGCATGCCAATGCGGGGTATCCCGGCCGCTCGAGGTCGTCTTATCGGACATGGATCCTCCTGAAGAAAGGCTGCGGTCAGGTGGGTCGTATGTCGACCAGCATGCGCCTCGGCTAACAGATTCGCGAGAGTTGCGACACGTTTGTTATTACGGCCCGATCACAAATATCCGACACTTCGAATCAACTTTTCGCCGCGCGCGCCCTATTCTGTGTCGGTATATCGGGGCGGGTCCGGGCAGTCCGAGGTTCCTGCGCGGTGTTGGTGTGGAGAGGGACCTGAATGACACGGGCAGAACGGCGTGATACGGATCGCTGGCCGCAGGCGCGGCCGGAGGATCGCTGGTCGGAGCCGGAGCCCGACGGCGGCTGGGCGGACGAGGAGGACGAGCGCTGGCCCGAGCAGCCGCCGAGCCGCCGCCGAACCGGCCGACTGCGGGTGGAGATCCCGCCGATCGTCAATCCGTACGCGATTGTCGCGCTCGTGGCGGCGCTGCTGGGACTGTTCCCGGTCGCCATCGTGTTCGGCTTCATCGCCTTCAGCCACCCGCGCGGCCGGGTCATGGCGATGTTCGCGCTGCTGCTCGGCGTCGCCGAGATCACCGCGGTGGCCGGGTTCGTCCTGCTGACGGGCAACTGGCTGCCGGACGTGATGAACCGTCAGTCCGTGATCGCGCCCACGCCCGTCGCGTCGATGCCGACGACCGTCGAGCGTCCGGTGGTGACGACCACGGCGGCAGCGCCGAGCCCCGCTGTCACCACTACGCCGTCAGCGAGCCAGGGGCCGGTCACGAAAGGTTCGTCGTGCAGCGAGGCGCAACTCGGCCAGATCGGCAGCGCCGCCGACGGTGGCACCCTGATCTGCCTCACCACCTCCGGCGGCTACCAGTGGGCGGGCCCGCACGTCGTCGCGACCGCCGTGCAGCAAGCGGGGTCGAAGTGCGACGCCTCCGGGGCGAAGACCGGACGCACCGCCGACGGCCGGGCCCTGGTGTGCGAACTCAGCGGCCGCAGCGGCACCTGGGTGTTGTGGACCGAATAACGCTCGCTATTCGGCCTTCTTGGCGCGGCTCGGCTGCACCCTGGGCGGTTCGTTGGGCATCTTCGGATATTGCGGGGGCCACGGCGCGTCCATGAGACCGGCCGCCATGTCCCGGTCGGACATCTCCAGCAGCGGGGCGATGGACTGAGGCGCACGATCGGCCCACGGGTCCCCCGATGCGGCGTAGCGTGCGGGGACGGTCGCGATGGTCAGCTCGTCGGGCACCACCGAATCCAGATCCGCCCAGCTGATCGGCGTCGAGACCTGCGCGCCGACCTTCGGCCGCACGCACCAGGCGCCGAACACCGTTTTGTGCGGCGCGTTCTGATTGAAATCGATGAAGACCCGGTTGCCGCGTTCTTCCTTCCACCACTGCGCGGTGATGTCCTCCGGGAACCGGCGCTCCAATTCGCGGGCCAGCGCCACCGCGGCGGCCCGCACCTGATAACCGTCCCACTTCGGTTCCAGCGCCGAGTAGAGATGCAAGCCGCGTGAGCCGGAGGTCTTGATCCAGGATTCGATGCCGAGTTCGGCGAGCAGATCCCTGGTGCGTATCGCGGCGTGCCGGAGATCGGCGAAGGTGATTCCCGGCGAAGGATCGAGGTCGATGCGCAGCTCGTCGGCGATCTCCAGATCGTCGGCGCGGTTGGGCCAGACGTGGAACCCGAGGCATCCCTGGTTCACCGCCCACAGGATGTGGGCGAGATCGTGGGCGACGAGGGCGTCGCTGGTGGTGCCGTTCGGTGTGGACACCTCCACGGTGTGCAGCCAGTCCGGCGCGGATTTCGGCACCCTTTTCTGGAACCAGGACTTGCCGGACGCTCCGTCGGGATACCGCTCCAGCAGCAGCGGACGCCCGCCCACCACATTCAGGAACGGCTCGGCGATCGCCTGGTAGTAACGCACCAGATCGAGTTTCGTCTCGCCGCGCTCGGTGAAATAGATCTTGCCCGGATTGCTGATCGTGACGGTCCGGCCGTCGGTCTCGATGTCGACGGACTCGGTCATCGCGCCGCGCCTTCGCCGAACAGCGTGCTCAATTCCGCGGGCGCGACCTCGTCCAGCTGCGCGTAGGTACACGATTCCGGCGTCCGATCGGTGCGGAAGCGCACCAGCCTGCCGCCGTGGCGCAGCCGTCCCGACTGCACGTGCTCGTAGCGCACCTCGGCGACCAGCTCCGTCCGCAACGCCTCCCAGGACAGATCCTTGCCGCCGGTCCAGCGGCTGACGCCGCCGGGCATCTTGCCCTCCGCCGCCGCCTGCGCCGCGGCGTCGGCCCAATCCCGCCAGGGATGGTTGTCGAGCGCGTTCTCCCGCAGTGGCGCGAGCTCCTCGACCAGTTCCTTGCGCCGGGCCGCGGTGAAGCTGCTGGCCACGCCGACGTGGTGCAGGCGGCCCTCGTCGTCGAAAAGTCCGAGCAGCAGCGAGCCGACCCCGGCACCGTCCTTGTGCCAGCGGAAACCCGCCACCACGCAGTCGGCGGTGCGCTCGTGCTTGACCTTCAGCATCACCCGCTTGTCCTGGAGATAGGCGAGGTCGTCGGATTTGACCATCACGCCGTCGAACCCCGCGCCCTCGAAACGGGTGAACCAGTCCTCGGCGACGTCGGGATCGTGGGTGAGCGGAGTCAGGTGCACGCGCGCGAGCGCGGTGTCCAGGATCGTTTCGAGCAGCCGCCTGCGTTCGATGAACGGCTCCCCGGTCAGATCCTTGTCGCCGAGGGCGAGCAGATCGAAGGCCACGAAACTGGCCGGCGTCTCCGCGGCCAGCTTGGCGACCCTGGACGCGGCCGGATGCAGCCGGTTCTGCAAGGTGTCGAAATCCAGACCCTGTTCGGTGACCACCACGATCTCGCCGTCCACCACGCAGCGGTCCGGCAGCGCCTGCTTCAGCAATTCGGCGACCTCGGGAAAATACCTGGTCAGCGGCCGGTCATTGCGCGAGCCGAGTTCCACTTCGGCGCCGTCGCGGAACACGATGCAACGGAAACCGTCCCATTTGGGTTCGTAGCTCAGGCCCGGCTCGCGCGGCACCGCGGGCGCGGATTTGGCCAGCATCGGCCGCACTGGTGGCATCACCGGTAGCTCCACGCGATCCTCCTCGGGTTCGATCCTCACCCATGTCGACGGTGCGCGCGGACCGAACTCATCGGTATGCGGCCGCGGCCTCGGCTCGATCGTAGGCGGGTGCCCCGACAGGTTCGTGGACTTCGCCGGTCAGTTCTCCAGCCAGCCGTGCTGGTCGGCGAACGCGGTGAGCCGGTCGCGGATGGTGAGGATCTCACCCGCGGTGAGCGCGGGGCTGGCGTCCAGGAGCAGCTCGGTGATCAGGCGCTGGTGCTCGGCGACGGTGAGCTGTCCCGAACCGGCCCTGTCCTTACCCTTGTGCCGGGCGGCGGGTGCGGACGACCCGCCGACCACAGTGAGATTGACCGCCTTGGGTCCGCGGTCGCCTTCGGTCACCTCGAACTCGAACACCCGTCCCTGTCGCAACTCGTCCTCGTCCAGGCCGATGTCGTTGACGTGGACGAACACATCGGGTCCACCGTCCTCCGGCCGAATGAATCCGAATCCCCGAGAGCTGTCGAACGACACCAATTTCCCGATGGACACCAACACCCGCTCCTCGTCGCCGTCGCTACTCGGCAACTTTAACGCGCCTTTTCGCCGTCGTCGGAGGAAAGCGCCTTTTGCAGCGAATTGAAAACGGTCAGTCCCTGACCGACCATTCCGTTCACCAGTTCGCTGACTCCGTCCGGTCCGTTCAGCACGGTGAGATTCGCGTTCGCCAACCCGTTCGACGCCTGCCGCACGATTTCCGGAAGTTGTTCGATCAACAACTGATCCAGCGCGATGCGGTTGTTCGACGCGGCCGCGTCGGCCTGGATCCGGGTCCGGTCGGCTTCCGCCTCGGCCAGGATGCGCACCCGATCCGCTTCCGCCTGAGCGGGTTTGACGACCTCGGCCTGCAACTGCTGCTCACGCAGCTCGGCCTCCTTGCGCGCCTGCTCGGCCTGGGCGGTGAGCACCTCCTGCAACGCCATCGCCTCGGCGAGCGGGCCCGCCTGCGCCGCCTCCGCGTTGGCCTTGTCGATGTCGCGCTGGTACTGCGCGCGCAGGATCGCCGTCTCGCGCTGATATTCCGCTTGCCTGCGCTGGGATTCCTGCTCGGCCTGCGCCGCCGCCTGCGCGGCCTGCGATTGCGCGATCTGCGCGTCGCGCTGGACGGCGGCATTGTGCGGGGCGGCGAGCGCGGCGATATAGCCGAGGTTGCCGTCATCGATGGACTGGATCTGGAACGAATCGACCCACAGGCCGATGTTGCTCATCTCGACTTTCGACGCGACGAGCACTTCGTCGGCCAGTTTCTGCCGCTCCCGGATGATCTCCTCGACCGTCATCGAGCCGACGATCGAACGCAGGTGCCCGGAGAAGATGCGTCCGGTCAGCACCGACATCTCCCGCTCCTGCTCGGAGAGGAACCGCTGGGCGGCATTCACGATGGAGGAGGTGTCGTTGGCCACCTTGAACGCGATCACAGCGCGGACGTCGAGCTGAATCGCCTGTTTGGTGACGCACCGCTCCTTGATCTCGGATTCGAACATCGCCAGCGACAGGTAGCGCACCTTGCGGAACAGCGGAATCACCCAGGCGCCGCGTCCGATGACTACTTTGAACGGCGTGTTGTCGCGGCTCTTGCCGCCGCTGACCAGCATCGCCTCGTCCGGGTCCGGCACATGGTAGCCCAGCACGTCTGTCTCCCTTACTTTCTCAGGTTTCTGCTGCCGGGTCCGGGGCGAGCGGAATCCACGGGACGACGTCGACGACGCGCCCCGGATGGACCGCGATGACCAGCACGGTCGCACCGGCCGGGATCGGCTCGGCGGACTGTGCGATGTACAGCTCGGTTCCCCCGCGAATCGCGACCAGGACCTCGCTCAGCGTCCCGGCACCTCGGATCGGCGATGTGAGCGTACCCGTCAAACCCACCACCGGGTCGGTCATCGCGCGATCTCCTTCTTCCGGCTCTCGGACCGTCACCCTACGTCTCGCACAGCGCCTTTCGGTATCGGTGCGGCGGAACGGCGCGGCGGCGCGAGTATGTTTCTTGCATGGGAGGTCGGCTGGCGCTGGTGGTGGGGTCGGAATGCGCGGCGCTGGGAGATCTGGGTTTCACCGAAGAACTCGCCAACGGCTTGTACGGGAGTCTGACCGAAGCGGGCGGGTGGCGGCCCGCCATCGAGCTGGACGGCCCGGTGCTGAATCCCACTGCCGCGCAACTGCTCGAGGCCGTCGACGCTGCCTTCACGGCGGCATCGCAGCGGCAGGCCACCCTGCTGCTCGGCTTCATCGGTCACGGCGTGGCGACCAGCGCCGAGGACTTCTACTTGCTCGGCCACGATTCACCCGCTGATCCCACCTCGCACAACGCGTTTCACCTGACCCAAGAGATCCGCGAGCGGCTCGACCGCGCCGCGCTGGACGGGCTCGTGCTGCTCGTCGACGCCTGCGAGGCGGGGCAGGGCGTCCAAGGGGCCGCGCGCCGGTGGACCGATCTGCTGGCGCAGTCGGGCGGCCGGATGGAACTGCTGGTCGCCTCGGGCGACGGGCCGGCGTATTCCGGATGCTTCACCCGCACCATGCTCGCCACCTTCGACCTGGGCCTGCCGCTGCGCGGGGAGAACCTGCTGCCCTCGGACCTGGTCGATCCGATCGCCGTGCAGTGCACCCATCAACAGCCGCAGCATCTGTCGTTCAGTTCCGGCGCGGTGTCCCCGGCACAGGGCGTCGACCCGGGGCTGTGGCTGGTGCCGAACACCGCGCGCCACCGCGACGCGGTGAGCGGACGCTCCGCGGCCGGATTCGTCGACCAGCTCACCCGGCGTCTGCTGCTGACGCCCGATGTGCGCGAGCGTCTCGACGCGATCGTCGACGCGGGCAGCCACCGGCTGCGTGCGGTGCTGGGTCCGGCGGGCGTGGGCAAGTCCACGCTGCTGGCGATGCTGATCCGCCCCAGCCTGGTCGACGGGCTCGCCGTCACCCCCGACTACATCACCGCCGCGGTGTTCCTGACGGTGAACAGTTCGGTGGAGTCCGTGGCCGCTGAGCTGGCCGCGCAGCTCGACGCGCGCGTGCCCGGCTTCCGTGAGGCGGCGCGCGCGGCCAGGGCGCACCGGCCCAGGGACGAGTTCGACATCTTCGACATCCTGGTCCGCCGCCCGTTGGCGCGGCTGTCCACGGCGGGCCGCCGGGTCACCCTGGTGTTCGACGGACTGAACCAGCCGCAGGAGGGGACCAGGCGGTTGCTCGTGGCCGCGATCGCCGATCTGACCGGCCGCGAGGATCTTCGGCACGTGCGCGTGATCGTCGGCATCCGGCCCGGCACCGGCGTGGAGGACGATCCGGGGCTGGCGCACATGTACCGCATCGATATCGCCGAACCGGCGGCCGACGACATCGCCGCCGTGGTGGATTCCGCGCGCGGCACGGCGCCGCTGGGCCCGGTCGACTGGATCGGCTGGATCCAGCGGCTGCTGGCGGAGACCCCCACGGACGCGAGCGGTTCGCGGGTGGTAGCGGGTGGCTGGCTGCTCGCAGGCATCCTGCTGGAGGTCGCTTCGGGATTGACCGATGGCGCGGTGGCCTCCGGGATCGGCCTCGACCGGATCATCGCGCTGCGGGTCGAGACGGCGCTGCGCGGGCTCGATCCCGAAACCACCGGTGACACAGCGGCTCTGCTCGGTGTGCTGGTCGCGGCGGGTGTCGGGCCGGTGTTGCCGCTGGAGCTCTTGGATTCGGCGCTGTTGTCGCTCGGCGTCGACCTCAGCGCCGCCCGGGTCCGCGACATCGCCGTGAATCTCGGCACCCTGGTCACCCGCAGTCATCCCGGCACCGTTCGCGAGTCGCTCGGCGTGACCCACAGCGCGTTCCTGCCCGCGCTGGGCGCGGAATGCCACCGCCTCGGCGTGCGCATCCCGGACGCCCACCGCGCCCTGGTCGCGGCGATCCAGGCCGACGGAGGCGACCGGGCCGCGGACTACGCGCGCGGCGCGGCCGTACGCCACTGCCTGGCCTACGGCGATGCCGCCTTGGCCATCGACTTCCTGGAGAAACTGGAAACCGGCAGGTCGGCCGACGACCGCGACCTGTGGGCGGCGTGGACGCCCGACTTCGCCGAGTCACTGGGACCGGACCATCCCGACACCTTCATCACGCGGGAACGGTGGGCATATCACCGCGCCGAGAGCGGCGACCTGGTCGGCGCCGTCGCCGATTTCGAACAGTTGCTCGTCGACCGGTTGCGGGTGTTCGGACCCGACGATCCGGCCACCTCGGACACCCGCGACAAGCTGGCGAGCTACCGCGCCCGCTGCGGCGACTACTCCGGCGCTGGCGAGGAGTTCGAGCATCTGCTCGCCGACCGGCTGCGCCTGCTCGGGCCCGACCATCCCGAAACCCTGCGCACCAGGAACAACCTGGCGTCCAATCGCGGCGACGTCGGCGATTTCGCCGGGGCGATCGACCGGTTCGAACAGCTGCGCGCCGACCGCGCCCGCGTGCTCGGCGCCGATCACCCGGACACCTTGCGCACCCGCAACAGCCTCGCGTACTGGCGGGCGGCAAGCGGCGATCTCGCAGGCGCACGGGCCGAATTCGAGCAGTTGGTAGCCGACTATCTGCGCGTCTTCGGCGCCGACCATCCCAATACGCTCGGCGCGCGCAACAACCTCGCGGCGTTCCGCGCGCGCAGCGGTGATCTGTCCGGGGCGGGCGCGGAGTTCACCCGACTGCTCGACGATCGTCTACGGGTGCTCGGACCGGACCACCCCGACACGCTGCTCACCCGCGGCAAACTGGCCGCCTACCGCGCCGACAGCGGCGATCTCGCGGGCGCGATCACCGACCTGGAGAAACTGCTCGGCGACCGGTTGCGCGTGCTCGGCCCGGACCATCCGGACACCTTCGACACCCGCAACGAACTCGCGGGCTGCCGCGCCCGGCACGGCGACCTGACCCGCGCCGTCGCGGAACTGGAGGTGTTGCTGGTCGCGGAGTTGCGCGCTCTCGGCCCCAGTCACGGCGCCACCATTCGGACGCAGAACACGCTGGCGTACTGGCGGGGCCGGTCCGGGGACCTACCGTCCGGCCGCACCGGGTGACGCGCGGGGCGGTCAGGGACGGTAGAGCGAGCGGTACACCGTGAGCATCGCGAGGCAGTGCTCGATGATCTGCTCGCGGGTGGCGCGCAGCGAGCCGTTCAGCCATGCCGAGAACATGCCCGCGTTCCCGCTGGCCATGGTCACCGCCGCCAGCCTGCGCTTGACCGGATCGTCGATGTGGCCGAACAGATGGTCCTGCATGATCCGGGTGAAGACCGGCATCACCGCGAAGGTGGTCTGCCCGAGCCCGGTGCTGGAATACGGCTCGACCAGGAACAGCCGGGATTTGCGCGGGTCGGCGAGCACCTTGTCCACCAGGATCTCCGACAGCGCGCGATCGCGGGACGGGTCGTCGGTGGCGGCGAAGGCCGTCATGGGTTCGAGGAATTCCTCGGCGACCTGACGGTAGAGCACGTCGAGCAGCTCGTCGCGGCTGGCGAAGCTTTCGTAGAAGTAGCGGTCGGTGAGATTGGCCTTACGGCACACCGCCCGCATGGTGACCCCGCTCGCGCCCGACTCGCCGATCAGATCGAGCGCCGCTTCCAACAGCGCCGCCCGCCGCGTCTCCCTGCGCTCGGTGAGCGTCGTCCCACCCCAGATCCGTGGGCCCCCGTCGTCGTCTGCGTCCTGACCTGTCTGCACGGCCCAACGATAGTGCCTGGCGGCGCGCCCCGGCGCCGCGCGCACCCGCCCCGCCCTCCCCGGTCTTGCCGAACTGGATTCCGCGCCGTCACGGTGCGGTAACTGACGGTTTACTCGACCTGGTTACCTTGCCTGGGTTGCTCGGTGGTTCGGTAGTGGAGGTGACGGCGCGTGCACAACTCCGCTGCGGCGATCTCGTCCGAAGGAATCGGTCACGTACTCGGGCATGCGGGGATGCGCCCCGTACGACCGGCGGTTCGGCCTCTCCCGCCGCCGCGGCGGCCGCTGCCGCTGGCCCGTGGGCCGCGTCCGGCGCACATCCCGCTCGCCCCCGCGCAGGAACGGATGTGGCACGCCGCGCGGGCCGGGAACTCGAGTGACTGGAATGTGACTCGCGCGGTGCGACTGTCCGGACCGGCACTGCGGCCCGAGGGGATCGTCGCCGCGATCGACGACGTCGTCGCCCGGCACGAACCGCTGCGCACCCGTTACCCGAGGACCGCCTCGGGCCCGGCCCAGGTGATCGTCCCCGCGGACGAGGCCGGGGGGCGGACCGACGTCGTCCTGGCCACCGAAGCCGAATTGCCGAGGCATATCGCGGAATTCGCCGCGATCGAGTTCGATCTGGAGACCGACCTGCCGCTGCGCGCCCGGCTGTGCGTGCTCGGACCGCACGAGGTGGTGCTGGTGCTGGTCGTGCACCACATCTCGATCGACGGGCGGTCAGTGGCCCCGCTGCTGCGCGATCTCGGCACTGCCTACCTCGCCGGACAGGACGGAGCCGCGCCGGACTGGCCGCCGCTGCCGATCGACTACGCGGACTACACCTTGTGGAAGCACGCCCAGCTCGGTGACTACTCCGACGAATGGAGCCGCGCCACGCAGCAGTTGCGGTACTGGGCCAACACCCTGGCCGGTCGGCCGCCGGTGCTCGATTTCCCCTGCGTCCGGCCTCGTGCCATCCGCCGAGGCGGTGCGAGCGCGGGCGCCGTCGTACCGGTCGCGTTCGCCGCCGGTGTGCACCGTGCGCTGCTCGATCGGGCGTGCGCGGCGCGAGCCAGCCTGTTCATGGTGTTGCAGACCGCGTTCGCGGTGGCCGTCGGCGCTTTCTCCGGCAGCGCCGACGTGACGGTGGCCACCGCGGTCGCGGGCCGCGATCACCGGCTGCTCGACGACCTGGTGGGCAACTTCGCCGACGACGTGCTGATGCGCGTCCGGCTCGACCGCGCCGCCGACGCGGAGGAACTGCTCGATCAGGTGCGCGGGGTGGCGCTGGCCGCCTTCGCTCATCCCGATACACCCGGCCAGCGGCTGAAGCGCTGCCTGCTGCAGGACGCGGCCTACCCGCTGTTCCAAGCGACGCTCATCCTCCAGCGCGGCGCGGCCGCCCAGCCCGCGGCGGACGCTTCCGGCGGGGTGAGCATCACCGAGGTCGACACCGGAATCGTCCGCGCCAAGCACGACCTCGAATTCGGTCTCGTCGACCGGTACGACCGGCTCGGTGCGCCCGCGGGCATCGACGGCGTATTCATCTACCCGGCCGCGCTGTTCGAGCGGGGAACCGCGGTCGCTTTCACCGAATTGTTCACCGCCACAGTCGAACTCCTGGCCGCCGGTTACCGTGGTCCGGTTACCCCGTTGCTGACGGACTTGTCCGCCGGGCGGCGGTGAGCCCGCGGGCGATCAGCCTCGTTCCAGCGGCAACCCCGCATCGCGCCAGGCGACCACGCCACCGGCCAAGCTGGTGGCGTCGTAGCCGGCTCGCCTGGCCCGTGCGGCGAACCGCACCGACAGTTCACCGACGGGGCAGACGAAGACGACGGGGCGCGAGCGCGGGAACGGGATGCCGTGCCCGAACATGTCGTCGAGCTGGTCGTCGCGGATGTTCAACGCGCCGGGGACGTGCCCGATCCGATAGGCCATGGCGCCACGGCTGTCCACGATGGTCGGGCGTCCGGTCCGGTCCAGCTCGGCGAGCTGCTCGGGCGACAGCCGCGGCACCGCCGCCAGCTCCTCCGCGGTCGGGGCCGCTTCGCGTTCGGCGCGCCCGAACCGTTCCGGCCTGCGCTTCTTGATGTACGACAGGTACGGTTCGAGGCGATCGCAGACGATGAACACCGCCACGAGCGGATCGTCCGGATCCCTCGCGGACACATCGAGCGCGCCGAGCGTCTCCAGCGCGGCGGCGTAACTCGCACCGCTGGTCGGCCCGGCCAGGACCCCGTATCCGCTCGCCAGGCGCAGCGTCGCGTCCACGGCGTCGCCCGCCGTCACGGTCACGATCCGGTCGTAGAATTCCGGCTGGAACAGCCCGACGTCCCACATCTCGCTCTCCGAACGGATGCCGGGAATGAAGTCCGATCGCTCCGAAACCACTGCGACGGTGCGCAATTCGGGATTGTGCTTGCGCAGGTAGGTAGCGGTCCCCCTGGTGGAACCGGTGGTGCCGAGCCCGCCGATCAGATAATCGATCCTGGTGATGCCATCGGCGGCCAGGTCCTCGTGGATCTCCCGGCCGGTGCCGTGGTGGTGCGCCTCGATGTTCTTCTCGTTGGTGTACTGCGACAGATGCCGGTACGTAGCGGGCTGCTGGGCCATGGTCGCCTCGATCACCGAGTAGACGTCGTTCGGCGTCGTCGGGTCCGGGCACTCGGAGAGGCCGGGCAGTTCCACGATCTCGGTGCCTAACAGCTGCAGCAGATCACGGACCTCGCCCACTTTGATCCGGTTGGTCACCGCGCGCAGGTCGATCCCGTACATCGCGCCGAGGACGCGCAGCGCTTTGGCCGTGTTACCGCTGGACGCCTCGATGAGTGTCCGGCCCTCGGCGCGGATTCGCGCCAGGTCGTCGCGCAGCATCGCCCAGGCCACCCGGTCCTTCACCGAACCGAACGGGTTGTGCGACTCCAGTTTCGCGTAGAGTTCGACATTCGCCAGCCCGTGCACCGCGGGGTCGAGCCGCAGCAGCGGCGTGTTGCCGATGAGTTCGGTGATGTGGTCGTATCGCATCAGGGGGCCTCGACGGATCGGACCGGACGGTTGACGAGGTCGGTGGCGTGCGGCGCGATGTGACGCGGCCGGGAAGACTCGACGGGGAAATCGGGCTCGTAGTCGGCGTCGTGCACGACCCGGAACCCGTCGGGCGTCCGGGTGACCGCGAGTTTCGCGGGCAGGGGATGCATGGAGGCCGTCGCGGCGGACAGGTCCATGTGATAGGCGGCGGTATTCGGGAACACCACCGAATCGCCCGGCCGGGGCCGCGCGGGCAGCCACACCTTGTGGTTGGTGATCAGATCGCGCTCCAGGCACAGCCGCCCGGCGAGGTAGACGCCGACCGGACCCCTGTCGCGGTCGCCCGCGGTCGCGTCATCGCCGGGCAGGAGGATCGGGTCGACCATGACCTCCTGATCGGCGGGCGTCACCGAATCGCGGCTGAGGTCGACGTGCACCAGCACGCTGCCGTCGGCGACCTCCTTGACGAACTCGACTGTGGCCACCGTGATACCCGCGTGATCTACCAGCGCCTTGCCCGGCTCCAGCCACATCTCCAGCAGATTGTCGCCCGCCACCTGCGCCACCGTGCGTCCGCCGTGCCGCTCCAGCGGAGCGTCGAGCAGATCGGCGAGCATGCGGTCGGCGGCGATGGTGTTGGCGTACTTGTGGAACACCGGTGTGCCGTGCACGGCCCCGCCCGCGACGTGGTAGCCGAAGGTGTTGCTGCCCCAGGTCATCGGCTCCCCACGGCCGAGCAGCGATTCGCGCAGCGCGAGCACGTAGGCGTCGAACCGCTCGGCGTCGGCGGTGAACACCTGCCGGAAGCCGCCGCCGATGTCGAGCACCGACGGGGTGAGCCCGTGATCGTAGGCGCGCTCGATCAGTCGCAGGCAGGTGTCGATCGCCCGGACGCGCTCACCGAGGTCGCCGGAGTCGAGGTGAAAGGCGAAGCCGAGGAAGGCGATCCGCCCGCGCCGCGCCGACAGCAGATCGAATGCCTGCCCGACATGCGCGAGCGGTATCCCGAACCGGCTCACCTGTCCCGCGTCGAATCCGGAAATTCGCAGTAGCACAGGCACTTCCGCTTGCGTTCCGGCCAGTTCCGCGATGCGGCCCAGCTCCCAGAGGTTGTCCACGTTGATCGTGACCCCTCGGTCGACGAGTTCACGCAGGAAGGCTTCCCCTTTCGGGCCGGTGACCTCGATGCGCGCCGGATCGAACCCGGCGGCGCGGGCGCTGGACAGTTCGTGCGGTGAGGCGACGTCGACGGCGATGCCCTCGCGTTCGGCGGTACGGACGAACGCGCGAGACTGGTTCACCTTGTGCGCGTAACAGATCCGGTGGCCGGGAAGGCTCCGCTCCAGCACGGAACGCAGGCGCAGGAGATTCTCCGAATACACCTGCGGGAACACCAGATGCGCGGGCGATCCGAATCTCGTCAGCGTTTGCGTCGGGAGGCCGGGAGTGTCGAGAAAAGCGCGGACGATCGGGTGGAGCTTCGCGGGCAGCGCCGGCGGCCACGGCGTCATACGGCGGCTTCCGACGGCTCGGTGGCCGACGCCCGCGGCGCGTCGTCCGGCCGCTGCGCGACCGGGTTGTAGCCGCCGTCCCGGATCGCCTCGAACGCACGGGCCCGATTGCGCGGGCTGCGGAACTCGGCCACCACCCGTTTGCTGTCCAGGTCGATCTCGACCACGCGGATGTCCATCGACTCCAGCACTCCGCCGATCGTGCGGACGCAGTGCTTGCAGGTCATGTCGGGCACGTAGAACACCTGGTCCTCGGCGGTCGCGACCCGGTCGGCGGTCGCCTCGTCGAGTTCGGCGCTCACCTCGGCGACCGCGCAGCGGCCCGCGATCTCGGTGAACGTCGCGACGAATCGGTCGACCAGCAGCGGGAGGAGACTGAAATGCCCGCTGTCGAGCTGGTGTGGCGTGGCGGCCGGGCAGGCCGGATGGCTGCCCTCGGGCAGCAGGGCGTATTGCCGGGAGATCAGGTCGAGGTCGTCGTGGTACTTGGCGATCGCCTCGGCCACCGTGAGGCCTTCGGCCGTGGTGGCGCGCTCCATCACGGCGTGCGCGTCGGCGATGGTGGCGTCCTTCATCGCGCGCAGGGTCGCCACCGTCTCCGCCGAATAGCGGACGGTGCCGTCGGGTTGCGCGACCAGCGTCACCGGGATCATGCCCCGCCGGTAGGTCGAGGCCTGCAATTCCCAGAACCATCGCGTGGCGACCGCGGCGAAGATCCCGGAAACGCGGAGCCGTTCGGCGAATTCGGCGGCGTCGCGGTAGGGGGTCGCGTCCGCCAGCAACGCGTGCTGGGCCAGCACGCGCCCCGCCGCCTCGATGCCGACCCGGAAGATGTCGCGCGGATCGTGGTCGGTGGTCGTGCCGGCCAATACGGCGTGTTCGCGAGGTCCGAGCGCCGCGACCCGCGCGGCGAAATCGGCGTCGGCGTCCAATTGGCGCCACAACGCCAGGACCGTCTCGCGCGTCGCGATCGGCACCGACGGGCCGAGACCACCGGCACGGAAGTGCCCGGTATTCGGGATGCCCGCGCTGTCGGTCCACGCGATCCGATGCGTCGCGCTCGTCACCTGGTCCGCGCGGCACGGCCGCATGAACCGCTCCAGATACAGCCGCTGCGAGTAGGTGAGATGGCTGTCCGGCTCGAGACCCAAGGCCGTACAGGCGTATTCGAATCGCCGATGTCGGGGAGCGGGTACCGGTTCGGTGAACAGCCCTGGCTGCGCCAAGTCGGCCAGCACCCTGGACGCGGCCCGCCGGTCGTAGCGGGGGATGTCGTTACTCACGTGACCTCCTCGGCGATGGTTCGCACGCACGCGACGAATCGGTCGATCTCGTCGGGCGTGTTGTAGATGTGCGTGCTGACCCGCACCGAGCCCGCGCCGTCGGATTCGGCGGGGACGCAGTGCGCACCGGTGCGCACCAGGAAACCGAACTCGCTCAGGACGAATCCCGCGTCGGCGGCCGAGATCCCCTCCAGGGTGAAGGAGACGATGCCGTAGCCGACTTCGCAGGTCGCGTGCGCCGGGCCGGGCAGGAACTCCAGGCCGGGAACCGGTCGCAGCCCGTCGATCAGCCGCAGGGTCAGGGCGCGATTGTGCGCGGCGACGGCGTCGAGTCCGAACGATTCCAGCACCTCCAGCGCACTGCCGAGGGCGAGGATGCCAGGAATGTCGGGCGTTCCGCCTTCCAGCAGCGACGGCATCGGCCCCGGGCGCAGCCCGCCGGGACCCGGTTCGACGCCGGAGTTGCCCCCGGGCAGGAACGGCGTCAACCGGTCGTGCACACGCCGGTGGCAGTAGAGGATCCCGGTGCCGGGCGCACCGAACATCTTGTGCGCGGCGAAGATCGCGAAATCCGCATCGAGCGCGGTGACGTCGACCGGAAGATGGCCGCCGCTCTGCGAGCAGTCGAAGCACAGCAGGATCGCCGGATCGATCCGGCCGCGCAGTTCCTCGAGAGTGCTCAGACCGCCGAAGACATGGTGCAGATGCCCGGTCGTGATCAGCCGGGTGCGCGGGGTGATCTTGGCCAGGATGTCGTCGGTGTCCGCCTCGCCCGCAGCGGTCACCCGGTAGGGAACGAGGTGGATGCGGCGTCCGAACCGGGCGAGCAGCCCGCGCAAGTGCTGCCACGGGTACACGTTCGACGCGTGATCGCTTGCGTTGTAGAGGATCTCGTCGCCGTCGGCGAGCGCCGTCAGACCCCACGACAGCGCGACGGCGTTGAGTGCGGCGGTGGCGCCCGCGGTGAAGACCACCTCGTCCGGATGCTCGGCGCCGATGAACGCGGCGGCGTGTTCGCGGACGCGGGCGATCCGAGCCGTGAGACCGGTGGCCCAGGGGTAGGTGCCGCGGCCTGCGTTGGCGGTGTTGTTGCTGTGGTAGCGCTGAATGGTCTCGATCACCGGCAGCGGCTTCTGCGTGGTGGCGGCGCTGTCCAAATAGACCTCGGAGGCGCCGGCGAGGGCCGGGAACAGCGACCGCACCGCGGCGGGCGCGAACGTCGGGATTTCCGGCGGCCGGGGAATCTCCTCCGTCCGCGTCACCGGCGATCTCGGGGTGGGGGACCGCAACGTGACGCTCCCTTCCCACCGGTAACTCGGACGTCACCCACGATACGCATTTTCGATACGGACTTCGAAGTTTTGTCGTGGACAAAGGCTTTCACGACTAGCCTGGAACGTATGCCTCTGACCCTGCAAGAGCGTCAAGAGTTCCTTGCGCAGCCGCATATCGCGGCGTTCTCGGTGGCCGCGGGCACCGGTCGTGGCCCGCTCACCGTCCCGATCTGGTACCAATACAGTCCCGGTGACGAGGTCTGGATCCTGACCGGCCCGGAGTCGCAGAAGATGCGCTACATCCGGGAGACCGGCCGGTTCGGTCTGATGGTGCAGCAGGCCGAACCCACGGTCCGCTACGTGAGCGTGGAGGGCCCGGTCACCCGGATCACCCCGATGACCGACGAGATGCACCGTGAAATGGCCGCGCGGTACGTACCCGCCGAATCGGTCGACACCTACCTGAAGGCGGCCGAGGCCTACGGTGAGCAGGTCGCCGTATTCCTGCGGCCGGAGCACTGGCTCTCGGCCGATCTGGGGAACCTCAGCGAGCTCTAATATCTGCCCTGCAGGTACTCCACGAGGTGTTCGCGTTCGTCCGCCAATTCCGAGATCGCGCTCTTGACCACATCGCCGATGCTCACGATGCCGACCAGCCTGCCCTCGTGCACCACCGGCAGATGCCGGATGCGGTGGTCGGTCATGGTGCGGCGCAGGCCGTCGACCCGGTCCTCGGGCGCGCAGGTGCGCACCGCGGAGGTCATGATCGCCGAGACCGGCATGTCCAGCAGGTCCGCGCCCCACGCGTGCAGACTGCGTACCACGTCGCGCTCGGAGACGATGCCCGCGATCGTGTTGCCGTCGGGGGAGACGACGACAGCGCCGATGTTCCGCTCGGCCAGCGCGGCGAGCAGTGTGCGTACCGTCGTATCGGGCGCGACCGTGGCCACGTCGCTGCCTTTTCTGTGCAGGATCTCCGAAATTCGCATATTTCACCATCCAGACGTCGCGGCACTACCAGGATCGCAAGTTCACGGTCCGGTGACCAGCACGAATCCGTTACAGGCCACGATCAGGTCACGGCGCGGACGTCACAGGCGACGGGCGACGCTGCGGTCCAGATCCCGGGCCAGCAGGGCGATCGCCGCCTGTGAGATGCCCGCCGAGGTCGCCAGGTCGATCGAGGTGAGCTGGGCGATGCGGCGCAGGCGGTAGTCGACGGTGTTCGGGTGCACGAAGAGCTGGCGCGCGGTGAGCTGCCGGTTCATGTCGTTGCCCAGGTAGGCGCGCATGGTGTCGAACAGCTCGGGATGGGCGTCGAGCGGGTCGAGGATGGTCGCGATCCGGCGCGTGGCCGGGCCGCTGCGGGTGAGCTGATACTCCACCGCCAGATCCGACATCTGGTAGAGACCGGGCGGCCGGACGCCGACGCGCACGAGATTGAGCAGCTCGTGTGCCTGATCGGCCGATTCGGGGATCTGATCGGTGTCGGTCGGCACCACGGTCGCGGTGAGCGGGACCTCGGCGGCGACGGCGAGCAGCTCGAGCGTGGCGGCCGTGAGGACGGTCTCGGCCTCGTCGCCCGACGGGATGAGCAGTGTGCCGCCCTTGGCGCTGAGCAGCGCGAGCGCGCGGGAGGCGAACACGGTGGCCAGCTCGGACTGTAGCCGTCGCAGTTTCCGGCGCGCGGCGACGTTCCCGTCGACGCGCGGATCGCGCTCGTCCGGATGCTCCGGAATCGACAGGGCGACAACCTGATACGCCTCCGCGATCGGAATACCCGTCTGGCGGGCCAGAGCCGAGCTGCCGCGCCCGCTCAGCAGCGCCGAGGCGAGCGTCTGCGCCGCCGTCTGATGCTCCTTGGCGACCAGGTGCTGTTCGTCGACGTAGGCATCGGACACCGCCGCGGTGATCGCCTCGAGCAGTTCGAGGAGCAGATCGGCGGCGACCAGCACCTCCTCGACGTCGTCGGCCTCGGCGGGCGCGGTGACCAGACCGAAGGCGATGCGCAATCCTTCGTGGTAGGCGCGCAGGATGGTGCTCAACGGCACGCCCTCGCGCGCCCAGCGGGCGGCGGCCGCGCGCACCGGGCCGAGTTGCTCCTCGTCCGGCACGGTTCGCCGGTCGAACATCTCTGCGGCGAGGTTCAGGCAGCTGCGGGTGAGTTTCGTGACGTCACCGCGGATCTGCTCGCCGGGCAGGGTGCGGCAGGGCGCCATGACGTTCTCGAAATATCCGACCATGTGCGAGGCCACGCTGTCGGTGTTCTGCAAAGGCACCGAAGCCGGCTGTCCACCGATTTCCAGCACCGGGTCGGACGAGTCGGCGGACAGATCCAACGCGGAGTAGGTCATGACGAGTTCGCTCCCCAATGCCACGTCGGGCGTGCGAGACATCGCGCCCGAGTCGATCGATCACTATACGAAAGGGCTGTGTGGACCGGGAGTGATCTGTGAGATCGCTTGGGATCGCTCCGCATTCCGTAGTGACCCGATGACGGACGCGCAGCGCGCGGCCCGGATTACGGTGCTGGAGCAGGGTTTACGAAGCGGCGAGGCACTCGCGCGCCGGGATGTGGCCTGTTATTCGTCGTCCAGCCCGGCTGACAGATACGCGGCTGCCGCCAGCCACTGCCTGCACTGCGGACCGTGGACCTCGTGGGCGTAGAGGATGTCGCGGGCCTGCCGGTAGGTGAGGCCGCGGGGCTCCACACTGCAATCCGTCGCGGCGAACTCGGGCGCAGGGTACTGGCGGAAGGGCTCGGCGCCGGCGCCGTCGATGACGGCAACCCGGGGGGAAGTTCGAAATGGCTCGATCATTCGACTACCCCTCGCGTCCGACGTGTGGCGGGGAGGCCGACGTACTGGTAGCGCAGACTCGAACTCCCTGCGTACCTCCCCGATTTCGAGTTCGAGTCTATTCCTCCGTCGCTTGCAAATGCAAGTACATCTGCACGATCGGTCGGAGAAAAAACCGGCGGCGGCCGCCGGTGGTGACCGGCGACCGCCGCTGTGCCGCTTGCGGTTTGGCGTTCAGGGGCCTTACGGCTTGCGCGCGACCGCGCCGTAGGCGGAGATCGGACGGGACTCGCCCACCTCCGTGGCGCCCGAGCGCCACTGCGTGATGGACACGAAGCCCGGCTCGACCAACTCCAGACCGTCGAAGACGGCCTTGATCTGAGCCTGCGGGCGGGGGACATAAGGAGTGCCACCGGTGCCGGTGTAGTTCTCGCACAAGGTGACATACGCCTTGCTGTCGTCGGTGCCGTCCCACATCACCAGGTAGCTGCCCGACGGCACGGCGTCCAGCACGGTGCGCACGATGCGCAGCAGCTCGTCGTAGGTCTTGGCGTGGCCGAGCACGCCCATGAACATCACGGCGATGGGCTCGTTGAAGTTCAGGACGTGCTTGGCGTCGGTGATGATCCGCTCGGGATCGTGGTAGTCGGCGTCGATGTAGGTGGTGACGCCCTCCGGCGTGGTGGAAGTGAGCAGCGCCCGCGCGTGCGTGAGCACCAGCGGATCGTTGTCCACGTACACGATCCGGGACTCCGGCGCGACGCTCTGGGCGACCTCATGGGTGTTCTGCATCGTGGGCAGGCCGGTCCCGATGTCGAGGAACTGGCGGATGCCCTGCTCCCCGGCGAGGTAGCGCACCGCGCGGATGAGGAACTGGCGCGACTGCACCGCCATGGTGGTGATGTCCGGATCCACCTCGATCCCGGCATCGCCTGCGATGCGGTCGATCTCGTAATAGTCCTTGCCGCCCATCCAGTAGTTCCAGATGCGCGCGGAGTGGGGTATGTCGGTTCGGATGAGGGGGCTGTGGTCTTCGGTCATGGGGTTGTACTCCTAGGCAGAAACGGGTCCGCGGCACTGCCGTGCAGGTGGGTGCGTGGGGTTGTCGCGAATGACTGGTACATCCGATGTGCACTGTGACAGTACAAGATTCGCGCGCGTCCAGAGGGGTGGATCGGCGAGCTGATCTCGGTGTTTCCGGGTCGAGGTGATCGTGTTTCACATCTGTCGCCGGATGACGCCGATCCGCGGGCGCACAGAGGGCGAACTTCGTGCTATCGTCCGGTGTCGGTGCAGATGCAAGAACGTTTGAACGTGCATCTGCACGAACCGAATCGCCTGACTGCGGTAACGGAGGAGTGGGGAAGATGTCGGATACATCCACCAACGAGATCATCGGAACTTGGCGAAAGAGTTCCTTCAGCAATCCGAGCGGCAACTGCGTCGAGGTGGCCGAAACGGCCAACGGCCAGGTGGCAGTACGTAACTCGCGGGACCCGGAAGGCGGGGTCTTGATCTACACGCGTCCGGAGATCGACGCGTTCGTCCGCGGCGCGAAGGCCGGGGAGTTCGACTATTTGACTAGCTGAGCGGTAACATTGGCGGTCGGTGCGGTGTGTCTCGCGACAGGTGGTTGTGACACACTGTGGGCAACCCCCGGAGTATCGGAGACGAACTCGATGATCGCTGAACCCGATGACGATGGTCATGTGCAATCCGTTGTCGCGGAACGTGGTCCGACCGTGCTACGCATCGCATTGGGCGGCCAGCTGCGCAAGCTTCGGGAGAAGAAGGGCATCACCCGTGAAGCGGCGGGTGATGCGATCCGGGGATCGCACGCCAAGATCAGTCGTCTCGAGTTGGGCCGTACCGGCTTCAAGGAACGCGACATCCGCGACCTGCTGACCCTTTACGGCGTTCACGACGCCGAGGAGCGCGAGTCGTTCCTCGAGTTGGCCAGGCAGGCCAACGAGCCCGGCTGGTGGCATCGCTACAGCGACCTGCTGCCGCAGTGGTTCGGCACCTACCTCGGCCTGGAACAGGCCGCGAGCAAGATCCGCACCTACGAGTCGCATCTTGTTCCCGGACTGCTGCAAACGCCCGAATACGCCCGGGCGGTCGTATCGCTCGGGTACGAGGACGCCGACACGGATCGGCGGGTCGCGGTGCGTCAGCGCAGGCAGGAAATCCTCTTCCGCTCGGACCCGCCGGTGGTGTGGGCGGTGCTCGACGAGGCCGCGTTGGTGCGGCCCGTCGGTGGCGCGCAGGTGCATCGAGAGCAGATGCTGCATCTGGTCCGGCTGGCGAAGCTGCCCAATGTGACGATCCAGGTGCTGCCGTTCACCGCGGGGGAGCACGCCGCGGCGGGCAGCTCCTTCAGCATTCTGCGTTTCGCCGAGGCCGAACTGCCGGACATCGTGTATCTCGAACAGTTGACCAGCGCGTTGTATCTCGAGCGGCGGCAAGACCTGGCGTTGTACCTGTCGGTGATGGACCGCCTCAGTGTGCAGGCCGAGCGCCCGGACAAGTCGATCGCGATCATGGAGAAGTATGCCGAAGGGCGCTGAGGCCACGCGGTAGTCTCGGCGCCGCCGAAGACCCGATACGCCGAGCGGCCACCTCCCAAATCGGAGGTGGCCGCTCGGTTTTTCTTTGCTGTCCAATCGCTCGGCGGTGGTAGCCGCCGAAAATTTCGTTATCCGCCGGGCTCGGACGGCGGGACGATCTACTGCTTGATGAAGCTGGAGGCGATTCGCCAGAATGTAGCGGGCTGCAATGCCTCGAGATCCCAGTCGTCGGCCATCGCGTGCGCGGTGGTGACGATGCGGTCGATATCGAAATCGTGCCGAGTCGCCGCCCCGGTGGATTCGACGGCATCGATCACGTATGCCACGGCGGTTTCTCGGGAAAATGCGGTATCGGTGTGGCCGCTGTGGGCCGATAATGTGCTCATATGTCTACCGTTCGCCGGCTGGTCGGCCAGTGCGGTGTCGGCTGATCCGAACCGGCCGCCGGTAAGTGGATGTTCCATTCGAATGCCCCTGTTTCTGGCGGCGGCAAACCCATGGCGGCTTCGGCCTTCGGCTCGCCCACGCGGCCTCCCCTGGTGGTCCCCTGTAAAGCGTTGCGGGACCGAGTTTATGCCGCCGTACCTTTCAGATGCAAGCACATCTGCACGATCGATTGCACGTGCGCACTGCGTATTTCGCGGCCGGAAGTTTGCGGAAACGGTGCCCGACGCGAAATTTCAGTCGCGGCCGAATAGGACGTCCGTGCTGTAATCGATCTGTGTACCCGGCTCGACGAATTGGTCCGCCGCGGCCCGCCAAGCAAGAAAATGTTCGGTGAAACGGTGTGCTTCCGCCGCCTCGTCGTCGGTGTAGAGCTGATAGAGAAAGAATCGGTGGGGGTCCACCCGATCTGCGCAGATGTCGAAGCGCAGACAGCCGGGCTCGGTCCGGACGGAGGCGTCGGCGCTGCGGGATATGGCTGCCAGGAACTCGGCGCGGGAGCCGGGGCGGATCTTCATCGAGACGATTCGACTGAACACGGTTGTTCTCCCATCGTGACCGTTGCGGTCGATCGGCAAGGGCGGTAGCGGGGTGCGCGACAGCTCAATCGGTCAGATGTGCAATTGCCTGGCTAATCGGAGTGTCACCCGAGACGAGTTCGAGGGTCAGCCCGTATGCGGGCGCGGCGGGCAGCAGTCCGGCCAGTACGGCGGCCACATCGGCGCGCGGGACCTCGCTGCGCCCGACCGGGGCCGGCGCGAGAGTCACCAGACCGGTGCCGGGGGAGTCGGTCAGGCGGCCGGGGCGCACAATGGTCCAGTCGAGATCTCTCTCGCGCAGATCGTCTTCGGCCTTGGTCTTCGCGTCGATGTACGCCGCCCACACGTCGTCGGAACCGGGAGCGACCGGCTGCCCCGCGCCCATCGTGGAGATCTGCAGGAAGCGGCGCACTCCGGTGCGCTCGGCGGTCTCGGCCAGCCGGACGGAGCCGCCCAGGTCGACGGTGTATTTCCGGTCCACGCCGCTGCCCTGCCCGGCGCCGGCGGCGAAAACCGCCGCGTCGCCGCCTTTTACAACGTCCTCCACCTCGTCTGTGCCCGCCTTCTCCAGATCGCACAGCACCGGTTCGGCGCCGGTGGCGCGTACGTCGGCGGCGTGCTCGGGGTCGCGGATGAGGGCGGCGACCTCGTGGCCGTTCGCGGTGAGCAATGGGGCCAGCAGCAATGCGATCTTCCCGTGTCCGCCTGCGATGACGACGCGCATGGATCGCTCCTTCCGGTCGGGGCGGCGCCCGCGCTCAGCGCTCGGGGCCGCCGGGATTACAGCGCGCTTCGACGGTGGCCTGGTAGCCCACCGCCGGGCGCCACGGTTCCAGGTTCCAGCTCGGCTTGTCCGGCTGGACCAGCCGGGCCCACGCCCAGTGGCAGACGAACTGATCGCGCATGCCCGGTGCGTCCGCGTCCGCCGACTCGGCCACGACCTCCTGCCACGCCCGTTCGTCCGAGCCGGGAAAGGTGGTCCGCCGACCGGCCTGCGTCGGGAAGACGAGCAGCCGGGGTCCGTCGATCGCTTCGGTCCAGGCGACGTGATCGATCAGCGGCTGTCCCGCGTAGGGGTCGACGGACGGCACGGCGGCCTGCGGTATCGATATCGGCGCGGTCGGTACGGTGGTGGTCGTGGTGCCTGCGGTCGTGGTCGTGTCCGCCGAAGGATCGGGCGAATCGTTTCCACAGGCGATCGGCAGAGGCAGCAGCCCCGCCGCGAGCAGTACGGCGGCGCGGCGCCGGGTGACGAGGCGATACGGGTACCGCTGCGCCACGGTCGAGCCTCCTGTGTTCTCCTCGGCACCGGTTTCCGGCGTGCTCATCCGAGCCTAGCGAGCCCGGGCGGTCCCGGCGAGGTCGCCCGGCCGGGCCACCGATTGTGGTGGCTTGCCGGTGCGGCCGCGGCTGGGGATAGTCGGTCGGTGCGGTGTGGACGGTTCATGGCGGGGGCGGCGGGCGTCGTGGTCTCGGTGACGGTCGCGTTGGCCGGGCCCGCGGAGGCCGGGGTGGACGAGGCGCCCGGCACCGTGACGGACCTGGCGGAACTGGCGGACCGTCTGCACGTGGCAGGGGCGACGACCGCCGAACGGCTGACGTATCGGTCGCGTGGCCCGCGCGGGCCCATGCTGAGCACCGGAGTGCTCTATCTGCCCGAAGGCGCTCCGCCGCAAGGGGGTTGGCCGATCGTCGCCTACGCGCACGGCACTTCCGGGATCGCCGACGAGTGCGCGTTCACGCTGCGACCCCGGGACTACTACCTGACGTCGGTGTACCCGGATCTGCTGCGCGCGGGCTATGCGGTGGTGATCTCCGACTACGTCGGACTCGGCACCCCCGGCGTGCATCCCTATCTGGACGGTCCCGCCCAGGCCCGCAGCATCATCGACGGCGTGCGCGCGGCACGGGCGGTCGCCCCTTCGCTCGGTACCCGCTGGGCGGTGTTCGGTCAGTCGCAGGGCGGGCACGCCGCGCTGTTCACCGCCCATCTCGCGCCCGGCGACGCACCGGAACTCGATCTGCGCGGCGCGGCCGCGACCGGCGCACCGTCGAATCTGGACGTGGTGTTCCCGCTGGCGGGGCCTTGGCTGCCGCGGCTGCCGCTGCAGAAGACGACGACCTATTTCGGCATGCTGCTGGCCGGATTGCGCGCCAGTGCGCCGGAGCTGGACATCGACGGCTACCTGACCCCGGTGGGCCGGCACGTCCTGCGCATCGTGGAAGCGGGCTGCGCCGCCGAGGCGGACGCGCAGGTGTCCGGCATCGGCATCGGGGCCATGCTGTCGCGGCCATTGGACGACCCCGCGCTGCTGGCCGCGGTGCGCGCGATGTTGAAGGTGCCGACGAGCGGCTACTCGGTGCCGTTGTACCTCGGTCAAGGGCTGACGGATCTGGAGGTGCCCGCGCCGCTGACGCTCGAGCTGATCGCCGAGCTGCGCTGCGCGGGCACCGATCTGCGGGTGGACTGGTATCCCGGCGATCATCTCGGCGCGGCGCGCGAGGCGTTTCCCGACGCGCTCGACTTCCTGCGTGGCGTGCTCGATCGGCCCTGAGTCCGCTCACTCAGCGCCAGAGCGAATGGCACGGTAGCCTGCGCAGGCCGGGACGGACCTGGCCGTCGACGGTGACGGTGAGCCCGGCGTGTGCGGCGGCCGAGGTGAACTCCCACGCCTCGGTTTTGGTGGCCGCGTATTCGAGGACCAGCGCGTCCTCGGGAGTGGGCCCGTCGAAGTAGACGGTGATACGCCGGGTCGGCGGTTCTCGGGTGTCGTCGCGGTCAGCGAGTCTGCGCACAGTGCCGTCCATGCCACTGTCTCCTTCCGGCCTGCGCGGCAGCCGCGCCGGTAGGACTGACGGTAAAGGGCCGCCACTGCTGAGAACATGTTGCAGGTTATCGGCTGGAAATGTCACAGAACGGACGCGGCGTCGTGGGGTACAGTCACCAGCCGGGGCGCATCGCGGGCACAGCCCGGGCGACCCAAACTTGTGAATTGTCAACATGATCGCGTCGGGCGGTACCCAGCGCGGGTGATGTTGCCGAGGATGAGCACAGCGTCGGACGATTCAGGAGGCACACGTCGATGAGTCAGCGCCCACGTTCGTTGGGTAGGGGAGTGGGGCGAAGACGTCTCGCACGTGCGATCGGAGCGATGGCCGCGGGGCTGGTGCTGATCGCGAGCATGGCCGGCGCGGCGACCAGCGCGCCGCTGTATCCCGAACCCGATCCGGATCCCTTCTACGCGACGCCCGCGGACATCGCCGACCGCAAGCCCGGCGACGTGATCGCGACCAGGGTGATGCCGCCGCTGGCGATCTTCCCGGAGACCACGGTGACCGTGATCCGATTCCGGTCGACGAGTTCGGAGGGGAAACCGATCGCGGCGACCACCACGGTGCTGACGCCGAAGGCGCATCGCGCGGACGGTCCGCTGCTGTCGTTCCAGCACATCATCAACGGGCTCGGCTCGGAGTGCTCGGTCTCCCGGGTGCTCTACACCGGCGACCCGAACCTCGTCGTGCGGGAAGCGCCCGGCTGGAACGTGCTGCTGGCGCGCGGCTGGAGCGTCGCGCTGCCCGACCACCTCGGCCCGAATTTCGCCTACGGCGCCGCGAAGCTCGGCGGGCAGATCACGCTCGACGGGATCCGCGCCGTCAAGCAGGTCAACGAACTCGGGGTGCAGCGCAGCCCGGTGGCGATGGTCGGATACTCCGGCGGCGGGATGGCCACCGCGTGGGCCGCGGCTCTGCAGCCGAAGTACGCGCCGGAACTCGACATCGCGGGCGCGGCCATGGGCGGCGTGCCGATGAATCTGGTGAAGATGCTCGAGGGGCTGGGGCTCAACCCGCACCCGGTGTTCGGTCTGGCGTTCGCCGCCGGGTTCGGGCTGGAACGGGAGTACCCGACTCGCTTCCCGCTGAGCGACCAGCTGAACGAACGTGGTCTGGCCGCTCGCGCGCAGATCGCCAACAGCTGCACCAATGACATCCTCTCGACGGGGGCGGGTCACGGTGCGCTGGACTTCGCCAAGACGACCTCGATGATCACCGACAACACCGCGCGCGCCGTGGTCGAGGAGAACAGCCTCGAACTCTACGACGGCGTGCCGAAGACGCCGGTGTTCGAATGGCATTCGCCGATCGACGGCCTTATCCCGATCGACGCGGTGGTCAACACCGACAAGCGATGGTGTTCGGCGGGCGCCAGGGTGCAGACCGAGGAGATCCCGGTGCCGGACCATTTGACCGCGGCGGTGCTCGGTATTCCCGCGGCACTGAACTGGCTGGACGCTCGTTTCCGAGGGGAGCCGGCGCCGAGCAATTGCTGAGCGACGATACGTGAACGGCCGAGCCGGGACCCCACTCTTCGGAAAGGGGTCTCGGCCGGTTGTTGCGATATGGATACGCGACAACACAACTCGGACGCTTTACTGCGTCCAGTCCAGGGCGCTGACGTAGCCTGACGTCCTGGCTCCCGGTCTGACAGGGGACATTTCGGGGGTCGAAGGCCAGTGCGCCCGGGTGCCAGACGACGTTGCCGTTCGCACCCGAAGGCGTGTGCCATGAAGATTTCGCGTGCCATTGCTGTGGCATTGCTCGCCGCCAGCTCGGTCCTGGCCGTCCCCGCCGCCGCAGAGCCGCCGCCCGCGCCGCCGCCGGGCGGGTTGCTGCCCGCGCTACAACAACTCATCGATCAGGTGATCCCGCCGCCGCCGATCGCGCCGCTGCCGGAGCCGATTTCGCCTGCGCACGAGGCGACTACGCTGTCGCCGTCGCTGGCCGCGCTGCGCTCGGCCACGCTGCCCTCCGCCGTCGGCGACCCGATGTTCGACCTACGGCCCGCGAATCTCGACGAATCGGCCGAGGGACAGGTCATCGAGGTCCGCGACGTGCGCGCGACGGCCGCGCCGTTGCTGCTGCTGCCGATCCAGCGTGCGCTGCTGGTGAAGTACCGTACGACGGACGCGCACGGCGCACCGTCGTACGCCACGGCGACGCTGATCGTTCCCGCCGCACCGTGGCCAGGGCCCGGTCAGCGGCCGGTGGTGGTGAACAACCTGCCCATCGATGCCCTCGGCCGTACCTGCACGCCGGGATACACCCTCGCGCACGGGCTCAACCCCGACACCAGCACCACCGACTTCCTGCCGCCTACGACGCATCTGGCGGCGCTGCGCGGGTACGCCGTGCTGATCCCGGACCACGAGGGCCCTTCGATGGCCTACGCCGAACCCATCGTGGCCGGGCACGCCGTACTCGACTCGATCCGGGCGGTGCGCGGGCTGCTGCCGGAGGAGTTCGGCGCCGCGAAGTTCGGCCTGGCGGGATATTCCGGCGGCGCGATCGCGACGCACGGGGCGGTGAAGCTGATCGACGGCTACGCACCGGAATTGGCGGACGTGATCGTAGGCGCGGCGCTGGGCGGCGTGCCCGCCGACTTCGAGATCCTGGCCCGCAGCATGAACGGCAACCTCGCCTCGGCGATATTCATGGGTGCCGTGTTCGGCATCGGCCGCGAGCGGCCGGAGATCCTGGCCGGGATGAACAATCTCGCCCGATGGGTGGCCACCTCGCCGGTGAAGAACATGTGCGGCAGCAGCTTCGGAGCGATCGGCGTGCTGATGCTGCCGATCGACATCGCCGCGAATTTCCCCGATCCGCTGCATTCGGCGCTGGCCGCGGACATCTATCGGGTGACGAAGATGGCCGGGATGCGGTCGGCGACTCCGCTCTACGTCTACAACGGCGAGCAGGAGTTCTGGATCCCGGCCGAGGGCGCGCGCGATCTCTATCTGGAGCAGTGCGGACTCGGCGTGCCCGCGGTGTACCGCAGTGTGCTTGGTGAGCACATCATCGCCGGTGCGCTCGGTTATCCGGAAGCCATGATCTGGCTGGACGACAGGCTGCGGGGAGTGCCTGCGCCCGACGAGTGCTGACCGTGTGACGGCGCTCGGGGGAATCCGGTAACGCGGTGTGCCCGCTATGGCGATCAAGACTGTGTCCCCCTTCGGCCCTTCGGTTGGTATGCCCAGATCTGGCGAGGGCGCTCCTGCGGCGTCGTCGCGGCTTCGGTACGGTGGGCCGGGCCGGTCGGGGGTGACGGCGGATTCCCGAGAGAGGCACATGAACGACATCACGACCACCGCGTCCGAACAAGCCAAGGCACTGGTGGGGCGGCAATATCGCCTGACCGACTCATACGAGGTGGGGCGCGAGAAAATCCGGGAGTTCGCGCGAGCGCTGCAGGACGGCCATCCCGCCCACCGGTACGAAGACGCCGCGGCGGAACTCGGCTTCGACGGGCTCGTCGCGCCGATGACGTTCTCGTCGATCGTGCTCATGTTGATGCAGCGCAAGATGTTCGAGTCCGTGCTCACCGGGTATGACCTCGGCCAGGTGCTGCAGACGGAGCAGACGATCCGGGTGCACCGGCCGATCGTCGCGGGCGACCAGGTGCGGTGCGAATCCTACATCGAGTCGTTCCGGCAGTTCGGTGACAAGGACTTCATGGTCACCAGGAACGTGCTGAGCAACCAGCACAAGGAAGTGTTGCAGACCGCGCACACCACGGCGGTGGCGCAGACCGGGGTGGACCTCGCCGCCGATCTGCGCGCGGCGGTCGAGGGCGTGATCATGACCGGGCAGTCGGCCGCCGACCGTGCGAACGCGGCGGCCGGGCGCGGGTCCGGCGACGACGGCGGGCTGGTCGAGAGCTTCGACGAGGCGTTGCAAGCGGACACCCCCGACGAGTCGCGCACGCCCCGCACCGTCCCCGCTTTCGAGGACCTGTCCGTCGGCATGGAACTGGCCCCGCGAACAGTGCTGCTGTCTCGTGGTGATCTGGTGAATTACGCAGGCGTCTCCGGTGATTCGAACCCGATCCACTTCAGCGACGTGGTCGCGCGCAGCGCCGGACTGCCCGACGTGGTGTCGCACGGACTGCTGACCATGGGCATCGGCGCCGGGTATCTCACCTCGTGGCTCGGTGATCCGGCCGCCGTCACGCGGTACGGGGTGCGGTTCGCCGGGTTCGCCCCGGTTCCGGCGACCAGGGCGAGCGCGATCGAATTCCGCGGTCGGGTCAAGCAATTGGACCCACAGCGCCGCGCGGCCACCATAGCCTTGACCGCGACCTGCGGTGACCGCAAGCTGTTCGGTCGCGCGACGGCGGACGTAGTGCTGCGCTGAACCGAGCGGCCCGCCGTCACCGGATTCGGCGGCGGCGGGCACCGGGTCGTGCGGTCATCGCTTCGGTGCGCGGGTCGCGCAGCGGAACTATTCGGCCGCAATGGTTTTCGGTATCGCCGCGCGCCCCGCGGCCAACTCGTCGCTTTGCCTTCCGTAGTTCGTCTGCTGCCGGACCGATGGTCGGCGAGCAGTCATCCCGGCGACCTTGAAAATGATCTTGCGGATGTGCTTACACCTGCGCATACGCTGCCGTTCGTGGGGTTCGGTGCTGGAGTGCGGGCACCGCACATGCGAGACTCGGTACATGCGTGCTTCGGTAGTGCGGCCTCAGAACGAATCCATCGCTCGTGGAACGGCTCCCGCCGCCGAGGGCGGCCCGACCGCCCTACGGATGATCCTCGGCGGGCGGATGCGTCGGCTGCGTGAGGCGTGCGGCATCTCACTGGAGGAAGCGGGCGAGGCGATCCGTGGCTCGCACTCGAAGATCAGCCGCTTGGAACTGGGGCGTACCGGCTTCCGGGAGCGGGATCTGGTGGACCTGCTCGCGCTGTACGGCGTCACCGACGAGGAGGAGTGCGCGGAGTTCAAGCGGCTGGCCAAGCAGGCGAACACCTCGGGATGGTGGCATCACGACGCCGACTGGCTGCCGAAGTGGTTCGACACCTATCTCGGGCTGGAGCATGCCGCCCAGTTGATCCGCTGCTACGAGCCGCGGGTCGTTCCGGAACTGCTGCAGACCCCCGAGTATGCCCGCGCGCTGTTCGTGCTCGCTCATCCGCACGAGGACGAGGAGTCGATCGAGCGGCGCGTGGCCCTGCGGATGCGCCGCCAGGAGATCCTGACCAGGCCGGACCCACCCCAGATGTGGCTGATCGTCGAGGAAGCGGCGCTGCGGCGCAGGATCGGAGGATCGCAGGTGTGGTTGGCCCAGCTCGACCACCTGCTGCGGGTCGCGGACGCGCCGAACATCACCGTGCAGGTGCTCGCCGATCACGTCGGCGGCCCCGCGGTCTCCGACGGCGCGTTCACCATGCTGCGTTTCGCCGAGTCGGATCTGCCGGACATCGTGTATCTCCAGCAACTCACCGGCGCGCTGTACCTGGACAAGGACGCCGATCTCGCGGCTTACCGGGCGGTGGCGAATCTGCTGTCGGTGCACGCCGCGCCCCCCGAGTACACCCGCGATCTCATCGCGGCCTTGCGCGAGCGTGAGCCGCAGATCGTCGAGCTGCCGTCCGGCCCGGCCTGACCGGCCCGGTGGAACCACGAATGCGCGGCGGTACAGGGACTTTCGGCCGTAGATAACGACTGGGACAACATGGCAGACTCGGGGCATGCGTCCTTCGAACGTACGACAGGCGGCCGATGCGGCGGGGTTCGGCGCTCAGCCGGTGTCCGGAGGCGGGCCGACGGTGCTGCGGATGGTTCTGGGCGGCCGGCTGCGTCGCCTGCGCGAGGACCGGAAGATCACCAGGGAAGCGGCGGGTGAGGCCATTCGCGGGTCGCATTCGAAGATCAGTCGGCTGGAGCTCGGGCGCACCGGCTGCCGGGAACGCGATCTGGTCGACCTGCTCGACTTCTACGAGGTGACCGACCCCGCCGAACGGGATCGATACCTGGAACTGGCCAGGCAGGCCAATGCGTCGGGCTGGTGGGCGCGAGACAACGACTGGTTGCCGAAGTGGTTCGACACTTACCTCGGGCTGGAACAGGCGGCCCGGCTGATCCGCTGCTACGAGCCGCGGGCGGTCCCCGAACTGCTGCAGACCCCGGAGTACGCCCGCGCGCTGCTCACACTGTCGCATCCGGGCGAGCCGCAGGACGCGATCGAACGCCGGGTCGCGCTGCGCATGCGCAGGCAGGAAATACTCGCCGGTCCGCACCCGCCGCAGGTGTGGATGCTCATCGAGGAGGCCGCGCTGCGCCGCAGGATCGGCGGCTCGACCGTCTGGCGCGCGCAGCTGGACCGCGTGCTGCACGCGGCGGCGCGGCCGAACGTCACGATCCAGATCCTGGCCGATCACGTGGGCGGCCCCGCGCTCACCGACGGCGCGTTCACCGTCTTGCGCTTCGCCGAGGCCGATCTGCCCGACATCGTCTATCTCCAGCAGCTGACCAGCGCGCTGTATCTGGACAAGATCGCCGACCTGGACGTTTACTACACGGTGCTGAACCAACTTTCGCTGCTGGCCCCGTCACCGGAGCATTCCGGCCAGCTGCTCCAGATCTTGCGCGACGGCATTCCGCCGACCGTCGACGAACCGGTGGACAACCCGAGAAGCTGACCGGCCGCTGGCCGCCCTCCCGACGTCTTCCCGGGCGATTCGGCGCGCCCGAAGCGGGCATCTTCTCTGCGAGGTGATGCGCATGCCGGGCAAGAGCAAAGTATTGTCCCATTGGGACAATAGGGGTATGCTCAGGTGCATGAGCGACGACGGTGTCGGTCTGGACGGCCGTCGGCTGCGCACTCGGCGCAGCCGTGAAGCGCTGTCGCGCGCGGCGTTCGACCTGCTCACCGAGCGGGGGCTCGACGCGGTGGCCGTCGAGGACATCGCGCTGCGGGCCGGTGTCACCCGGCGCACGTTCAGCAGGCACTTCGCGTCCATCGAAGAGGCGATTCTCGGCGATGTCGACCAGGATGTGCACCTGTTCAACGAAGCCCTGAGCCACCGTCCCCTTTCCGAGCCGCCCCTGATCGCCTACCGCGGCGCCGTCCACGATTGGCTCGCCACCGAGTACGGCGGGGCCCGTGCGTCGCTGCTCGCCCGCCGCTGGGCGCTGTTCCAGCGCTTCGAGGACGAACCGGAACTGTTCGCCGGCTATCAGCGCATCCGCATCGACGGGCAACGCGAGTCCGTCCGGATCATCGCGGCACGGCTCGGCGTGGATCCGCAGACCGATCCGCGTCCGGCCGTCGCCGTCGGCGCCGGTGCGGGCATGCTGCTCGCGGCGCTACAGAGTTGGGCGGCGGGCCCTGATCCGATGGGCCTGCCCGGCCTCGTCGAAGAGTTCTTCGACACCCTCGTCACCCTCACCGCCGAAATTCGCAACGAGGAGTCACCGTCATGCCTACCGGGTCGGTGAACATGTACCGCCGGACGTGCCGCCGCGTCGGCTTGGATCGCAATCCGCTGCGCCGCAGTGAAGATCGTGTGCAGACCGGTGTCGCGGTGCTGCTTGCCCTGGTGTTCCTGATAGTCGTGCCCATACTCGCGCTGACCGTCGGCGGCCGGGTGTACCGCGTCGAGACGGCCGCAGTGCGGGCCGAGACGGCACGCTTGCATCGAGTCGACGCCACCGTGATCGAAACCGGGAAGGCGCCGCTGTACGCGCCGGTGGTGCCCGCGCGTGTGTCCTGGAAGGACGCCGACGGCGTGGCCCACACCGGCGACTATCAGTCGACCACGGTGGTCGAGCCGGGTTCCACCGTGCCGATCTGGCTGAACGAACGCGGCGCGATCGTGGAGCCGCCGTCGTCGACCCAGCCCGCCAGCAAGGCGGTGATGCTGACCGCCGGTGCGGTGTTCGGCGTTTCGATCGTGCTCGTCGGCAGCTATCTGCTGCTGCGCCGAGGTCTCGATCGGCGGCGGCTGCGCAGGTGGGAGACCGAGTGGGTGGCGGCCGATCTCACCTGGGGGCACGGCTGAGCCTTGGTGCGGCGTGCCCGCCGGGCGAGGGTAGGGAACAGGCGCAGCGGGCACGTCGCGTGCCGCGCCGCTACGCGGCGAACGAAGCGGGCCCGGCACTGACCTGAGATTAAGGCATCGGCGTGCCGGACGGCCCGGTTCGCCGCTGATCGCCGGAGATCCCACCACATAGACCCGGTTATGTTGTGACACAGCATAACCGGGTCCGCTGCGCCTCAGACCGGAAAAAGACTGTGCTTGCGGGGGTTGGGCTCGGCGCTCGCCTCTTTCTCGCGCAGCAGACGCAGCGCCCGGCGGATCTCCAGTCTCGTCTGCGAAGGCTCGATCACCGCATCGATGTAGCCGCGCTCGGCGGCGATCCACGGCGTGGCAACCGTCGTGTTGTACTGCTCGATCATGGCGTCGCGCACGGCCGCGCGGTCCTCAGGGGCCACCTGGGCGAGCTGCCGTTTGCCGACGATGCTCACCGCGCTCTCCGCACCCATCACGGCGATGCGCGCGGTCGGCCAGGCCAGGCTGACGTCGGAGCCGAGTTGCTTGCAGCCCATCACGGCGTAGCCTCCGCCGTAGGCCTTGCGGACCACGACGGTCACGATCGGGACGGTCGCCTCGATCACCGCGCGGAAGAACCGTCCGCCGCGCTTGATCACTCCGCTGCGCTCTTCCTCCACGCCGGGCAGCACGCCGGGGGTGTCCACGACGAAGATCAGCGGCAGCCCGAAGACATTGCACAGCCGGATGAAGTGCGTCGCCTTGTCCGAGCACTTGGCGTCGATCGCGCCGCCGAGGACCAGCGGCTGATTCGCGATCACCCCGACGCTGCGCCCGTCCACCCTGGCGAAGCCGGTGATCAGGTTCTGCGCGGTCGCCGCGCTGATCTCGTGGAAGTCGCCGTCGTCGAACAGGCGCAGCAAGATCTCGTGCATGTCGTAGCCCTGCCGATCGGAGTCGGGAACGATCGAGTCCAGCTCCAGATCGTGCGGCGTGACCTGCGGCTCCAGGCCCGGATTGACGACCGGGCCCGGCTCGAGGCAACTCGACGGCAGGTAGCCCAAATAGGTCCTGGCCCAGTCGAAAGCGTCCTGCTCGGTGGCGGCGACATGGTGGACGGTGCCGTTGGCCGCCTGCGCCTGCGCGCCACCCAGTTCCTCCATGGTCACCTCCTCGCCGGTGACCTCCTTGATCACCTCGGGGCCGGTGACGAACATGTAGGACTTCTCGGTCGCGATCAGAATGTCGGTGTTGACCGGTGCGTAGACCGACCCGGCCGCGCATTTGCCCAGCATGATCGACACTTGCGGGACGAAGCCCGACAGTCGTTCCTGGCGGCGGCTCATCAGCGCGTACCAGGCCAGCGAGGTGACCGCGTCCTGGATGCGGGCGCCGCCGGAGTCGTTGATCGCGACGACCGGGCAGGCGTTCCTGGTGGCGAAATCCAGCGCCGCGGCGACCTTGCGGCCGAACATCTCGCCGACGGAGCCTCCGAAGACCGTCTGATCGTGGGCGATCACCACGACGGGCCTGCCGTCGATCCGCCCGCGGCCGGTGACCACGCCGTCGCCGTACATGGCTCCCGGGGTGCCCGGCTGGCGCACCAGCGCGCCGGTCTCCACGAAACTCCCCGGGTCGAGTAGCGCGCGCACTCGCTCCCGCGCGCTGGGAATGCCCTTGGTCTTGCGCTTCGCGATGCCGTTTTCGCCTGCGGGCTCTTCGGCCAGTTCCAGAATCCCCCGCAGCTCGTCCAGCTTGTCTCGCGTACCGCTCATATGTGTTGTCGCCCTTCGAAACTCGTCGCGACGCCGTACGGCAGCGCGACGCTCGATGCTATCGGCGGTGCGATCTGCTGCACAGCGGTTCGGATGATCTGATGGAACAGCTCACAGGTTTGCCTTTCGATGCCTCGGTTCATAGCACGCGACGCCCCGGCTCACGGCGACGACACGGACTGTGTGACGTCCCAATCGTGGCCGTAGGTCGCGATGAACCGTCCCCAGAGCGCCGGAGGGGACTACTCAGGGCGGTGCCGACGGATCTAGGGTGATCTCGACGCAGCGCCGGAAATGCGCGGACGGCGCTGCGTCACACACTCCGGAAATCGGTGCGCCCGCGAAGACATCGGGCCGGATCCGAAAATAGCGGTGCCGCAGCGGTTCTGCCTGTGCGGGACGCGGGCTGCGCGAATTCCAGCGAAAGTTGTGATTGCGCCCAACGGGTCGGGCGGCCGCTGATGACTTACCCGATGCGGCGGAACATATCTCGATTCCATCACGATCCGACGCTAACCTTCGGGAGGCATGATGGGCAGGCAGTCGAGAACGAGTACCGAGACGTTGACATCGAAACTCGTCGCACACCTGGCCGGGCGCTCCGGCCGCGACGCGTCCGGCGATGTCGCGACGACCGCACGGAACTGTCTGGCGGCCGCTGTCGAACTACTGGCTCCGCGTCCGGCGCCCGCGACGGTCCGGCCGCCGGAGATCGCCGGTTTCGCCTCGCGCTGGGCACGGGAGGGCATCACACTGGAAACGGTGCTCGGCGCATATCACGACGAAATCCGTAGCGGCCTGGAATTCCTCGCCGACGAGGTCGCCGACGAGCGAACCGATCATTTTCTCGCGGGTGCGCGATTGGCGGTCCACGTACTGGAGATGGTGACCGTGGCGGCGTCGACCGCTTATGTCGACGAGCACCGCGCGGTCGCGCGGGAACATCAGACCGCGGCGCAGACGCTGGTCTCCGCGCTGCTGGGCGGGCACGCGGTCGGCGAACTCGCCAGGGCGACAGGCATTCCGATCGCACGGTCGTATCAGGTCGTCGCGCTGGGCATTCCGGCGCATCCGGACGAGCGAAGACCCGGCACGGGCACGGACGCGGCCCGACGCAAACTCCGTCGCGTGCAGGCCGCGCTGGCCGGTCCGCTCGGCTCACGGGCCTTGTCGGTGCTGTCCGCCGCGGGCGGCACGGTGCTGGTGCCGCTCGACGACGTGCCCGCCCGCACCGGAACATTCACCATGACCGACGACGTGCTGGCCATCGTCGGTGAGGCCGCCGAGGTCCCGTTGACGGCCACGGTGGCCACCGGCCGCACCGCGCGCATCCCGGAACTGGCCGGTCGCGCCCACGATCTGCTGGACCGGCTGCGGGCTGCGGGCGGGCCGCCGGGGCTGTATCGGGTGGCCGACGCGGGCGATGCCCCGGCTTGTGAACTGCCCCAGCCGGGCCATATGGCCATCGTCACCTCGCCCAACGATCGCGTGATCGGCCGTTCTGCCTGATATTCCGCCGCTATCGTCGACTGTGCCCTGATCTCGAGGGTGAGCAAAGGAGTTCGAGTGACCACCGCGTTGACCGATCGCGATATTCTGCGCGAACTGGAGCCCACCGCCGAACGCCTGCTCAACGACCATCTGCGCAAGGCGAAATCCTGGAATCCGCACGATTACGTGCCGTGGGACGACGGCCGCAATTTCGCCGCCCTCGGCGGAATCGATTGGGAGCCGGGTCAATCCGCGCTTTCCGAGGTCGCGCAGACCGCGATGATCACCAATCTGCTCACCGAGGACAATCTGCCGTCGTATCACCGGGAGATCTCGGAGTCGTTCTCGCTGGACGGGGTATGGGGTACCTGGGTGGGCCGGTGGACCGCCGAGGAGAACCGCCACGCCATCGTGATGCGCGACTATCTGGTCGTGACCCGCGCGGTCGATCCGGTGCTGCTGGAGCAGGCGCGGATGGCGCATATGACCACAGGTTTCGCCACACCCGGCGAAGAGGAGCGGTTGCTCCATTCGGTCGCTTACGTCACGTTGCAGGAGCTCGCGACCAGGATCAGCCACCGCAATACGGGAGCGGCCTGCGGGGAACCGGTCGCCGAGCGTATGCTGCAGCGAGTTGCCGCCGACGAGAACCTGCACATGATCTTCTACCGGAACATCAGCGCCGCGGCCCTCGACCTGGTGCCGAACGAAGCGCTGCGCGCCATCACCAGCGTGGTCACCCGATTCCAGATGCCGGGGCTGACCCAGCCGAATTTCCGGCGCAACGCCGTGCTGCTGGCCAAGCACGGCATCTACGACTTGCGTCAGCATCTCGATGTGGTGGTGCGTCCGGTGCTGCGCGCGTGGCACGTCTTCGAACGCGACGATCTGACCGGCGACGGCGAACGAGCCCGCGAGGAACTGCACGCCTACCTCGAAGACCTGGAGATCCGGGCGCGCCGGTTCGAGGAACAGCGTGAACGCGCCGCGGCCAGACAAGCAGAACGGGCCGCCGCAGCCGGATGAGCCCACGTATGCCGATCACCGCGGTGGCGATGGCCCTCATCGCCACCGCTGCCGCTGCGCCCGTTCTCGCCGATCCGGTGCCGCAGACCCCGCCGCCCGCCGTCGACCCCGCCATGACCCGCACCGGGCTGCTCTCGATCGAGGACCTGGGCGGGGGGCACGAACGGCTGTCGATCGCCTCGGCGGCGATGCGCCGGATCATCACCGTCGACATCCTGCGCGGCAGCGGAGCGGCGCCGCGCCCGGTGCTGTACCTACTCGACGGCGTCGACGGCGATGCCACGTCCGCATGGCTGACCAAGGGCGCGGCAGCCGAGTTCTTCGCGGGCAAGCCGGTGGACGTGGTGCTGCCCGGCGGCGGCACCGGCAGCATGTACAGCGACTGGGTCCGGCAGGACGCCGCACTCGGACTCAACCGCTGGGAGACGTTCCTCACCACCGAGCTCCCGCCCATCGTGGAGTCGCTGCTGCGCACCGACGGGCGTCGCGCCATCGCCGGGGTGTCGATGGGCGCACAGGCGGCGATGATGCTCGCCCAGCGCCATCCGGGCTGGTATCGCGCCGTCGCCGGGATGAGCGGGTGCTACTCCACCGCCGACCCGCTGGGGCACGCGGTGACCACCATCACGGTCGCCTCGCGCGGCGGCAACGTGAACAATCTCTGGGGCCCGCCGACCTCACCGGAGTGGGCCGCGCACGACAGCCTGCTGCACGCGGAGAACCTGCGCGACACCGCCGTTTACCTCTCGGCGGCCACCGGGCTGCCGACGGGAGCCGATCTGGTGTCGGTCGCGAACTCCCCGTCGGTCGCGGAAGCGCTGCAAACCGCAGGCGGCGGTGCTGCGCTGGAAGCGGGCGCCCGGGCCTGCACCGAGCGGTTCGCCGACCGCCTGTCCCAGCTGAACATCCCCGCCACCCTGGAGTACACCGCGGCGGGCATGCACACCTGGCCGGACTTCCAGGCGCAGCTGCCGAAGGCGTGGCGGGTGCTTGCGCAGGCACTGGGGCTGCCCACGCCGTCGTGAATCGGCGGAATGAGCGCGGCGCGCTCGCGTTGACACCGATATGACCTCGGCGCTGTCCCCTGTCCGGTTCTCCGTTCTCGATCGCTCGCGCGTCCGGCGCGGTCAGAGCCATCCGGCCGCGTTACGGGAGACCGTCGAGTTCGCCCAGCTCGCCGAACAGTGGGGCTATCACCGTTTCTGGGTGTCGGAGCACCACAGTGTGCCCGGCGTGGCGGGCTCGGCGCCGACCGTGCTCGCGGCCGCGGCGGCAGGAGCGACCGAGCGGATCCGGATCGGCACGGGCGGTGTGATGCTGCCCAACCACCAGCCGCTGGTGGTCGCCGAGCAGTTCGGCGTGCTGGAATCGCTCTACCCGGGACGCATCGACATGGGTCTCGGCCGCTCGGTCGGGTTCACCGACGGCGTGCGGCGAGCGCTGGGGCACGACAAGCGCGACGCGGAGGATTTCGACGCCCAGCTCGCCGAGCTGCTGGGGTACTTCGCCGAGGGCAGACAGGGGGTGCACGCGTGGCCCGCCGAAGGGCTGCGTATCCCGGCGTTCCTGCTGGCCACCGGGTCCGGCGCCGAGCGGGCCGCCCGCTTCGGGCTGCCGCTGGTCATCGCCGCGGTCGGCGGGGAGGACCGCATGGTGGAGGCTATCGAGCGCTATCGTGCACTGTTCCGCCCCGCCGCGGTGGGCGCGGCGCCTTACGTCGTGGTCTCCGCCTCGATCGTGATCGCCGACAGCGCTCCCGAAGCGCATCGGCTGCTGCTGCCGGAGGCGTGGTCCGGCGCATACGCGCGCACCCATGGCGAGTTCCCGCCCCTGATACCGCCCGTGGAAATCGAAGCGCGCACCATGACCGATCGGGAGCGCCGGATCTTCGACGAGGGGTTGCGCGGCCACCTGTACGGAACCGAGGACGAGGTCGCCGGCCGACTGGAGCGGCTGGTGGGCAGGACGGGCGCCGACGAAATCCTCGTACACACCAGCACCTACGATCGCGACGCGCGGCTGGATTCGCACCGCCGCCTGGCTTCGCTCGTCGGCCTGTCGCGCGTGGCTGTCCGCGATCGGGCCGGTACAGCGGCCTGATCAGCCGGTGCTCGCCTATGGGAAGCGCACTTCGGCGGCGGCATAGCCGAACAGTCTGCGTCCCTCGGCGCGCGCGTCGACCGCGATGGTCGCCCGCCGCCTGCGCGGGTCGATCGAGGTGACCCGGCCGCGGAATTGGATCACGCCGGTGCCGACCGGTGGTATGCGCAGGTGCTGCGCGTTGTGCGCGAACTGCACACGAAACCGGGTGAGGGCCGCGGGGTCGCCGAGCCAGGAGCTCAAGAACGAGGTGGCCAGACCCAGTTTGAGCATGCCAGGAGCGACCACGGTCGGCAGGCCGCTGGCGACCGCGACCCTCTCGTCGAACAGCACCGGATTGGATTCGCCCGTCACCCCGGCGTAGTTGACCAGGTCGCCACGGGACAGGCGCATGGTGCGAAGGGGCAGTTCGGCGCCCACCGACAGGTCGGCGAAAGCGACGCGCGGACGCGGTATCCGGCGCAGCGGCGTCGGCGCGAGGTGATCCGCCGCGGCCGGGACGACGGCGCTGCCCCGCGCCGGTGCGTCCGGGGAGCGATGGCCCATGGCGACCTTGCGTACGGCGTCGGCCAACCACGGATCGCGACCGCCCACCCGGGCGAGCAATGCGCTGGAGCCGGTCTGCACCACGGTGCCGTGCTGGTCGATGAGCACGCTCTTGATCGCGAGGACGTCGTAATCGCCGAAGTGCCGGAACGATTCGAAATAGACGTCGCAGGTCAGGCGATCGCCCGCCAGCAACGGCCTGCCGAAGTCGAAAACTTGGTCCGCGTGCAGGATCCGGGTCGGGTCGTAGCCGGTGATCAGCGTGTCCAGAATTTCGCGGTGCACTCTGGTGAGGATTATCGAGCTGAATGTGGCGGGCGCGATGAGCCCGGGAAAGCCGAGTTCGGCCGCGGCGTCCTCGCTCCGATGCGCGGGATGGGAATCCTGGACGGCGCGGGCGAATTCCCGGATCTTTTCCCGTTCCACCTCATAGCGGAGAGTGGAACGGTAACGATGGTCGATGAGCGATCTGGCCTGATCGGCCGGATTCACCGCGGTCTCGTTCATGGTTGCTCCTGTATCGCGAAATGGTGGACGACGGCGCGCTCTCGTCACGAGAGCGGACCGAACCGCCAGACCAGGGGCGGCATCTGCTCGGGAGTCACGGTGCCGACGACGTCCACCCCCGCGTCGTGGAAGCTGCCCACCGCGCGGGCGAGGTGGTCGGCCGAGGTGATCAACACGACGTCGCGCGCGCCGATCGCGCGCATGATCGTCGCCGAGCGTTCGGCGTTCTGCACGGTCGTGGCCGCCTCCGGTTCCAGATGGATGCGCGCCGCGGGTACGCCGCGAGCGATCAGCCAGTCCGCCATCGCCCGTGCCTCGGTGACACCGTTGTGCGCGTTGCCGCCGGTCACGATGATCGGCGAGAAGGGAGCCAGCAACGCCTGCAGGTATCCGGCGTGCAGGCGGTCGACCAACTCCGGGCGCATGGCGCCGTCGGGCAGCAGCCCGTAGCCGAGCACGACGATGGCGGTCACCGGTCCGCGCGGTGTGGGCATGGGCGCGGGGACCGGCGCCTGTGGTCCGGCGGTCACGGATCCCCAGTCGGCGGAGCCCGAGCCCTCCGCCGCGGCGGAGGGGAGATGGGTCGCGGCGGCGGCGACGGCGACCACGCCCAGCAAGGTGCGGGCGAGACGAACCACGATGGCGGACATGGGATCTCCAAGCGGTTAGCCACCGGATGGCCACCGATGGCTGGGGTGCAGCGTCCGTCCATGATGCGGCCGCAGGCCGTTGCGGAACCGTAATCGTCTGGTGATCTGGACAATTCACCGTCCGCGAGCCGCTCGCTTGTGCCCGACGACCTCGTCGGCGAATTCCGGGACCGGTCGTCTTCGCCTTCTTGTGCCGCTTCCCTAGCCGCGTCGAGTACGGTCGTGAGGTCTCCAGACCCGGCCGTGGCGGGTGGGCGGGTCGTGTTCGCCGGTTCTAGCGTTGATCCGGCTTCGGTGCCGTCGATCGGCGTGAACGGCCATCGAATGACCTGTTTCCGTCGAGCGCGTGGCTCGTGCCCTGACTTCGCCCGAGGGCTCGACGGAAGCACCGACCGCCACGCGTTGCGCTCGCCGGACGGGATCTCGCAACCCGCCTCTGTCCGGCGCGCACGTCCCCGGCGCGCGGCGGTGTGCCCACCGAGCGGACCCTCGCACCCCCGCTCGGTGGGCATCGGGGCGTATCGATACGACCGGCTCGAATTAGTTTTGTTCAGGTGAACAAAACTGCATTGCCGTGGCGTGTAATGTCGACTCACCGAGATGGCTCGGGTATCGAGCGGCGAGTGGGGCGTGTTCCAAGTATTCGTGTCGCAGGCGAGTGATCGTGAAATGCGGATATTCTGATCCGGTTCCGACCTGCGTTCCTCTTCCGGCGCTTCCGGGTAGCCTTGTGATATCTGCCCACTTCATGAATTCACGGGAAATATTCGGGCGGGTCGAAAACGGTAATATCCTCTTTCGGACTTGTTTTCGGTATGGGTAGCCAGCAACGAGGTTGTTACGCCCCTTTGCCGGATGGTACGTAGGCGGACCGCATGCCTCGCTCCGGCGCGTGCCGGGTCGGCGCTCGGGAACCGCAGCGACGTCGGATGTCTCGGCGGTGGTTTGCCCATCGAGTCGAGCGGTGCGCACTCGCGGCATTCGCACACGACATCGATGCGAGCGGCCTGCTGCCGGGCATTCGCCCTCTCCTCGTTCCGTGCGTCGGTGGGAGGCTCGATTCGCCTGTGGTGGCCCGGCGGGTCCATGTTCGATCTTGAAACAGGGCAGGTCCGCGTATCACTTGCGGGAAACTGGAACGGCTGGCAGGCTAACGCTCAGCACGCGACTGGACGGTCGTCCTGTCGCTTTGCTCTGCCGAAGAAAGATTGTGCGTGTGCCATGGGTTCGTCTTCTCAGCAATGGGAAACAGAGTGTTCGCCGCGAATAAAGAATCGTGGTATATGAAGTGCTCTATGGTGTCGGGTTTACCGTCAGTGAAGGTGGCCTCGAGATGTCCATCTCGGTAACCGCCGAGAAACATTCTCCTGCCGAAAAACACGGTCGGGCCGGCGAGCACGGGCGAGCCACCCCGCTCGCGGGTACCTCGACCGGCTGCTTCGTCACCGATACCTGATCGAACTACTCGGTAGTTCTCGCCGACCCGCGCCGCTGCTCGCGACGCCGGGTTTCTTCGTCGACCCTGCGATACCCGGGATGTGAAACGTGGACTCGAGCGCTGGTGAATCGTCCGACCGCATGTTGGAGTACCTGAAGAAGGTCACCGTCGAGCTCATGACGACTCGCGACGATCTGACCCAGTTGCGGGAGAAGATCGACGAGCCGATCGCGATCGTCGGCATGAGCTGCCGCTATCCGGGCGGCGTCGAATCGCCGGAGCAGCTGTGGGAGCTGGTCGCGGCGGAAGTGGACGCGGTGGGCGGGTTCCCGGCGGACCGGGGCTGGGACGTCGAGGGGCTGTACGACCCGGATCCGGACCGCTTCGGCAAGGTGTACACGCGGGAGGGCGGCTTCCTGCGCGGCGCGGGCGACTTCGACGCGGGATTCTTCGGCATCGGCCCCCGGGAGGCGGCGGCGACCGACCCGCAGCAGCGGCTGCTGCTGGAGGCTTCCTGGGAGGCCCTGGAGAACGCCGGTATCGCCCCGACCTCGCTGCGCGGCAGCGATACCGGCGTGTTCGCCGGTGTCATGTACGAGGACTACGAGCACACCGCCAGGGCCGCTGGACCGATCGCGGAGGGCTACGCGGGTATCGGTTCGACGGGCAGTGTGGTCTCGGGCCGGGTGGCCTATACGTTGGGCCTGGAAGGCCCTGCCGTGTCGGTGGACACGGCGTGTTCGTCGTCGCTGGTGGCCATCCACCTGGCCTGCCAGGCGCTGCGGCGCGGAGAGGCGTCGCTCGTGCTGGCGGGCGGCGTCACGGTGATGTCGACACCGTTCCTGTTCGTCGAGTTCTCCCGGCAGCGAGGTCTGTCGCGGGACGGTCGATGTAAGGCGTTCTCGGCGGCGGCCGATGGGGTGGGCTGGGGCGAAGGCGTGGGCGTGCTGGTGCTGGAGCGCCTGTCGGATGCGCGGCGCTCGGGGCACGAGGTGCTCGCCGTGATCAGGGGCTCGGCGGTGAATCAGGATGGCGCGAGCAATGGTTTGACCGCGCCGAACGGTCCGTCACAGGAGCGGGTGATCGCCTCGGCGCTGGCCGCGGCGGGGCTGACGCCCACTGATGTGGACGCGGTCGAAGCGCACGGTACGGGCACGTCGCTGGGAGATCCGATCGAGGCGCAGGCCCTGATCGCCGCGTACGGACAGCAGCGGGACGAGCCGCTGCGAATCGGTTCCCTGAAATCGAACATCGGTCATGCGCAGGCGGCGGCGGGTGTCGGCGGTGTGATCAAGATGGTGCAGGCGCTGCGCCACGGAGTGTTGCCGAAGACGCTGCACGTGGATGCGCCGTCGCCGCACGTGGATTGGTCGGCGGGGGCGGTGCGGCTGCTGACCGAGGCGGAAGCATGGCCCGCGTCGGCGCAGCGGGTGCGCCGTGCGGGTGTGTCGTCGTTCGGGATCAGCGGCACGAACGCGCATGTGATCGTGGAGGAAGCGCCCGCGCCGGTCGCCGGGTCCGACGGCGAGTCCGCCGATACCGAAGCCGGTCCGGCGTGCGCGGCAACCGTCGTTCCGTTGCTGGTGTCGGCGAAGACCGATGACGCGCTCCGCGCCCAGGCGGCGCGGCTGCACGCGTGGCTGCTCGAACACCCGGACGCCGACCTGTGGAGCGTGGCGTCCGCGCTGATCGAAACCAGGGCGCAATGGAATCGGCGCGCCGCGGTGGCCGGTAGCGATCGTGACCAGTTGCTGTCCGGGTTGGCGGAGTTGGCGGCCGGTACGTCCGCCGGTGCGCTCGAAGGTGTGGCCGGATCGGGGAAGACGGCCTTCCTGTTCACCGGTCAGGGTGCGCAGCGGGTGGGCATGGGGGCAGGGTTGTATGCGGCGTTTCCGGTGTTCGCCGCGGCGTTCGACGAGTTGTGCGCCGAATTCGATCGCTTGCTCGGGCCGGGCGTCTCGCTGCAGGACGTCGTCTTCGGCGCCGCGAGTGCGGATTTGCTGCACCGCACCGAGTTCACGCAGCCCGCGCTGTTCGCGTTCGAGGTGGCGTTGTTCCGGCTCGTCGAGTCGTTCGGCCTCACTCCCGATGTGCTGATCGGTCATTCGATCGGTGAGCTGGTGGCGGCGTATGTGGCGGGTGTGTGGTCGACGGCGGATGCGTGCGCGTTGGTGGCGGCGCGTGGGCGGTTGATGGGGGCGTTGCCCGAAGGCGGCGCCATGCTCGCTGCGGCGGTCACCGAGCAGCGGGCCGTCGAGATCACGGCTGCGCACGAGGGGCGACTGTCGGTGGCGGCGGTGAACGGTCCGTCGTCGGTGGTGTTCTCCGGCGACGCGGACGCCGTCGGCGCGGTCGAGCGGCAGCTGTCCGATGCGGGGGTCACGGTCTCGCGGCTGCGGGTCAGCCATGCGTTCCATTCCGCGCGAATGGATCCCATGCTCGCGGAATTCCGCGCAGTCGCACAGCGGCTGACGTACCGGATGCCCGCGATCGCGGTGGTGTCGAATGTCTCCGGGGCGCTCGCCGGGGCCGAATTCACCGACCCGGGTTACTGGGTCGAGCAGCTACGCGGTTGCGTGCGGTTCGCGCCGGGCGTGGACGCTCTCGTGGCCGCCGGGGTCCGCCGCTTCGTCGAAGTCGGCCCGGACGCGGTGCTGGCCGCGACGACACGTCGCTGCCTGGCCGAACACCCGCGGATCGAAGCCGAGTCGATGGTGACGGCCGCGTCGCGCCGTTCGGGCGACGAGGTGACGCAGTACATCACCATGCTCGCGCAAGCCCACACCGCCGGTGTCGAGGTGAACTGGCGCCCCCTTTTCAGCGGGCGGACACCAGAACGTGTGTCGTTGCCGACGTACGCGTTCCAGCGGCAGCGGTACTGGTTGGAGCCGCTCGCGATCGAGGCGTCACTCGAGTCATCGGATCATCCGATGCTTACCGGCGCCGTGCCGTTGGCCGGTCGGGACGAATGGCTGTTCACCGGTCGGCTGTCGTTGCGGACGCACCCGTGGCTGGCCGAGCACGCCGTTTTCGGGTCGGCGCTGCTGCCCGGCGCCGCGTTCGTGGAACTGGCGCTGACCGCGGGGGCCCGGCTCGGTGCCGGGTTCGTCGAGGAACTGCTGCTGGAAGCGCCGCTGTCGCTGACCGACGACGTCGCGATCGACGTGCAGCTGACCGTCGAACCCGCCGACGACGCGGGCGCGCGCCGGTTCGCGATCTATTCGCGTGCGGTGGTGCCCGGAGAAACCGAAGCGAGCGAGTGGATTTCACACGCCAACGGTGTCCTCGTCGCCGCCGCGGAGAGTGTGCCCGCCTGGGTCGAATCGGGATGGCGCGCCGCGCCGGAGGACGGGCGATGGCCGTCGAGCGGGGCCGAACCGGTGCCGGTCGACGGACTCTACGACCGGTTGGCGCGGCTCGGCTTCGGCTACGGTCCGCTGTTCCAAGGCGTCACCTCGGCTCGGCGCGACGGCGACGACCTGCTCGCCGAGGTGTCGCTCGCTACCGAGCCCGATGCTCAGGGACCGGCCTTCGGCATCCATCCCGCCCTGCTGGACGCCGCCTTCCACACCGCGATCACCGAACTGGCCGACGACATGCCCGCGGGCAGGCTGCCTTTGCCGTTCTCGTTCGGTGGGGTCCGGCTGTATCGCGCCGGGGCGACGGCGCTTCGGGTGCGTCTGGAACGGGTGGGGGCCGGACGCATCCGGGTAGCCGCCTTCGACGACACCGGTGCGCCCGTGCTGAGCGTCGAAGCGCTGACGGCTCGCCCGGTGGATGCCAAGGCACTCGACCGTGGAGCTGGACGCCGTGCGTCCCTGTCGGACATCGAATGGGTGCAGGCGGCCGCCGTCGCGGGCGGCGCGTCGGGCACGATCGCACTGCTCGGGGAGGCGAGTGTCGCGGGTGCCGATCGCCGCGGGACGGCACCGGCCGATCTGCTCGGCGACCAGGCGCCGCCGGAGATCGTCGTGTGGTCGCCGGACGGACCGGCCGATGGCGGCGTGACCGCGCGGACGCGCACCTGGCTGCGGGCGGCGCTGGAGTTGATACGGGAATGGCAGGCCGAGGAACGATGGCACGATTCGCGGCTGGTGATCCTGACGCGGGGTGCCGCGGGCCTGCCGGGCGAGAACCCTGACCCGGCCGGGGCCGCGGTGTGCGGTCTGGTGCGCAGCGCCCAGGCCGAACACCCCGGCCGGTTCGTTCTCCTCGACGCCGCACCCGAGGACGACCTCACGACCGAAGTGATCGCCGCGGCGGTGCGGTCGGAGGAACCGCAGCTGGTCGTGCGCGGCGGAGAACTGCGCGTCCCGCGGCTGCGCAGGCAGCACGCGGCGGCGGACGGCAACGGTCTCGGTGCGGGTGCGGTGCTGATCACCGGTGGCACCAGCGGACTTGGAGCCGAGGTGGCGCGTCATGTCGTCGCCACCCACGGCGTGCGGCGGCTGGTGCTGGTGTCGCGCCGTGGTGAACAGGCCGACGGGGTGGCCGATCTGGTGAGCGAGCTGACCGCCGCGGGCGCGCGGGTGCGGGTGGCGGCCTGCGATGTGGGCGACCGGGCCGAAGTGGCGGCGCTGCTGGCGGATCTGTCGGACGAGTTCGCGCCCAGCGCGGTGATCCATTCCGCAGGCGTGCTCGATGACGCCACCATCGAGACCCTGACCGCCGAACAGCTCGACCGGGTGCTGGCGTCGAAGGCCGACGCCGCCTGGCATCTGCACGAACTGACCGGCGGCCTGGGACTGGCCGCCTTCGTGCTGTTCTCCTCGGTCGCGGGTGTGGTCGGCGCGTCCGGCCAAGGGAATTACGCGGCGGCGAACGCGTTCCTGGACGCGCTGGCAGTAGGACGGCGGGCGGCGGGGCTGCCCGCGGTATCGATCGCCTGGGGATCGTGGAACCAGAGCATCGGCATGACCAGTGGGCTGGGCGGCGCGGCGATGGCGCGGATGGGTCGCCTCGGCGTGCGGCCGTTGGAAACGGCGTATGGCTTGACGCTGTTCGATCGCGCCGTCGCCGCGTCGTCGCCGGTCGTGATCGCGACGGAGTTCGACACCGAGGCACTGGCGGTGCAGGCCAGGGAAGGGTCGCTGCCGCGACTGCTGCAGTCGATCGTCACGGTGCCGGTGCGGCGGGCCGCCGAGACGAGTGGGACGTTGGCGCGGCGGCTGGCCGCCGCGCCCGCGCAGGAGCGTGCGGCGATCGTGCTCGACGTCGTCCGCGATCAGGTCGCCGGTGTGCTCGGCCATATCTCCGGCGACGCCATCGATCCGACGGCGCCGTTCACCGAACTGGGCTTCGATTCGCTCGCCGGTGTGGAGTTCCGCAATCGCCTCGCCAAGACGACCGGCGTGCAACTGCCCTCGACGCTGGTGTTCGATCACCCCACCGCCGCGGCGGTGGCGGCCTTCGTGCGCTCGCGGGTGGGCGAGGCGACCGAAACCGACGCCGGGCGGCCCGCGCGGGTGACGCGCCGGATCCGTGCCGACGAGCCGATCGCGATCGTCGGGATGAGCTGCCGGTACCCGGGCGGTATCGAATCGCCGGATGGACTGTGGGACCTGGTGGCCGCCGGTGCGGACGCGATCGGCTCGTTCCCCGTCGATCGCGGGTGGGATCTGGATCGGCTGTTCGATCCCGACCCCGACCACCCGGGAACCTCCTACCTGGACCGAGGTGGATTCCTCTCCGGCATGGCCGATTTCGACGCGGGCTTCTTCGGAATCGGTCCGCGCGAGGCGGCGGCGATGGATCCGCAGCAGCGGTTGCTGCTGGAGGCGTCGTGGGAAGCGCTGGAGCACGCCGGTATCGATCCGTCGGCACTGCGCGGCAGTGACACCGGCGTGTTCACCGGGGTCTCCTATCAGGACTACGAAGAGATCGCCAAGGCCGCGGGTGCGGTCGCCGAAGGCTATATCGGTACCGGTTCCACCAGTAGCGTGCTCTCCGGTCGCGTGGCATACACCTTCGGATTCGAGGGTCCGGCGGTCACGATCGACACCGCCTGCTCCTCCTCGCTGGTGGCCATCCACCTGGCCTGTCAGGCGCTGCGCCAAGGGGAGAGTTCGCTGGTGCTGGCCAGTGGCGCCCAGGTGATGTCGACGCCGTTCATGTTCGTCGAGTTCTCCCGGCAACGCGGTCTTTCCCGGGACGGGCGGTGCAAAGCCTTCTCGGCCTCCGCCGATGGTGTCGGCTGGGCCGAAGGCGTCGGTGTGCTGGTGCTCGAGCGGCTGTCGGACGCGCGCAGGCTCGGTCACGACGTGCTCGCGGTGATCCGGGGTTCGGCGGTGAACCAGGACGGTGCGTCCAACGGGCTGACCGCGCCGAACGGTCCGTCGCAGGAACGGGTGATCGCGGCGGCGCTGGCCACCGCGGGACTGGCCCCCGAGGACGTGGACGCGGTGGAGGCGCACGGCACGGGCACACCGCTGGGCGACCCGATCGAAGCGCAGGCGTTGATGGCGACCTACGGGCAGGGCCGGACCGAGCCGCTGTGGGTCGGTTCGCTGAAGTCGAATATCGGGCACGCCCAGGCCGCCGCGGGGATCGGTGGCGTGATCAAGATGGTGCAGGCGTTGCGGCACGAGATGCTGCCGAAGACGCTGCACGTGGACGCTCCGTCGCCGCACGTGGACTGGTCGGCGGGGGCCGTGCGGTTGCTGACCGAACAGCGGCCGTGGTCGGCCTCGGTCGAGCGGGTGCGCCGGGCGGGAGTGTCCGCGTTCGGGATCAGCGGCACCAACGCGCACGTCATCGTGGAGGAAGCGCCGGGAGCCCCGCAGCGCGCGGCGGTGACGAAACCGGCGGACGCTTCGCCGGGAATGCCGCTGCTGCTGTCGGCGAAGACCGAGGCGGGGCTGCGGGCGCAGGCTGCTCGGTTGCGCGAGTGGCTCGCGGCCAGGCCCGACGCCGACCCGGTGGACGTGGCCCATTCGCTGCTCACGACGCGGGCCCGATTCGATCGGCGCGCAGCGGTGGTCGCGGGCGACCGCGCGGCCGTGCTGGCCGGGCTGGCGGATCTGGCGACCGGTGCGAGGTCGCCGGGAGTGGCCGAGGGCGGCCCCGTCGGCGGGAAGATCGCGTTCCTGTTCACCGGGCAGGGGGCGCAGCGAGTCGGCATGGGCGCTCGGCTTTACGCGACTTTCCCGGTCTTCGCGGCGGCGTTCGACGAGCTGTGCGCCGAATTCGACGGTCTGCTCGAATTACCCGAGCCTGGAATGTCGTTGCGGGACATCGTCTTCGGTGCCGCGGGTGCGGAACTCCTGCACCGCACGGAGTACACCCAGCCCGCGTTGTTCGCCTACGAGGCGGCGATGGTGCGGTTGATCGAGTCCTTCGGGATCACGCCGGACGTGCTGATCGGGCATTCGATCGGCGAACTGGTCGCGGCGTACGTCTCGGGGATGTGGTCGACCGCCGACGCGTGCGCGCTGGTGGCGGCGCGGGGGCGGTTGATGGGCGCGCTGCCCGAAGGCGGCGCGATGCTGGCCGCGGCCGTCCCGCCGGAGCGAGGGACCGAGCTCATCGCCGGATTCCGCGGCGAACTGTCGATCGCGGCGGTGAACGGACCCTCCGCGATCGTGATCTCCGGTACCGAAGGTGCCGTCGCCGAGTTGGAATCCATGCTGACGGCGGACGGGATCAAGACGTCACGGTTGCGGGTCAGCCACGCGTTCCACTCGGCGTCGATGGAACCGATGCTGCCGGAATTCGAGGCGATGGCCGCCGGTCTCGACTACCGGAGCCCGCTGCTGCCGGTGGTGTCGAACGTGTTCGGCGTCGTGGGGGGCGAAGCGCTTTCGGATTCGCTGTACTGGGCCGGTCATGTCCGCGACACCGTGCGCTACGCCCCGGGGGTCGACGCGCTGGTGGATCTCGGTGTCCGGAAGTTCTTCGAGGTCGGCCCCGATGCGGTGCTGACGGCGATGACCCGTCAGTGCCTGCCCGACGAGGTCGGGTCCCGGTCCGTCGTGGCGGCGGCGAGCAGGCGCGGCGTCGACGAGGTCACCCAGTTCCTCGGCTTCCTCGGGCATGCCTGCAACGCCGGTGTCGAGGTGAACTGGGAGCCCTTGTCGGAGGGGCGGTCACCGGAGCGTATTCCACTGCCCACCTATGCCTTTCAGCGTCGGCGCTATTGGCTGGACGTGGTCCGGCCGGTCGCGGCGGGCGCCGTCGACCATCCGATCCTGCTGGACGCGGTGCCGGTGGCGGGCAAGGACGAATGGCTGTTCACTGGGCAGCTGTCGAATGGCAGGCAGCCGTGGATCGCCGATCATGTGGTGTTCGGTACGCCGGTGGTACCGGCGACGACGTATCTGGAACTGATGTCGGCGATCGGCGATCGGCTCGGGATGCGCTCGGTCGAGGAGATGCGGCTGGACATCCCGCTGGCCCTCGGTGAGCGCGCCGTCGACGTGCAGGTGTCGGTCGGTGCGGCCGAAGCGGACGGGCGGCGGAGCTTCACCCTGTACTCCCGGACCGCGGACCTCGACGACGCCGAGGCGTGGATTCCCCATGCGGGTGGCGTGCTCGCCGCCGACCACGGCCCCGAACTCGCCACGGGCTGGGATCGAATTTGGCCGCCCGCGGGCGCGGAACAACTCGACGACGAGGCGATCTATCGGCGGATCGCGCGTCTGGGAATGGAATACGGTCCCACCTTCCGTGGGATGCGCGCGGTGTGGCGGCGCGGCGACGAGGTGTTCGCCGAGGTAGCGCTGGACGACGCCACCGCCGCCGCGGCGTCGGGTTACGACATTCATCCGGCGTTGTTCGACGCGTGTCTGCACCCCGCGCTCGACTTCGTCATGGACGAGCTGCCCGCCGGGCGGGTTCCGCTGCCGGTCACGGTCGGGGGCCTGCGGCTGGCCCGGTCCGGTTCCGGGCCGGTCCGGGTCCGCGCGGTGCTGTCGGGCGGCTACCGGATCCGGATGGATGTGGTGGACGAGACCGGCGCACCGGTATTGGGCACGGAATCCGTCGTGGTGCATCCGGTGGAGCGGCGCACGGTGGAGCGGGTCCGGTCGAATACGGCGCCGGTGCCGCTGCACGGTCTGGAGTGGGTGCCGGTGTCCGCCGGCACCGCCGAGCCGACGGGATCGATGGCGGTGCTCGGTGCGGGAAGCGTGGCCGGAATCGACCTGCGCGTCACCGACCTGAGCGAATCGGTCGACGCCGATGAGGACGCGGCAACGATCGTCTGGGTGGCCGAGACCGCGGAAGCGGGCGCGGACCCGGCGCGAGCGGGCAGGCAATGGGTCACGCGGACACTGGAACTGACGCGGTCGTGGCTGACCGACACGCGGTACGACCGGGCGCGGCTGATCGTGGTGACGCGGAACGCGCTCGGATTGCCGGGCGAGTCGCCCGACCCGGCGGCCGCTGCCGTCGCGGGCCTGTTGCGCAGCGTTCAGGCGGAGCATCCGGGCCGGATCGTGCTGCTCGATCGGGACGGCGAGATCGATGCCGGAGTGGTGGCTGCGGCGCTGGCCGCGGACGAACCACAGGTCGCGGTGCGCGACGGCCGGTTGTCGGCGCCACGGGTGCGCCGGATCGCGGCCGCACCGGCCCCGGGGGCGATGTCGTTCGGGACGGGTACGGTGCTGGTGACCGGCGGCACCAGCGGGCTGGGCGCGCTGATCGCGCGACATCTGGTGACCGAGCACGGAGTTCGGCGGCTCTTGCTGGTCTCGCGACGCGGTCGCGATGCCGCCGGGGTCCCGGAACTCCTCGCGGATTTGTCGGCGCTGGGCGCGCGAGTGGATGTCGAGTCGTGTGACATCGCCGATCGCGACGCGCTCACCGCGATACTGGCGTCGGTGCCGGAGCGGTTCCCGTTGTCCGGCATCGTGCATGCCGCCGGGGTGGTGGACGACGGCACCGTCGAGACCCTGACCACGGAGCAAGTGGATCGGGTGCTGCGCCCGAAGGTGGATGGCACCTGGCTGCTGCACGAGGCGACGCGGGACGCGGATCTTTCGGCGTTCGTGGTGTTCTCGTCGCTCGCGGGGCTGGCGGGCTCGCCGGGCCAGGGCAACTACGCGTCGGCGAACTCGTTCGCCGACGCGGTGGTCCGGCTGCGCGGTGCCGCGGGCCTGCCCGCGGTGTCGGTGGCCTGGGGGCCGTGGAACGCGGGCACGGGAATGACCGGCGACCTCGGTACTTCCGGGTTGGAACGGTTGCGGCGCTTGGGTTTCCGGCCGCTCGGCGATACGACGGGACTGTCCCTCTTCGACGCCGCGCTCACCGCGGGCTCGGCGCTGGTGGTCGGTGCGGAATTCGATCGATCGGGACTGGCGGAGCAGGCCGAGGCGGGAGCGCTCCCGAAACTGCTGAGTGCGCTGGCGCCCTCGTCCGCGCGGACCGCTCGCGCCGGTGGGGATCCGGTCGGGCGGCTGGCGTCGGCCGCGCCCGCCGACCGTGCCGAGGTGGCCCTCGCCGTGACCAGGGAGCAGGCGGCGGCCGTGCTCGGGCACGCCACCGCGGAGGCGATCGACCCCGATACCGCGTTCACGGAGTTGGGTTTCGACTCGCTGGCCGGTGTGGAATTCCGCAACCGGCTCGCCGAGGCCACCGGGCTGTCGCTGCCCACGACCCTGGTATTCGACCATCCGAGTTCCCGTGCGGTGGCGGGTTTCCTCGTCTCCAGGCTCGGTGACGCTCCGCCCGCGCGACCACGTCCGGTGCGGGTGACGTCGCGGACTCGCACGGACGAGCCGATCGCGATCGTCGGCATGAGCTGCCGTTATCCCGGCGGCGTGAGTTCCGCCGAGCAGCTGTGGCAGCTACTGGTCTCGGGTACCGACGCGATCACGCCGTTCCCCACGGACCGGGGCTGGGACCTCGATCGGCTGTATCACCCGGACCCGGACGAACCAGGCACCACCTACGTGCGCGAGGGTGGCTTCCTCACCGACGCGGGCGGGTTCGACGCCGCTTTCTTCGGGATCGGCCCCCGGGAAGCGACGGCCATGGATCCACAGCAGCGGCTGATGCTGGAAGCCGCCTGGGAGGCGTTGGAAGACGCCGGTATCGATCCGACCGCGCTGCGCGGCAGCGATACCGGAGTGTTCGTCGGGGCTACCCCGTCCGGCTATTCCGAGCGGGTGGTCGGCGCGTACGAGGGATTCCGGATGACCGGGAACTCCGACAGCGTCACCTCGGGACGAGTGGCCTATGTCCTGGGTCTGCAGGGTCCGGCCATGACGGTGGACACGGCGTGCTCCTCCTCATTGGTGGCGCTGCACTTGGCCTGCCAGGCGCTGCGAAACGGGGAAACGTCGCTGGCGCTGGCCGGCGGTGTGACGGTGTCGGGCAGCCCGGAGCTGTACGTGGACTTCGCGCGGCAGCGGGGGCTCGCGCCCGACGGGCGGTGCAAGTCGTTCGCCGCGGGCGCGGACGGCGTCGGCTGGTCGGAAGGGGTCGGCGTGCTCGCCCTGCAACGGCTTTCGGACGCTCAGCGATCGGGCCACGAGGTGCTGGCGGTGATCCGGGGGTCGGCGGTGAATTCGGACGGTGCGTCCAATGGCCTGACCGCGCCGAACGGTCCCTCGCAGGAGCGGGTGATCGCGTCGGCACTTGCGGCGGCGGGCTTGGAGCCGGTCGACGTCGACGCGGTGGAGGCACACGGCACGGGAACTCCGCTGGGCGATCCGATCGAAGCGCAGGCGCTGATCGCGACCTACGGGCAAGGGCGGACCGAACCCGTGCGGATCGGTTCGTTGAAGTCGAATATCGGCCATTCGGTGGCGGCCTCGGGCGTGGGCGGCGTGATCAAGATGGTGCAGGCCCTGCGGCACGAGATGCTGCCGAGGACGCTGCACGTGGACGCTCCCTCGCCGCACGTGGATTGGTCGGCGGGGTCGGTGCGGTTGCTGACCGAAGCGGAGCCCTGGCCCGCGGGGCAGCGGGTTCGGCGGGCGGGGGTGTCGTCGTTCGGGATCAGTGGGACGAACGCGCACGTCATCGTGGAAGAAGCGCCCGCACGCGACGAACGGCCCGCCGTGCGGGACCACCGCTGCGATCCGGACGGTGTGATCGCGTGGGTGGTGTCGGCGAAATCGGAGGCCGGTCTGCGGGCGCAAGCGGAACGGCTGCGCGCCTGGGCGGCCGAGCATCCCGAGGCCGACGCCCGTGCGGTCGGACGCTCGCTGGTGGAGACCCGCGCTCAGCTGGAGTGGCGTGGCGCCGCGCTCGGCCGTGATCGGCAGCAATTGCTGGCGGGACTGGCGGAATTGGCCGCGGGTACCGGGTCCGGCGTGGTCGAAGGGACGGCCGGATCGGGTAGGACCGCGTTCCTGTTCACCGGACAGGGCGCGCAGCGCGTGGGCATGGGCGCCGAGCTGTACTCGGCCTACCCCGTGTTCGCCCACGTGTTGGACGAGGTGTGCGCCGAATTCGATCGGTTGCGCGAGAACTCGGCCGACGCGGCGCGTTCGCTTTCGGTGGGCGATCCCGCGCCGTCGTTGCGGGAGGTGATGTTCGCCGATCCGTCGGGTGTGCTGGATCGGACCGAGTGGACGCAGCCCGCCTTGTTCGCGTTCGAGGTGGCGTTGTTCCGGTTGGTCGAGTCGTTCGGGATCACCCCGGACGTGCTGATCGGGCATTCGATCGGTGAGTTGGTGGCCGCGTATGCGGCGGGAGTGTGGTCGTTGCCGGACGCGTGCGCGTTGGTGGCGGCGCGGGGACGGTTGATGGGGGCGCTGCCGGAAGGCGGGGCCATGCTCGCGGTAGCCGTCTCCGAAACCGATGCGGCGCACCTACTCGCCGGTTTCGGTGACCGCGCGTCGATCGCCGCGGTGAACGCCCCGGACGCGGTGGTGATCTCCGGCGACGCGGACGCGATCGACGAGCTGGAACGAACTCTCGCGGCCCAGGGCCGCAAGACGACGCGGCTGCAGGTCAGCCACGCGTTCCACTCCGCGCGCATGGAACCCGCGCTGGCCGGCTTCCGCGCGGTCGCCGAGAAACTGACCTACCGGGAACCCATGCTGCCGATCGTGTCGAATGTGACCGGAGCGGTGGGGGAGACCTTCACCGACCCGGAGTACTGGGTCGGGCAGATCCGCGCGGCCGTCCGGTTCGCGCCCGGCATCCGGGCGCTGGCCGACACCGGCGTGCGCCGGTTCCTCGAAATCGGTCCTGACGCCGTACTCACGACCATGACCCGCAGCGTTATCGGAGACGAGCCGGGGAGCGGATGGTTGACGGCCCCGGCGGCCCGCCGCGTGGGAGCGGAAGCGCGCCAGTTCGTGACGTTCCTGGCGCGTGCGCACGTCGCCGGAACGACGGTGGACTGGCGGCCGCTGTGGGAGGGCGGCTCGTCGCGGCGAATCCCTCTGCCCACCTACGCATTCCGTCATCAGCGGTATTGGCTGACCGCCATCGAACATACCCCCGACGTGCGGTCCTCCGGCCTGGACGATGTCGACCATCCGCTGCTCGGCGCCGCGGTCTGGCTGCCCGACTCGGCCGGTGTGGTGGCGACCGGCCGGTTGTCGCTGTCGAGCCATCCGTGGCTCGCCGACCACATGATCGGCGGGACGGTGCTGTTGCCCGGCACGGCCTTCGCGGAGCTGGCGCTGTACATCGGCGCGATGACCGGCAACCCGCGCCTGGCGGAGCTCGTCGTAACGGCGCCGCTGGCGGTGCCCGCCGACGGCTCGGTCGAATTGCGGGTGCTGGCGGACGGCCCCGACGACACCGGCGCACGTGCGGTGTCGGTGTATTCGCGCCCGCGTCGTTCCGGCGCGCCGGAACAGGCGGACTGGATCCGGCACGCTACCGGAACCCTTGTCGCGCAAGCGCCGTCGGCCGAGGCGAACCCGACGACGGAAACCTGGCCGCCTGCCGGGGCGCAGCCGGTCGATATCAGCGATATGTACACCGAGTTCGCCGACCGCGGCTACGGGCACGGGCCGCTGTTCCAGGGACTGACCGCACTGTGGCGGCGCGGCGAAGAGGTCTTCGCCGAGGTGCGCCTGCCGGAACAAGAGCATTCGGCGGCCGATCGGTTCGGGCTGCATCCGGCGTTGCTGGACGCGGCACTGCACGCGATCCGGTTCACCGGGCTCACCGGAGAACCCGCTCCGGACGAGATCTACGTGCCCTACTCGTGGGAGAACGTGGACCTGCACGCCGTGGGCGCGGGCGCGGCGCGGGTACGGCTGACCGCGGCCGAGTCCGGATCCGGTGACCGGGACAACCAGCCGATCGCGGTGACGCTCACCGATCCGCACGGGGAGCAGATCTTCCGGATCTCGGCGTTGACCATGCGCCCGATTCCGATCGACACGCTGCGTTCCGCAGGCGCCGCCCCGACCGGGCACGACCCGTATCGGCTCCGGTGGGTCCCGGTGCCGGTGGCGGAACACACCGGACTCGTCGCGGACGAGCACTGGGTGCGCGGCGGCGCCGACGAGTTCGTGCGCGTCGGCGGAGGTTCCGTCGCCGTGATCCGGGCCGAAGAGACACCGGTGGACAGCGATGTGCCCGGCGTGGTGCGCACCCGGCTCGCCGAGACGGCGGAGCGGGTCACCGGACTGCTGACCCGCCACGATCGCGTCGTCGTGGTCACCCGCGGTGCGGTCGCCGTGACGCCCGCCGCGCCGGTGGACCTCGCGGGCGCGGCGGTGTGGGGCCTCCTGCGCAGCGGGCAGCACGAGAACCCGGGACGGATCGTGCTGGTCGACGTGGCGGACCGGTCGGGATACCGCCGTGCCGTCGCGGCCGCGCTGGCCATGGCCGAGGAATCCCAGGTGGCCGTGCGCGATAGTGCGGTGTACGTGCCGCGGTTGAGCCGGAGCGGGGCGGACCGGACACGGTCGCCGCGGCCGAATCCCGACGGCACGGTGCTGATCACCGGCGGCACTGGAAGCCTTGGTGCGCTCACGGCCCGGCACCTGGTCGTCGAGCACGGTGTGCGCCGGGTGCTGGTGGCGAGCAGGCGCGGCCCGGACGCGCCGGGTGCCGCGGAACTGGCGGCGGAACTGACCGAACTGGGCGCACATGTGGAGGTGCGGTCCTGTGATGTGAGCGATCGGGCGGCCGTCGACCGGCTGCTGTCCACCGTGGCGCCGGAACATCCGCTCACCGCGGTCGTGCACACCGCGGGCGCTCTCGCCGACGGTCTCCTGACCGACCTCACCTCGGCGCGGCTCGCGACGGTGCTGGGGCCGAAGGCCGACGCGGCCTGGTATCTGCACGAAGCCACGACCGATCTCGAACTGTCGATGTTCGTGCTCTTCTCCTCGTTCGCGGGGACGATCGGCAGCCCGGGCCAGGCCGACTACGCGGCGGCGAACGCCTTCCTCGACGCGCTCGCCCAGCACCGGCACCACCGGGGATTGCCCGCCACGTCCATCGCGTGGGGACCGTGGCGGGCGGAGAGTGGCATGACGAGCACCCTCACCGAGACCGGCATCGCGCGGATGCGCCGTGAGGGCCTGATACCGCTGGACGACGACTACGGAATGGCGTTGCTGGACAGCGTGCTGGCCGCGGGCGAGCCGACCGGTGTCGGCGTGCGTCTCGATTCCGCGGTGCTGAACGCACTGGCCGCATCGGGTGCGTTGCCCAGGATGCTCGGTTCCCTGGTCACCGCGGCGCCGCGACGGGCAGGCGGGGTGCGTTCGCTGGCACAGCAGCTTGCCGCGACCGCCGAAGCGGAGCGCGCAGGCGTCGTACTCGCCGCCGTTCGGGAGCACATCGCAGCGAGTCTCGGCCACACTTCCGGCGACGTGGTCGATCCGCGTGCTCCGTTCACGGAGTTGGGATTCGACTCGCTGGCCGGCATCGAGTTCCGCAATCGCCTCGCCAAGGCCACCGGGCTGGCGCTGCCGTCGACACTCGTCTTCGACCATCCCACCGGCGAGGCCCTGGCGGCGTACCTGGGTTCCCGGATCGCGGAGATGGTGCCCGTGGACGAGCCCGCCGCCGCGCCCGCGATACCCGTGGAAACCGGGGCGAGGGGTGCGCTCACCGAGCTGGTCCTGGCAGCGCACCGGCGTGGCCGGGTCGGCGCCGCGATACCGATGCTGCTGGAGAGCGCCGAACTCGTCGACACTTTCACCGCTGCGGCAGGGTCCGGTGATCCGGCGCCGATCCCACTGAGCAGGGGCGCCGGAGCGGCGACACTGCTGTGCGTTCCGTCGTTCGTGGTCGGCACCGGGCCGCACCAGTTCGCCCGGCTCGCCAGGGAACTCGGCGGCGACCGGTCGATCGCGGCGCTGCGCCTGCCCGGTACGCAGCCGGGCGAGGCGCTGCCCGAGTCGTGGGATGTGCTGCTGGATCACTTGGCGGCGGCGGTGCGCAACCGCGGAGACGACCGGCCGGTCGTGCTCCTCGGCTACTCGGCGGGCGGCGCGATCGCGCATGCGCTGGCGCATCGGCTCGAGCGGGACGGGCGCGGACCGTCCGCGGTGATCCTGCTCGACACGTATTCACCCGACGACCCGGAACAGAACCGCCGGGTGCTGCTGAGCGCGATCGGCTCCGTACTCGACCTCGGCCACGAGGTCACCGAGATCGGTGATCACGGCTTGGTCGCCATGGCGAGATACGCGCGCCTGTTCGAGCAGCGCAGGCCGTTGTCGATCACCGCGCCGACGTTCGACCTGCGGGCCGCGACACCGCTGCCGGGGCTCGACCTCGCCGAGCCGGTGCCTGCCTGGCTGCACACCGGCGAGACGGTCGAACTCGACGCCGACCACTTCTCGATCATCGGGGCAGCGACCTCGGCCGTCGCGGCCGAGATACGGCGCTGGCTGAGCGAACTCGATGACAAGGAGCCGATCCTCGCGCGGTCGGCGGCAGGCAGTGACGGAGATCCGCGATGACCGCCGGGCGGGCGTGGCACGCGGCATCGAAGCGGCGAGACAGAGGAAATCCCATGGTCGAAGCGGCGAATGACATCGCTATCGTCGGAATGTCGTGCCGGATGCCGGGCGCTTCCGACCTGGAGAAGTTCTGGCGGTTGCTGCGCGAGGGCCGCGATGCCGTCGGGCAGGCGCCCGCCGACCGGCCCGGTCTCGAGGAGACCGCGGGATTCCTCGACTCGGCCACCGAATTCGACGCCGGATTCTTCGGCGTCCCACCGAACGAGGCGAACGCCATCGACCCCCAGCAGTTGCTCGGGCTCGAGCTCAGCTGGGAGGCGTGGGAGGACGCCGGTCTCGGGGACGCGACGGGGGCGCGGGCCGGCGTGTTCCTCGGCTGCACCGGCACCGATTTCGCCGAAATCGTTGCCGCGCAGGGCAGCACCGGCGTCGGTCGGCATTCGCTGTGGGCCGTCGGACGAGGGGTCACCGCCAACCGGATCTCGAACTACTACGGGTTCACCGGGCCGAGCATGGTCGTCGACAGCGGGCAGTCCTCGTCCCTGGTCGCGGTGCACCTGGCCTGCGAATCGATCCGCGGCGGCGAATGCGAGGTGGCCGTGGCAGGCGGGCTGAATCTCATCCTGTCTCCGTTGAGCGGCGAACGGTACGAGCAGTTCGGCGCGCATTCGGCGGCGGGGAAATGCCACACCTTCGACGACCGGGCCGACGGTACCGTCCGCGGCGAAGGCGGCGGCATGATCGTGCTCGAGCCGGTGGAGCGTGCGATCGCCGCGGGACACCGGATCTACGCCGTGATCCGTGGCAGTGCCGTCAACAACGGCAACGAGCGGCAGGTATTGAGCGCCCCGAGCGGCGCTGCCCAGGCCGCCGTCATCCGGGCCGCGCTGACGGCGGCCCGGGTCGACGGCGCATCGGTGCAGTACGTGGAATTGCACGGCACCGGCACGCCCGCGGGCGACCCGGTGGAGGCGGCGGCGCTGGGCGAAATCTACGGCGCGGGCCGCCCGGCGGGCCGGCAGCTGGCCGTGGGTTCGGTCAAGACCAACATCGGGCATCTGGAAGGCGCCGCGGGAATCGCGGGATTGATCAAGACCGCACTGTGCCTGCGGCACGGACAGCTCGCGCCCAGCCTGAACTTCCGAAACCCCAATCCCCGTATCCCGCTGGACGAGTTGGGCCTGCGGGTGCAGACCAGCACGCAGCCGTGGACGGGCGACGCGCGTCGCCGGGCCGGTGTCTCGTCGTTCGGGATGGGGGGAACGAACGCGCACGTGATTCTCGAGGAGGCGCCCGCGACGGCTGCCGTCGAGGTGACCGGCGAGACCCGGCCCGCGGTGTGGCTGCTGTCGGCCCGGAACCGGGAAGCCTTGCGGGAGCAAGCTGTTCGTCTGCGGGAGTGGCTGGCGGAGCACCCGCGAGCCGGTAGCGCCGAGGTGGCGTACTCGCTCGCCCACACCCGGACGCCGATGGAGTGGCGGGCAGCGGTGGTGGGGTCCGGCGCCGATCGGATGCGTGCCGGGCTCGCCGCCTTGGCCGACCCGGCACCCGACCTGGTCGCCGCTGATCCCACGGTTGTGTCCGGCCGGGCCGCGGCGCGCCGGGTGGTGTTCGTGTTCCCTGGCCAGGGCAGCCAGTGGGTGGGAATGGGCGCCGGACTGCTGGCGTCGGACGAGGTCTTCGCGGCGTCGATCGCGGAATGCGAGGCGGCGCTGGCGCCGTTCGTGGACTGGTCGCTGACCGACGTGCTGCGGGGGACGCCGGGAGCCGCCTCGCTGGATCGCGTGGACGTGGTGCAGCCGGTCCTGTTCGCGATGCTGGTATCGCTGGCAAGGCGGTGGCAGGCGGCCGGTGTGCGGCCGTCCGCGGTGGTGGGGCATTCGCAGGGCGAGATCGCGGCCGCGGTGGTGGCCGGTGGACTGTCGCTCGCGGACGGGGCGCGCGTGGTGGCCCTGCGATCGCGCGCGGTCGCGGAACTGCTCGCGGGCTCGGGCGGTATGGCGTCGGTCGGCTTGCCGGGTGACGCGGTCGCCGACCGGCTGGCGGCCTTCGGCGGCCGATTGTCGGTCGCGGCGGTGAACGCGCCCGGCCAGACCGTGGTGTCCGGGGCGGCCGACGCGATCGAGCGGTTCCTGGCCGAGTGCGCGGCGGAAGGGATCTGGGCGAAACGTATTCCGGTGGACTACGCGTCGCATTCGGCGGCGGTGGAACGTATTCGCGACCGCGTGCTGGCCGACTTGGCGCCGATCCAGCCGAAAGCCGGTGCGATTCCGTTCTTCTCGACGGTGACGGCCGAGTTCGTGGACACCTCCGGCCTGGACGCGGCGTACTGGTATCGCGGATTGCGCGAGCAGGTGCGCTTCGCCGAGGCGATCGAGGCGTTGCTGCGCGCGGAGATGACGGCATTCGTGGAGACGAGTCCGCATCCGGTGGTCGCCTCGGCGATCGAACTGGTGGCCGAGGCGTTGGGCGCGGCCGACCGAGTGGCGGTGTGCGGCACGCTCCGGCGTGGTCACGGGGGCCCGGAGGAGTTCGCCACGGCGTCGGCCCGGGTCTACTGCGCGGGTGTCGACGCGGTGGCGGCGGAATTGGCTCCGCCGGCCGCGCGAGTCGACCTGCCGGTCTACGCGTTCCAGCGCCGCCGGTGCTGGACGCCGGAGGTCGGCGCGGGCGCGGCGGATCTGCGCCGTGCCGGGCTGGTCGCGCCGGATCATCCGATACTGGGCGCCGCGGTGCCGGTGGCGGAGCGCGACGAATGGCTGTTCACCGGGCTTCTGTCCCCCGACACCCAGCACTGGCTGGCGGATCACCTCGTCTTCGGGGCTCCCGCGGTGCCCGCGGCGGTCTGGCTCGATGTCGCGTGGAGCGTGGGCGCTCGGGTGGAGGCCGCGCAGGTCGAGGAACTGCGGATCGAGGCGTCGCTGCCCGCGAACACGCCGTGGACGATCCAGGTGCGCGTCGCGGCAGCCGACGGGAGTGGTCGGCGGACGTTCACCATCCACGCCCGGCCCGCCACCGGTGCCGCCGCGGAATGGTCTCGGTGCGCGCAGGGAGTGCTGGCCGGAGACCGAGACGAGATCCCCGCTCGGCCGGACGTCGAGTGGCCGCCCGCCGGAGCCGAACCGGTGGCCGCCGAGGAACTCTACGACCGGCTGGCAGGCCGCGGGCTCGGCTACGGTGTGGCATTCCAGGGCGTCACGGCGTCCTGGCTGCGCGGTCGCGACGCGTTCGCCGAGGTTTCGCTCGACGAGTCGGTCGGCGATCGAGGCCGGTTCGGCATCCATCCCGCGCTGCTCGATGCCATGGCGCACGCCGCGACGGATCTGCTCGCCCACGACACACCCGACCGGACGCCGATGCCTCTGTCGTTCACCGGCGCTCAGCTGTATCGCTCCGGCATCGCCGCCGCCCAGGTGCGGATCGAGCGGGTCGATGCGGACACCGTGCGGGTGACGGCCGTCTCCGAGCACGGCGAGCCGGTTCTGGTGATCGGCTCGCTTCGGCTGCGCATGGTCGATCGGGTGATGGACGACTCCCCGGCGGCGGTACCCGTGTCCGCGCCGACGCGCCGCAGGCGCGCCGCGGTAGAGGGTCCGCTCGCGCCGCGGCTGTTCGCCGTCCCCGAGCCGGAGCGCGACGCGCTCGTGCTGAACGTCGTCGCCGAACAGGCCGCCGCGGTACTCGGCTACGAGTCTCCCGAGGCCGTGCCCGCCGATCTGCCGTTCACCGCCTTCGGATTCGACTCGCTGAGCGGCGTCCAGTTGCGCGACCGGCTGGCCGCGGCCACCGGGCTGACGCTGCCCGCGACGCTGATGTTCGACCACCCCACGCCCACCGCGGTGGCGCGGCTGGTGCGCGCTCGGCTCGAAGGGACCGATCCCGCCGCGCCGCGTACCGTGCGCCGCGCCCGATCCGACGAGCCGATCGCCATCGTCGGGATCGGCTGCCGCTTCCCGGGCGGTGTCGGATCGGCCGAGGACCTGTGGCGTCTGGTCGCCTCCGAAACCGACGCGATCACGCCGTTTCCCGAAGACCGGGGATGGGACCTGGAGCGGCTGTTCCATCCCGATCCGGACGAGCCGGGCACGGTCTACATCCGCGAAGGCGGATTCCTCTCCGGCGCGGCGGAATTCGACGCCGGGTTCTTCGGCATCGGGCCGCGGGAGGCGGCGGCGATGGATCCGCAGCAGCGGCTGATGCTGGAAGTCGCCTGGGAGGCGTTGGAAGACGCGGGCCTGGACCCCGCCGCGCTCCGCGGTACGGATGCCGGTGTGTACGTCGGCGCCTGCGCCTCCGGCTACGCCGACGGCGTGACCGGGGAGTACGAGGGTTTCCGGCTGACCGGGACGTCGCACAGCGTCATCTCCGGCCGCGTGGCCTACGCCTTCGGCCTGGAAGGTCCCGCGGTCACGATCGACACCGCGTGTTCCTCGTCGCTGGTCTCACTGCACCTGGCTTGTCAGGCGCTGCGCCAGGGCGAGACCTCCCTGGCGCTGGCCGGTGGGGTGAGCATCTCGGCGAGTCCGGCGCTGTTCGTCGACTTCGCGCGTCAGCGGGGGTTGGCGGCGGACGCGCGGTGCAAGCCATTCTCCGCCGCGGCCGACGGCGTGACCTGGTCCGAGGGCGTCGGCGTGCTGGTCGTCGAACGCCTCGCCGACGCCCGTCGCCTCGGGCACCGGGTCCTGGCGGTCGTGCGCGGTAGCGCGATCAACCAGGACGGTGCGAGCAATGGCCTGACCGCGCCGAACGGTCCGTCGCAGGAGCGGGTGATCGCGGCGGCGCTGGCCGACGCGGGGTTGCGGCCCGCCGATGTCGACGCGGTGGAGGCGCACGGAACCGGTACCGCGCTGGGCGATCCGATCGAAGCGCAGGCGCTCATCGCCGCCTACGGCGCCGAGCGAGCGGAACCGCTGCGCATCGGATCGGTGAAATCGAATATCGGTCACGCCGTCGCGGCCGCCGGTGTCGGTGGCGTGATCAAGATGGTGCAGGCGTTGCGGCACGAGATCCTGCCGAAGACAGTGCATCTCGATGCGCCGACTCCGCACGTGGACTGGTCGGCGGGTTCGGTGCGGCTGCTGAGCGAGCCGGAGCCCTGGCCTGCGCGCGACCGGCCGCGTCGTGCCGGGGTGTCGTCGTTCGGTATGAGCGGGACGAACGCGCACCTGATTTTGGAAGAAGCTCCGTCGCAGGCGATTTCGGCAGAGACGCCTACCGCCGCAGATGATCCGGGTGATGGTGATCGCGGTGTCCGGACGTGGACGGTGTCCGCGCGCACCCCGGAAGCATTGCGTGCGCAAGCGATTCGGCTCACCGAATGGCTCACCGCGCAACACGACGTGAACGTGGCGGATGTGGCGCACACACTGCTGCGGCACCGCGCGCAGCTGGAGTTTCGCGCCGCGGTGGTCGGGCGCGAACTCGGGGATCTGCGGTCCGGGCTCGCGAGTCTGGCCGAAGCCTCCGACAGCGATTCCGTGGTCACCGGCCGTGCCACGGCGCGGCGGGTAGCGTTCGTGTTCCCGGGTCAGGGCAGCCAATGGCCCGCGATGGGCGCCGAACTGCTCGCCACGCATCGAGTTTTCGCGGAGTCGATCGCGGACTGCGAGGCGGCGCTGGCGCCGTTCGTGGACTGGTCGCTGACCTCCGTCCTGCGTGGGGAGCCGGGCGCGGCATCGTTGGACCGGGTGGATGTGGTGCAGCCCGCGCTTTTCGCGGTGCTGGTGTCGCTGGCGCGAGTGTGGCGGGCGAGCGGTGTGGAGCCCGCCGCGGTGGTGGGGCATTCGCAGGGTGAGATCGCGGCGGCTGTGGTGGCGGGCGGGCTTTCGCTCGCCGACGGCGCGCGTGTGGTCGCCGTCCGGTCCCGGATCGTCGCGGAGGAACTGGCGGGCGCCGGTGGCATGGTGTCGGTCGGGCTGGCGGCAGAGGCGGTCGCGGACCGCTTGGCCGGGTTCGGGGACCGGTTGTCGGTGGCGGCGGTGAACGGGCCGGGGCAGACCGTGGTGTCGGGGGAGATCTCCGCCGTGGACGAATTCCTCGCGGCCTGCGCGGCCGACGGTGTGTGGGCGAAACGGATTCCGGTGGACTACGCGTCGCATTCGGTCGCGGTGGAAGCCATCCGCGAACGAGTCCTGACGGAGCTGGCTCCGGTCGCGCCGGTATCCGGTTCGGTGCCGTTCTTCTCGACCGTGTCCGCGGACTATGTCGACACCGCGACGCTGGACGCCGCCTACTGGTATCGCGGCCTGCGCGAGCCCGTCCGGTTCGCCGAGTCGGTCGCAACGCTGCAGCGAGCGGGTGTGAACGCCTTCATCGAGGTCAGCCCGCACCCGGTTTTGACCGTAGGGATCGAGCTGGCGGCGGATGCCATCGGCATGTCCGGCCGCGTGGCCGTGCTGGGCACCCTGAGACGCGAACTCGGCGGGCCGGAACAACTCTCGCTCGCGCTGGCGCGCGCCCACTGTGCCGGTATCGACCTGGCCGCACGGGCATTGGCGCCCGTCGCCACCCGGGTGGACTTGCCGCGGTACGCGTTCGAGCACAAGCGGCACTGGCTGGCGCCTGGCGGTGTGCCGGATATTCGGCAGTCGGGTCTGGACGAGGCGGCGCATCCGTTGCTGGCGGCGATGGTCCGGCTGCCGGACAGCGACGAGGCGGTGTTCACCGGCCGGCTGTCGCGTTCGGCGTATCCGTGGCTGTCCGATCACGCTGTCGCGGGTGTGGCGTTGCTCCCCGGAACCGCCTTCGTGGAGCTCGTCCTGCACGTCGGCGCGGTGGTCGAGTGCACGCGGGTGTCGGAACTGGTGCTCGAGGCGCCCTTGGTGGTGCCGTCGTCGGGGACCGTCGAGCTACGGGCGGTGGCCGCCGCACCGGACGAGTCGGGCAGGCGCAGGGTGTCGGTGTACTCCCGGTCGGACGAGGCCGCATCCCGTGTCGGGCACCATGCGGCCGACCGGAGCTCGGGCACGCCGTGGGTCCGGCACGCCGTCGCCACGATCACCGCCGAAGCGGATGCGGCCGAGGCGTCGGTCGTGGCCGTCCGCCCACCGGCCGCTGTGGCCGCGATCGATATCTCCGCTGTCTACCCGGAGTTGGCCGAGCGTGGCTACGAATACGGTCCGGTGTTCCAGGGACTGACCGCCCTGTGGCGCGGTGACGGCGAAGTCTTCGCCGAAGTGACACTGCCGGAGCCCGGCCGCGCCGGTGCCGCCGAATTCGGCGTACATCCGGCATTGCTGGACGCGGCGCTGCACGCGGTCCTGCTCGGCGGGCTCGTCTCCGACGTGCCGGATGGGACGGTCGCGGTGCCGTTCTCCTGGGAGAACGTCAGGCTGTACGCGACGGGAGCGACCACGCTGCGGGTCCACGCGTCCCTGTCCGGCTCCCCGTCCGCTGGACCGCGGATCGCGGTGACCCTCACCGATACCTCGGACCTGCCGGTGGCCGAGGTGGGCGCGTTGACCATGCGCCCGATCCCGGTCGAGGCGCTCGGACGGTCCCGGCCGCGCAGCGAGGGACTCGGCTACCGGGTGGAGTGGGTCGCGTCGTCCGCGCCGGAAGTCGCGGCCGCCGGGGTCTGGAGCGAAGCCGAAGACGGCGACACCGTGCGCGTCGAGGGACGGGTGGCGACGGTGATCCGGCTCGACGAGGCCGCGGGCGGCACTGTGCCGGAATCGGTACGGGATGTAGTGACCGCGGTGACCACGCGGGTGCAGCGGTTGCTGGAGCGGGAGACGCCTATCGTCGTGGTGACCCGCCAGGCCGTGGCGGTGCATCCCGGTGAATCGGTGGATCTGTCCGCGGGAGCGGCGTGGGGATTGCTGCGGACCGTCCAGAGCGAGCATCCGGATCGGATCCTGCTCGTCGACGTCGACGACTGGGCCGAATATCGGGAGAGCGTCGCGCTCGCGATGACCACGAGCACCGAACCCCAGTCCGCCGTCCGCCGTGGTGTCGCGCACGTTCCGCGCTTGCACCGGGCAGCGGGCGACGTCGGGAACGCGAGCGTGGCGACGCGGGCTTCGGCGTGGGCGCTGACCCACTACGGCAAAGGTGCCCTGACCGGCGACAACCTGACGCTGACCGAGACGCCGGACGCGTCGCGGCCGCTCGGCCCCGGCGAGGTCCGGGTGGCGCTGCGGGCGGTCGGTCTCAATTTCCGCGACGCCTTGATCGCCTTGGGCATGTACCCCGATCCGGACGCTGTGCTGGGTGTGGAGGGCGCCGGTGTGGTGGTCGAGGTCGGTTCCGAAGTGCCGAATCTCGTGCCGGGCGAGGGTGTTTTCGGGTTCTTGACCGGTGTGGGGTCGGTCGTGGTGGCGGACTGCCGGTTGGTGGTGCGGATGCCTGCGGGGTGGTCGTTCGCGGAGGCGGCGGCGGTACCTGCGGTGTTCGCGACAGCGTTCTACGGGTTGGTGGACGTGGCGGAAGTTCACGCTGGGGAGCGGGTGTTGGTGCATGCGGCGACGGGTGGGGTGGGGTTGGCCGCGGTGCAGTTGGGGCGGTGGTTGGGTGCGCGGTTGGTGGTGACGGCGAGTCGTCCGAAGTGGGGTGTGTTGCGGGGGTTGGGTTTTGGTGAGGAGGAGATCGGTGATTCGCGGTCGCTCGATTTCGAGGGGAAGTTTCGTGCGGGGCTGGGTGGTGTGGATGTGGTGTTGGATTCGTTGGCGGGTGAGTTCGTGGATGCGGGGTTGCGGTTGTTGGGGCCGGGTGGCCGGTTCGTGGAGATGGGGTTGCTGGATCGGCGTGATCCCGAGCAGGTAGCCGCCGACCACCCCGGGGTGCGGTACGACAGTTTCGTCCTGCTGGAGGTGGCGCCGGAACGGCTGCGGGAGATCCTGACAACGGTTGTGCAGCTGTTCGAGGCCGGGATCTTGACGCCGTCCCCGCTCACCGCATGGGATCTGCGGCAGGCGCCGGAGGCGTTGCGGTTGATGAGTCAGGCTCGGCATATCGGCAAGAACGTGCTGACGGTGCCCGCGCCGTTGCGGCCTGAGGGGACGGTGTTGATCACCGGTGGTACCGGTGGGTTGGGTGCGTTGGCTGCTCGGCATCTGGTCACCGAGTACGGGGTGCGCAGGCTGGTGCTGGCGAGCCGACGCGGCCCGGAAACGCCCGGTGCGGCCGAACTCCGCGACGAACTCGAGGCTCTGGGTGCGCACGTGGAGGTCGTCGCCTGTGACGCGGCGGACCGGGACGCACTCGAGACGACGCTCGCGGCGATCCCGTCCGAGCATCCCCTGACCGGCGTCGTCCACGCCGCGGGTGTGCTGGCCGACGGCCTGTTCACCGGCTTGACGGCGGAGCGGGTCGCGGAGGTGTTGCGGCCGAAGGTGGATGCGGCGTGGAATCTGCACGAGGCGACGCGGCATCTGGATTTGTCGATGTTCGTGTTGTATTCGTCGATCGCGGGTGTGATCGGTAATGCGGGACAGGCGAATTACGCGGCGGCGAATGTGTTCCTGGACGCGCTGGCACAACACCGGCGGGTGAACGGCCTGCCCGCGACGTCGATCGCGTGGGGGTTGTGGAGTCGTAGCACCGGTATGACGGGCGCGTTGGGTGATGCTGATATCGCCCGTTTGCGGCGGGAGGGTTTCCCGCCGTTGGGCGAGCGAGAGGGGATGGCCCTGTTCGACGCGGCACTCGCGGGCGGCGCGTCGTCGTTCGTGGCTGTCCGCGTCGACCGTGACGCACTGGCGGAAACCAAATCCCGTGCCCTGACAAGCGATTTGGTGCGGCCGTCCCGCCGCAGGGTCGCCGGTGCGGTGGCGCAGCGGCCGGAACTGGCCACGCGGCTGGCGGTTCGCTCGGCTGCTGAACAGGACCGCATCGTCCTCGATCTCATCCGCGCCCAGGCGGCGGCGGTGCTGGGGCATACGAGCGCCGAGTCGATCCCGGCGGACAAACCGTTCCGCGACATCGGCTTCGACTCACTCGGTGTCATGGAATTCCGCAACAGGCTGTCCGAAGCCACCGGTCTGCAACTGCCGTCGACGCTGGTCTTCGACCATCCGACCGCCACAGCTATGGCGAAGCTGGTGCGCTCTCTGGCGGCGCCGACCGCCGCCGAGCAACCCGCCGAACAGGCGCCACGCCGGGACCGCGCGGTCGACGAACCGATCGCCATCGTGGGCATGAGCTGCCGCTTCCCCGGCGGGGTCACCTCACCGGAGAGTCTCTGGGACCTGCTGGTCGCCGGCGTGGACGCCAGCGGAGACTTCCCCACCGACCGCGGCTGGGATCTCGAGCGACTGTTCGACGCCGACCCGGACAAACCGGGTACCTCCTACACCCGCCGCGGCGGATTCCTCGCGGACGCCGGTGATTTCGACGCCGGTTTCTTCGGCATCGGTCCCAGGGAGGCGTCCGCCATGGACCCCCAGCAGCGCTTGCTGCTGGAAGCGACCTGGGAGGCGCTCGAGAATGCCGGTGTCGACCCGGTCGCGTTGCGTGGCAGCGATACCGGCGTCTTCGCCGGAGCGTGCTCATCCGGCTACGGCGACCGGGTCACCGGAGAACTGGAGGGCTACCGCCTCACCGGCACCACGCACAGCGTGATCTCCGGCCGGGTGGCCTACGTCTTCGGTTTCGAAGGCCCGGCCGTCACCGTGGACACCGCGTGCTCCTCGTCGCTGGTCGCCCTGCATCAGGCCACCCGCGCCCTGCGCGACGGAGAGACCTCGCTGGCACTGGCCAGCGGTGTGACCGTCGCGGCCGATCCGTATCTCTACGTCGACTTCGCCCGCCAGCGCGGCCTGGCGCCCGATGGACGCTGCAAATCGTTCTCCGCCGACGCCGACGGCGTCGGATTCGCCGAGGGCGTGGGGGTGCTCGTGCTCGAACGGCTGTCCGATGCCCAGCGCCTCGGGCACACCGTGCTCGCTCTCGTGCGCGGTAGCGCGATCAACCAGGACGGTGCGAGCAATGGCCTGACCGCGCCGAACGGTCCGTCGCAGGAGCGGGTGATCGCGGCGGCGCTGGCCGACGCGGGGTTGACGCACGCGGATGTCGACGCGGTGGAGGCGCACGGAACCGGGACGACGTTGGGCGATCCGATCGAGGCCCGGGCCCTGATCAATGCCTACGGGCGCGACCGCGCCGGTCGCCCGCTGCTCATCGGGTCGGTGAAATCCAATCTCGGCCACACCATCGCCGCCGCGGGCGTCGGTGGCGTGATCAAGATGGTGCAGGCGCTGCGGCACGAAACCCTGCCGAAGACACTGCACGCGGACGAGCCGAGCCCGCATGTGGACTGGTCGGCGGGCGCCGTGCGACTGCTGACCGAGGCAGAGGCGTGGCCCATCGGGGGCCGGGTCCGCCGGGCGGGCGTGTCGTCCTTCGGCGTCAGCGGCACCAACGCGCACGTCATTCTGGAAGAGGCGCCCGCGGCGGGGCTGTCACCGATCGTGCCCGCTCCCGGGCCACGCATCGAGACGGTCGTGCCCTGGCTGGTGTCGGCCGAATCCGAGTCGGGCCTGCGGTCGCAGGCCGAGCGGCTACGGCAGTGGTCGATCCGCCACCCCGACGCCACACCATGGGACACCGCCCACGCGCTGCTCACCACCCGTGCGCAACTGCCGTGGCGCGGCGCTGTCGTCGGACGCGACCGGGACGAACTGCTGGCCGGGCTGGCCGAATTGGCCGCAGGCAGCCCGGGTGCGATCGCCGCGAAGACGAATGGGGCGGGCCGGACGGCGTTCCTGTTCACCGGGCAGGGCGCTCAACGCGCCGGGATGGGCGCCGGTCTGTACGCGGCGTTCGGCGTGTTCGCCACGGCCTTCGACGAGATCTGCGCCCATATCGATCCGCTGCTCGGCCGGTCGCTGCGGGAGCTGGTCTTCGACCCGGACGGCGCCGGTCTGCTGGAGCGGACCGAGTTCACCCAGCCCGCCCTGTTCGCGTTCGAGGTGGCGCTGTTCCGGCTGCTGGAATCTTTCGGCGTCGTTCCGGACGTGCTCATCGGACATTCGATCGGCGAACTGACCGCCGCGTATCTCGCCGGGGTGTGGTCACTGCCGGACGCGTGCGCGCTGGTGGTGGCGCGTGGGCGGTTGATGGGCGCATTGCCCGGCGGCGGCGCGATGCTGGCCGCGGCGATCCCCGAAGAACAGGCGGTGGATCTGCTCGAGGAGTTCGCCGGTGAGGTTTCGCTGGCCGCGGTGAACGGTCCGGGAGCGGTGGTGTTCTCCGGCGCGGCCGCCGCGATCGACGCGATCGCCGACCGGCTGGCCACGGCGAACGCGCGGACTTCACGGCTGCGGGTGAGCCATGCGTTCCATTCGGCGGCGATGGAACCGATGCTGGACGAATTCCGCCGGGTGGCCCGAGGCTTGACCTACCATCGGCCGTCCCTGCCGATCGTGTCGAATGTGTCGGGCGCCCTGATCGATGCCGAACCGACCTACCCGGACTACTGGGTCGCCCAGGTGCGCGGGTGCGTCCGGTTCGCACCGGGGATCGCCACCCTGATCGACGACGGCGTCCGGCGGTTCGTCGAGGTCGGCCCGGATGCCGTGCTGGCCGCCATGGTTCGGCAGTGTCTGGCCGAAAAGCCCGACGCGGAAGCGGAATCGATCGTGGTCGCGGCTGCTCGGCGCTCGACCGACGAGCCGGACCAGCTCGTGACCGCGCTGGCGCAGGCCACCGCCGGAGGAGTGCCGGTGGACTGGACGCCGCTGTTCGCGGGCCGCGCGGTCGAGCGGGTAGCACTGCCGACCTACGCGTTCGAGCATCGGCGGTACTGGTTGCCACCGGTCCGGGTGGCGGATGTCTCGCGCTCGGGACTGGACGACGCGGGTCATCCACTGCTGGGCGCTCTGGTGCGGTTGCCGGATTCGCCGGATGTCGTGTTCACCGGGCGATTGTCCGGAGCGGATCATCCGTGGCTGGCCGATCACGCGGTCGGCGGGGCTGTCGTGTTCCCCGGCGCCGCCTTCGTCGAACTCGTCTTGCACGTGGGCGCGGCAGTGGACTGTCCCGCGGTGTCGGAGCTGGTGATCGAGGCGCCCTTGCCGGTGCCCGCGGCGGGTGCCGTCGAATTGCGGGTGGTCGCCGGTGGGCCGGATGAATCCGGTGCACGGGCGGTCACGGTGTATTCGCGGTCGCGGGACGGCGAGGAGCCCGGTGCCGACTCTGCCGAGTGGGTACGTCACGTGACCGCGACGGTGGCCGCGCGAGCGGATGGCCCGTCAGCCGCGTCGGTGGCGACGAGTTGGCCACCGGCAGGCTCGACCGCGCGTGAACTCACCGGCGCGTATGCGGATCTGGCCGAGCTCGGCTACGAGTACGGCCCCGCGTTCCGGGGGCTTTCCGCGCTGTGGCGCGGCGACGGTGAGGTCTTCGCCGAGGTCGTGCTGCCCGAGTCCGCTCGATCGCAGATCGGCGGGTACGGAGTGCATCCGGCGCTGCTGGACGCGGCGCTGCACTCCGTCCTGCTCGGTGGGCTGGCCGAATCGGAGGACGGTGCGGTGGCCGTGCCGCACTCGTGGGAGAACGTCAGGTTGTACGCGGCCGGAGCGACCACGGTGCGAGTCCATGCCGCCGTATCCGCCGTAGCGGCGGGAGAAACCCGAATCGCGGTGACGCTCAGCGATGTCTCGGGGCGGCCCGTGGCCGTGATCGGTGCGTTGAGCCTGCGCAGGCTCTCGGCCGATGTGTTCGCGTCGGTGCGCCGCCGCGCCTCCGGCTACGGCATCGACTGGATCGCACTGCCCGCCGTCGAGCCGAGCGTGACCGCGGCCTGGGACGTCGCAGGTGATCTCGAGACCGTGCAGGTCGCGGGCGCGGACGCGACGGTGGTCCGGCTCGAAACCGAGGCCGAGAAGGGTGAGCTGCCCGCGATTGTGCGAGCGGTGGTGACCGCGACGACGAGTCGCGTACGAGAGCTGCTGGAACGAGAGGGTCGGGTCGTGGTGGTGACCCGGCGGGCGGCGCCGGTCCATGCCGGTGAGTCCGTCGACCCGGCCGCGGGAGCGGCGTGGGGAATGCTGCGCACCGCCCAGAGCGAGCACCCGGAGCGGATCCTGCTCGTCGACGTCGACGACTGGGCCGATTACCGGGAGAGCGTCGTCCTGGCGCTGACTCTGAACGCCGAACCGCAACTTGCCGTCCGCGGCGGCATTCCGCACGCACCGCGTCTCCACCGTGCCGGGCGCGCGGAGGACGCCCGCCTGCGTGGCGCGGAGCTATTGGCCGCCGGAACTTCCGACCACCGGGAATGGTCGTTCGCGCCGACCGGGAAAGGCACCCTGACCGCGGACAATTTCGGCCTGCGCGTACTTCGGGACGCCTGGGAGCCACTGGCTCCGGGGCAGGTGCGGGTGCGCACGATGGCGGTGGGCCTGAACTTCCGGGACGTACTCGTCTCGCTCGGCACCTACCCCGATCCGGACGCTGCGCTGGGTGTGGAGGGCGCCGGCGTGGTGGTCGAGGTGGGTTCCGACGTGACGAACCTCGTGCCGGGAGATCGAGTCTTCGGGTTCCTGCCGGGTGTGAGGTCGGTGGTGGCGGTTGATCGCCGATTGGTGGTGCGGATGCCTGCGGGGTGGTCGTTCGCGGAGGCGGCGGCGGTGCCTGCGGTGTTCGCGACGGCGTTTTATGGGTTGGTGGATGTGGCGGGGGTGCGTGCTGGGGAGCGGGTGTTGGTGCATGCGGCGACGGGTGGGGTGGGGTTGGCTGCGGTGCAGTTGGGGCGGTGGTTGGGTGCGCGGTTGGTGGTGACGGCGAGTCGTCCGAAGTGGGGTGTGTTGCGGGGGTTGGGTTTTGGTGACGAGGAGATCGGTGATTCGCGGTCGCTCGATTTCGAGGGGAAGTTCCGTGCGGGGCTGGGTGGTGTGGATGTGGTGTTGGATTCGTTGGCGGGTGAGTTCGTGGATGCGGGGTTGCGGTTGTTGGGGCCGGGTGGCCGGTTCGTGGAGATGGGGATGCTGGATCGGCGTGATCCGGCACAGGTAGCCGCCGAACATCCCGGAGTCGCCTACACCGGTTTCATGCTCATGGACCTGGCGCCCGATCGGCTCCACGAGATCTTGACCCGCATCGTCGATCTGTTCGAGGCGGGTGTCCTCACTGCGTCTCCGCTCACCGCATGGGACATCCGGGATGTGCCCGAGGCATTGCGATTCATGAGTCAGGCTCGGCATATCGGCAAGAACGTGCTGACGGTGCCCGCGCCGTTGCGGCCTGAGGGGACGGTGTTGATCACCGGTGGTACCGGTGGGTTGGGTGCGTTGGCGGCTCGGCATCTGGTCACCGAGTACGGGGTGCGCAGGCTGGTGCTGGCGAGCAGACGCGGCCCGGATACACCGGGTGCGGGGGAGTTGCGCGACGAGCTCGTCGCTCTCGGCGCGCACGTGGACGTGGTCGCTTGCGATGCGGCGGACCGGGATTCGTTGGATGAGGTACTGGCGGCGATCCCGCCGGATCATCGGTTGACCGGTGTCGTGCACGCGGCCGGGGTGCTGGCCGACGCGCTGCTGGAGAACATGACGGCGGAGCGGATCGCGGAGGTGTTGCGGCCGAAGGTGGATGCGGCGTGGAATCTGCACGAGGCGACGCGGCATCTGGATTTGTCTATGTTCGTGTTGTATTCGTCGGTCGCGGGTGTGATCGGTAATGCGGGGCAGGCGAATTACGCGGCGGCGAATGTGTTCCTGGACGCGCTGGCGCAACACCGGCGGGTGAACGGCTTGCCCGCGACGTCGATCGCGTGGGGGCCGTGGCAGCAGAGCACCGGCATGACGCGGACACTCGCTGACGCCGACTTCGCCCGTTTGCGGCGGGAGGGTTTCCCGCCGTTGGGCGAGCGCGAGGGGATGGCGCTGTTCGACGCCGCGCTGTCCGGTAGCAGGGCCGCGTTCGTGGCGGCCCGCATCGACCGGTCCGCGCTCACGGAGATCGCCGATCACGACCCGCGGCCGATCATGCGCGACCTGGTCGGACCCAACCGGCGCCGAGCCGAGACCGTGGTGGGTGGATCGCCGCAACCGGTGCACCGCCTTGCGGGCCTGTCGACCGCCGAGCAGGACCGCGTCGTCCTCGATCTGATCCGCGCCGAAGCCGCGGCGGTTCTCGGGAGCGACGCCGAGACGATCGCCGCCGACAAACCCTTCAGCGACATCGGATTCGACTCACTCGGTGTCATGGAATTCCGCAACCGGTTGAAATCGGCCGCGGGCGTCCAGGTGCCCGCGACGGCGATGTTCGACTACCCGACTCCGAGGGACCTGGCGGGCTATCTCCGCCAGGAGATCGCTCCGGTGGAGGACCCGGCGAAACGGCTCGCCGCCGAAGTCGAAGCGCTGGCCCACAGTCTCGCCTCCGCCGAACTCTCCGCCGCCGACCGGTCGTCCCTGGCGACCACATTGTCCGCCCTGCTGCGTGAACTCGAAGGCAGGGACGCCGGCGCCGCCGATCCGGGCGGCGACGCCGACCACCTGGACACCGCGGACGATCACGAACTCTTCGAGTTCATCGACAACCTCAGCTGACCTCGCACGATCAGGAGCCCCACCGATGGCCGACACCGACGAGCTACGCCGCTATCTCAAGAAGACGGCGAAGGAGCTCTACGAGACCAAACAACACCTGCGCGAACTCACCGATCGGACACGGGAGCCCATCGCCATCGTCGGTATGGCCTGCCGGTACCCCGGCGGCGTCCGTTCACCCGAGGACCTGTGGCGCGTCGCCGCCGCTGGCGTGGACGCCGTCGGGGTGTATCCGTCCGACCGTGGCTGGGACCTGGAGCGATTGTTCGATCCCGACCCGGACGTGCCGGGCACGGTCTACACGCGGGAGGGCGGTTTCCTCGATTCCGTCGCCGATTTCGACGCGGGTTTCTTCGGCATCAGCCCGCGCGAGGCCGCCGCGATGGACCCGCAGCAGCGCCTGATGCTAGAGGCGGCGTGGGAAGCGCTGGAAGACGCCGGGATCGACCCGGCCTCGCTGCGCGGTAGCGACACCGGCGTGTTCGCCGGGGTTGCCCACCAGAACTACGGGCCCCGCGTCGGCTCGCCGAATATCACGGCCGAAACGGAAGGCCACGCCTATCTGGGTGTTTCCAACAGCGTGCTGTCGGGCCGGATCGCCTACACCCTCGGGCTGGAAGGTCCTGCCGTCTCGATCGATACGGCATGCTCGTCATCGCTGGTCGCCCTGCATCTCGCGTGCCGAGCGCTGCGCAACGGTGACGCCACCCTGGCCCTGGCAGGCGGCGTCACCGTGATGTCGGACCCGTCGCTGCTCATCGCGTTCGCGCGGCAGCGCGCCCTCTCACCCGACGGACGGTGCCGGGCCTTCGCGGCGGCGGCCGACGGGACGGGTTTCTCCGAGGGACTCGGCGTGCTGGTGCTCGAACGGCTCTCCGACGCACGGCGGCTCGGGCACACCGTCCTGGCGGTCGTGCGCGGCAGCGCGATCAACCAGGATGGCGCCAGCAACGGACTGACCGCGCCGAACGGCCGGTCGCAGGAAGCCGTGATCGGGCAGGCGTTGCGCGACGCGGGCCTCGAGCCCGCGGACGTCGACGCGGTGGAGGCGCACGGCACGGGCACGATGCTGGGCGATCCGATCGAAGCCAGGGCACTGATCGCGGCCTACGGCGCCCGGCAGGCCGACGCGCCGCTGCGTCTGGGATCGCTGAAATCCAATATCGGCCACACCTCGGCCGCGGCCGGTGTCGGCGGAGTGATCAAGATGGTGCAGGCCATGCGGCACGAGATGCTGCCGAAGACCCTGCACATCGACGCGCCCACCCCCCATGTGGACTGGTCCGCGGGCACCGTGCGGCTGCTGCGGGACAGCGAGCCGTGGCCCGCCGGTGCCAGGGTCCGGCGCGCGGGCGTGTCGTCGTTCGGCGCCAGCGGCACCAACGCCCACGTTGTCCTCGAGGAAGCGCCCGCCGAGCCCGCCGCGGAAGGGGAGCCCGAGCCCGCTACCACGGCGGGGACCGGGTCGAATCACGCTGCCCCGCAGCACATCCCGTTGCTACTGTCGGCCGGTTCCGGTGCGGCGTTGCGGGCGCAGGCGGATCGCTTGCGACAGTGGATGGCGGACGACCCGGAAACGGACGCCCGGGATATCGCGCACTCGCTGCTCACCTCCCGTGCCCGGCTGGAGTGGCGCGGAGCGGTCGTCGGTCGCGACCGTGGCGAACTCCTGGCCGGTCTGGCGGCACTCGCCGAGGGTCGTTCCGCGCCCGGTGTGGTCGAGGACCGCGCCGGATCGGGACGCACGGCGTTCCTGTTCACCGGCCAGGGTGCGCAGCGCGCCGGGATGGGACGGGAACTGTACGCGACGTTCCCGGTGTTCGCGGCGGAGCTGGACCGAGTCTGCGCCGAATTCGATCCGCTGCTCGGACGTTCGCTGCGGGACCTGCTCCGCGCCGAGGCGGCGGACGGCGACAGCGCGCCGGGCCCGCTGGATCGGACCGAGTACACCCAGCCCGCGCTGTTCGCCTACGAGGTGGCGCTGTACCGGCTCGCCGAATCGTTCGGCCTGACACCGGATGTGCTGCTCGGCCATTCCATCGGTGAGCTCGCGGCGGCGTATGTCGCCGGAGTGTGGTCGCTGCCCGACGCGTGTGCGCTGGTGGCGGCGCGCGGGCGGTTGATGGGCGCCCTGCCCGCCGGCGGCGCGATGCTGGCCGTGGCGGCGCCGGAAGCGGAGGCGTCGGCCGCGCTCGACGGGTACGCGGGCCGGGTGTCCGTGGCCGCCGTGAACGGGCCCGCTTCCGTGGTGTTGTCCGGTGACGCCGACGCCGTCGCCGAGGTCGAGCGGATCTTCGCTGCTCATGGCCGTCGGACGAACCGGCTGCGCGTGAGCCATGCCTTCCATTCGGCGCGGATGGAACCGATGCTGGCCGAGTTCCGTGCCGTGGCCCGCGGTGTGACCTACCGGCAGCCGACGATCCCGATCGTCTCGAACGTTTCGGGCGCACCGGCCGCTGACGAGCTGACCGATCCGGAGTACTGGGTCCGTCAGGTCCGGGCGGCCGTGCGGTTCGCCCCGGGAGTCCAGGCGCTGGCCGCCGGCGGGGTGCGACGATTCCTGGAGATCGGTCCCGACGCGGTGCTGACCGCGATGACCCGCGAATGCATGACCGAACAACCCGATATCGAGGCCCGCTGCGCGGTGGTCGCCGCCGCACGACGCGGCGCGGACGAGGTCGGGCAGTTCACCGCGTTCCTGGCCGCCGCCCACGCCGCGGGCGCCGACGTGGACTGGAGCCCGGTGTTCACCGGTCGGCCGGCGCGCCGGGTCCCGTTGCCGACCTACCCGTTCCAGCGTCAGCGGTACTGGTTGCCGCCGACCGACGGCATCGGCGATGTGGGCCGCGCCGGATTGACGGCGATGGACCATCCGATGCTCGGCGCGGCGCTGGCCCTGGCCGGTACGGACGAGTGGCTGTTCACCGGTCGCCTGTCCACGGCGTCGCAGCCGTGGCTGGCCGATCACACGGTGTTCGGCACGGTGCTGTTGCCCGGGACCGCGTTCGTGGAGTTCGCGTTGGCAGCCTGCGCGCGAGTGGATGCCGGGACGATCGACGAGCTGGTCCTGGAGGCGCCGCTGCGGCTGGACGAGGGAACCGAAGTAGATATCCAGATCAGTGTCGAATCGCCCGACGACGCCGGGCGCAGGCGCTTCGTCATCGCTTCGCGGGCCGTGGGCGACCCGACCGCCGGATCCACGCACGCCCGCGGTGTACTCGCTCCCGACACGGGAAACGCGGCGGTGCCCGCTGATACGGACGACCCGTTCCAGGACGACGACGCGACCACCGGAGCGGCGCTCTACGACCAACTGGCCGCCCGCGGTCTCGGCTACGGACCCGCCTTCCAGGGCGTGCGCCGGTTCGTGCGCCGCGGCGACTCCGTCGTGGCCGAGGTGCGGCTCGGCGAGACCGATTCGGACGCTTCGCGCTTCGGCGTGCACCCCGCACTGCTGGATGCCGCGTTGCACGCCGCCGTCGACCTATTGTCCGCTGATTTCGCCGACAACCAGGCGCCGCTGCCGTTCTCGTTCACCGGCGTGCGGTTGTATCGCGGTGGCGCGAGCGCGGCACGCGTGCTGATCCGGCGGACGGGCGCCGAAGGGGCGCGGGTAGAGCTCCGCGACGATACGGACGCGTTGCTGCTGACGATCGATGCGCTGCGGGCGCGGCCGGTCGACAGCGACACGGTGCGCAGCGCGCGCTCCGCCGGACCCCACCGTCTCTACGACGTGCGGTGGGCCACGGTGGCTTCCGGCGCCGGGTCCGGCGCGGTGCGGCTGGCGGCGGTCGGCGGACCGTCGGAATCCGCTTTCGAGGAACACTATTCGGATATGGCCGCGCTGGTAGCGGCCGCAGATACCGACACCCCGGGAGCGGACACCCGAGCGCAGCCCGACGCCGTGGTGTGGTTCGCCGAGTCCGGTCCCGGGCACGCCGTCAGCACCGAGGCCGACCGGGTGCGCCGGAGCGTGAACACCGCGCTGGCGGCGGTGCGGTCCTGGTTACGCCTCCCCGAGTCCGGCGACACCCGGCTGGTCGCGGTGACCCGTAACGGCGCCGGACTGCCCGCCGAGGATCCGGATCTGGCCGCCGCGGCGCTCTGGGGCCTGCTGCGCAGCGCACAGTCGGAGCATCCCGGCCGGATCGTGCTGGTGGACGCCGAGAGCGACGCGGTCATCGGGCCCGAGCTGATCTCGGCGGCCCTCGCGACCGACGAGCCGCAGCTCGCGGCGCGTGGCGGCGAGCTGGTCGCGCCCCGGCTCGCCCGGCGTGACGACGCGCCCGGCGCGGCCGTCACCCTGGGCCGAGGCACGGTGCTGATCACCGGCGGGACCGGTGGGTTGGGCGCGCTGGTGGCCCGGCACCTGGTCGCGACCCACGGTGTGCGGGATCTCGTTCTGGTGTCACGCCGCGGCGAACGGGCCGACGGTGTGCGCGAACTGGTGGCCGAACTGGCCGGACTCGGTGCTCGGCCGCGGGTACTGGCCTGCGACGTCGGCGACCGCGCCGCGGTGCGCGCCCTGCTCGACCGGCTGGCCGATGGTCCGGAGCTGACCGCCGTCGTCCATGCCGCCGGCGTCCTGGACGACGCGACGCTCGACGCACTCACGCCCGACCGGATCGAGCGGGTGTTCGCGCCGAAGGTCGACGCCGCACTACACCTGGACGAACTCACCCGTGACCGGAATCTGTCGGCGTTCGTGCTGTTCTCCTCGGTCGCGGCGGTCCTTGGCTCGGCGGGCCAGGGCAACTATGCCGCCGCGAACTCGGTGCTGGACGCGCTGGCCCGGCGGCGCGTCGCGGCGGGCCTGCCCGCGGTCTCGGTGGCCTGGGGCCCGTGGAACCAGAGCGGCGGGATGACCGCCGAACTGGGACGCGCGGGCCTGGACCGCTTGTCCCGCATGGGCTTCCGCCCCTTGGCCGAGTCCGACGGGCTCGCGCTGTTCGACCGGGCGGCGGGCGCGCAGATGCCGCTGGTCGCCGCCGTGGACTTCGATACCGCGGCATTGTCCGCGCAGGCCCGCGCGGATCTGCTGCCGCCGCTGCTGCGTTCGCTGGTAGCGGTACCGCGCCGTGCCGAGGGCGGCGGCGATCTGGCCGAGCGGCTCGCGTCGGCGCCACCGGACCGGCACGACGCGATCGTGCTGGATTTCGTGCGCCATCAGGTCGCCGAGGTACTTGGACACGCCACGGGCGAACAGATCGAGGCCGACAAGCCGTTCAGCGAACTGGGCTTCGATTCGCTGGGCGCGGTGGACCTGCGCAACCGCCTCACCAAGGCCACCGGTCTGCGTCTGCCGTCGACGCTGGCCTTCGATCACCCGACGTCCGCGGCGGTCGCCCGGCTGCTGCGTTCCCGGATCGACGGCGCGGGGCAGGGCGTCCGCCCGACGCGGAAGCGCGCGCGAGCCGACGAACCGATCGCGATCGTCGGCATGGCCTGCCGGTACCCCGGCGGAGTCGCGTCGCCGGACGATCTGTGGAACCTGGTGGCCTCGGGGACGGACGCCATTTCCGAGTTTCCCGCCGATCGCGGCTGGGATCTCGATCGCCTGATCGATCCCGATCCCGAGCACACCGGAACCTCCTACGTGAACGAGGGCGGGTTCTTGACGGGCGCGGCCGATTTCGACGCCGGATTCTTCGGCATCGGCCCGCGGGAGGCGAACGCGATGGACCCCCAGCAGCGTTTGCTGCTGGAGGTGTCGTGGGAAGCGCTCGAGCACGCGGGCATCGATCCGACGTCGCTGCGGGGCACCGACACCGGCGTCTACACCGGGGTGATGTACCAGGACTACGAGGTCTTGACCCGCAAGGCCGGACCCGAGGCCGAAGGCTACGTGGGCACCGGCTCGGCGGCCAGCGTGGTCTCGGGACGCATCGCCTATTCGCTCGGTCTGGAAGGCCCCGCGATGACGGTGGATACGGCGTGCTCGTCCTCGCTGGTGGCACTGCACGTGGCGTGCCGTGCGCTGCGACAGGGGGAGAGTTCGCTCGCCCTGGTGGGCGGTGCGACGGTGATGGCCACGCCCACGGTTTTCGTGGAATTCTCCCGCCAGCGCGGACTGGCGCCGGACGGGCGGTGCAAATCGTTCTCGGCCGCCGCCGACGGTGTGGCGTGGGCGGAGGGCGCGGCCGTCCTGGTGGTCGAACGGCTCTCGGACGCACGGCGACTCGGCCACAACGTGCTCGCGGTAGTGCGCGGCAGCGCGGTGAACCAGGACGGCGCCAGCAACGGTCTCACCGCGCCGAACGGTCCGTCGCAGGAGCGGGTGATCGCGGCGGCGCTGGCCGATGCCGGGCTCGGGCCGTCGGACGTGGATGCCGTGGAAGCGCACGGCACCGGAACGACACTGGGCGACCCGATCGAGGCGCAGGCGTTGCTCGCCACCTACGGCCAGGGCCGCCCTGAAGGTCCGCTGCGTGTCGGTTCGCTCAAATCCAATATCGGCCACACCCAGGCGGCGGCCGGTGTGGGCGGCGTGATCAAAATGGTGCAGGCGCTGCGCCACGAGATGCTGCCGAGAACCCTGCACGCGGAGGAACTCTCACCGCATGTGGACTGGTCGGCCGGATCGGTGCGCGTGCTGACCGACGCCGAATCGTGGACCTCGGGCAGCCGGATACGACGCGCGGGGGTGTCGTCGTTCGGTATCAGCGGCACGAACGCGCACGTGATCCTCGAGGAGGCGCCACCGTCCACGCGTGCCGAGCGACCGGCGGCGGACTCCGGCCCGGTAGCGGGCGGCGTGGTACCGCTGGTGGTCTCCGCGAAATCCGCGGAAGCCCTGCGCGGTCAGGCCGAACGCTTGCGCTCCTGGCTGGCCGATACGCCGGAGATCGACCCGCGGCGGGTGGCGCGTGCCCTGCTCGACTCGCGTGCGCTGCTGGATCGCCGCGGCGTGGTCGTCGGCCGCGATCGGGAGGAACTGCTCGCCGGGCTGGCCGCGCTGGCGGCGGGAACGACGTCGCCGCACGCGGTCGAGGCACCGGCCGTGCCGGGTACGACGGCCTTCCTCTTCACCGGTGGTGGCGCGCAGCGAGTCGGCATGGGTGCCGGTCTGTACCAGGCGTTTCCGGTGTTCGCGACCGCGCTGGACGAGGTGTGCGCCGAGTTCGACCGGCACCTCGGGGGTTCCCTGCGGGAGGTGATGTTCACCGACGAGGCCGGGGTGCTGGACCGGATGGACTGGATGCAGCCCGCGCTGTTCGCTTTCGAGGTGGCGATGTTCCGGCTGCTCGAGTCGTACGGTCTCCTACCGGACGTGCTCGCGGGTCACTCGCTGGGCGAACTCGTCGCGGCCTATGTGTCCGGGGTCTGGTCGCTGACCGACGCCTGCGCGCTGGTGGCGGCGCGGGGACGACTGATGGGTGCGGCGCCCGCCGGTGGGGCGATGCTGGCGGCCGCGGTGTCGGAGACGGAAGCGGAGGAACTGCTGACCGGTCTCGCCGACCGGCTCGCGATCGGGGCGGTGAACGGTCCGGAGTCGGTGGTGTTCTCGGGATACGCCGATGCCGTCGACGAGATGCGGCGGCGGCTAACCGAGGCGGGACGGAAGCACACCCTGCTGCGGATCTCCCACGCGTCCCATTCGATGTTGATGGAACCCGTCCTCGACGAATTCCGCGCGGTGGCGGAGGGACTGACCTATCGCGAGCCCACCGTGCCGATCGTGTCGAATGTATCCGGCACGCGGGCCGGCGACGAAATGCGCGATCCGGGCTACTGGGTGGCGCAGGTGCGCGGCTGTGTGCGCTTCGCGCCCGGGGTGCGCAGTCTCCTCGACTCCGGGGTGCGGCGTTTCATCGAAGTCGGACCGGACGCCGCGCTCACCGCGATGACCGGAGAATGCTTGGCCGAGCGTCCGGAAGTGGCGGCGAAGTCACTGGTGGCGGCCTCGTCCAGGCGTTCGGTCGACGAGGTGACCCAGTTCGTCACGCTCCTCGCCCAGTCCTTCGCGGCAGGCGCACCGGTGCGGCTGCGGTCGCTGCTGCCGGGAGCGGACGCACGGGTGGAATTGCCGACGTACGCGTTCCAGCGCCGCCGGTACTGGGTGCGACCGGCTCCCGAAGTCGTGACCGGCTCGTTCGGCCATCCACTGCTGACCAGCGCGGTGCCGGTCGCGGGCAAGGACGAATGGTTGTTCACCGGCCGGTTCTCCGCGCGCACCCAGCCGTGGATCGGCGACCACGCGGTGTTCGGCTCGGTATTGCTGCCCGGGACGGCCTTCGCGGAGATGGCGCTCGCCGCGGGCGCGCAGGTGGACGCCGGGGTGGTCGGCGAATTGCTGCTGCAAGCTCCGTTGCCGCTCACCGCGACCGCCGAGATCGAGCTCCAATTGAGCGTCGGGGCGCGCGACGAGCAAGGGCGGCGCGGATTCGCCGTGCACTCCCGCGCGGCCGATCGGGAGTCCGACGGCACGGACCCGTGGGTGCGGCATGCGAGCGGCGTCCTGACCACCGCCGACGACGACCACGCGCCGGTGTGGAGCGAACCGGTGTGGCCGCCGTCCGGCGCGGAGCCGTCGGACGGGTCGCTCTACGACCGGCTGGCGGAGCGCGGCTTCGACTACGGTCCCGGTTTCCAGGGCGTCACCGCGTTGTGGACGCGCGGCGAGCAGACCTTCGCCGAGGTGTCCCTCGACGAATCCGTGGGCGTCGCGGCGGCTCCGTTCGGCATCCATCCGGCGCTGCTGGACGCATGCCTGCACGCGGCGCTCGGCGAGCTGATCGGCGACCTGCCCGCCGGGCAGGTGCCGTTGCCCTTCTCCTTCACCGGTGTGCGCTTGTGGCGCTCCGGTGTCACCGCGGCGCGCGTTCGCGTCGTCCGGGATGCCGAGGGACAGGTCACGATCGACATCGCGGACGACACCGGCTCGCTCGTCGCGCGCATCGATGCGGTCTCCGCACGTCCGATCGCGGCCGACGCGCTGGGCGCGGCGCATGCGGGACGCCGTACGGCACCCCTGACCCTGAGCTGGACGCGCGCGGAGCTACCCGCGCTGCGGGCGGTGCCCGACCGTGTGGCGACGATGGGGCAGGCACGAGTGTCCGGTGTCGACCGTCACTACCTCGACGCGTCGGAAGTCGCTGCGGCCGAACAGGTTCCGGATATCGTCGTCTGGTCGCTCCCGGAGGGACCTGCGGCCACCGCTGACCCGGTCGAGCCCGGGACGGTGCAGGAGGCGACCCGCACCGCCTGGGAGCTGCTGCGCTCCTGGTTGTCGCTCGAGCGGCTGGCGGACACACGCCTCGTGGTGGCGACCCGCCGCGCGACGGGCCTGAACGGAGAACCGGTCGATCTGGCCGCCGCCGCCGTCACCGGTTTGGTCCGCAGCGCACAGTCGGAACAACCGGGTCGTATCGTGCTGCTGGACCACGACGGAGACCTGGACGCCGCGACGGTGCTCGGCGTGCTCGAATCGGGGCACGCCCAAGTGGCGGTCCGCACGGGCGAGATCTACCTCCCGCGCCTGGCCTATGGCGACGTACCTACCGAAGAACCCGGAAACATCCGCAGCACGAGCGCTTTCGGCGATGGCACGGTGCTGATCACGGGCGGAACCAGCGGATTGGGCGCGGTGATCGCGCGGCACCTGGTCACCGCACACGGTGTCCGGCATCTGCTGCTGGTGTCGCGGCGCGGCGCGGCGGCCGACGGTGTCGCGGAACTGATCGCCGAGCTGGAACGGCTCGGTGCGCGCACCCGGGTCGCCGCGTGCGACGTGGCCGATCGCGCGGCCTTGGCCACCGTGGTCGAGTCGATCGGGACCGAGCACCCGCTGTCGGCGGTGATCCACTCCGCGGGCCTGATCGACGACGCCACCATCGAGACGCTGACCGCTCAGCGGATCGATCGTGTACTCGCGCCCAAGGTCGACGGCGCGCTGCACCTGGACGAGCTCACCCGGGGCCACGACCTGTCGGCGTTCGTCGTGTTCTCCTCGGCCGCGGCGATTCTCGGTTCGCCCGGACAGGGCAACTACGCGGCCGCGAACGCGTTCCTCGACGGGCTCGCGCAGGCCCGGCGAGCGCAGGGGCTGCCCGCCTTGTCGGTCGCCTGGGGTTTGTGGAACCAGGACACGGGCATGACCGCCGAAATGGACCGGGCCGCGCTGGCGCGGCTGGAACGTATGGGTCTGCGGATCCTCGGTGACTCCGACGGTACGGCGCTGTTCGACGCGGCGCTCGCCACGGATGCGGCCATGGTCGCTTGCGTCGAGTTCGACAAGTCCGCCCTGGCCGCGCAGGCACGCGCGGGGCTGCTGCCCGAAGTGCTGGGCGGCTTGGTCGCCGGCCGCGCCCGCCGGGTATCCAGCGCAACCGCCACCGGCGGACTGCTGGCCGACCTGCTCGCCACCGCGCCGGAGGACGAACGCGACGCGCTGGTGCTCGGATTCGTCCGCGAACACGCCGCGGCGGTGCTGGGATACCAGTCCGCGGCGGCGATCGATCCCGAAACTCCGTTCAACGAGATGGGTTTCGATTCACTCGGCGGCGTCGAGCTGCGCAACCGGCTGTCGGAGGGCACGGGCACGCGACTGCCCTCGACGCTGGTGTTCAACTACCCGACGGCGAGCGCGGTGGCGAAACTGCTGCGGTCGCAATGGGAAGCGACCGCGACCACCTCGGCGATCGATGACCAGATCGCCGCGCTCGCCGCGCTGCTGGCGACCCTGCCGTCGCAGGAGGACAAGGCGCGGCTGGCCGAGCGGATCCGCGCGACGCTGACCGACGCCATCGACGAACCCGCGCCCGAGCCCGCGCCGGTCGCCGATCAGGGCCGCGACGCCGTCGAGGCGGCCGCCACGGCGGACGAACTGTTCGCTCTCATCGACCAGCAGATCAGCGGAAAGTAGAGGAAGGCTATGACATCCGACGACGTGTCGGCGATCGAAGTGACCGATGGCGTGCGCTCGCTGCACCTGGAGTGGGACGACCCCGGCATCGCCGTGCTGGGCATGATCCAGCTCACCAGGGACGAACTCGTCGAGCGCATCCGTACCGGCGAACTGCCGCTGCCGCCACTGGCCAAACTACTCAACATCGAGGTCGTCGACGCCGCGCCGGGGCGGATGACGCTGCGCCTCACCCCGGACGAGCGGCATGTGAACTTCCTCGGTGTGGTCGGTGGCGGCGTGGTCGGTACGGTGCTCGACGTCGCGATGTGGGGTGCGGTGCAACTGTCGGTGCAGGACAAGTCCATGCTCACGACGGTGAGCATGACGTCCAATCTGGTGCGCGGGGTCTCGCACACCCAGGGGGCGCTGGAGGCGGTCGCGGAGGCGGTGCACGTCGGCCGGACGACGGCCACCGCCGAGAGCCGTCTCGTCGATGCCGCGGGGAAGGTCTACGCGACCGCGACCGCCACGTTCGTCCGGATGGGCGGCGGCAACGGGTGAATTCCGGCGGCCCGGGGACCAGGTCCCCGGGCCGTCCGGGATCAGAGTTCGGCCGCGAGCTGGGTGCCCTGCTGGATGGCGCGCTTGGCGTCGAGCTCCTTCGCCTCGTCGGCGCCGCCGATGAGATGCACCCGCACGCCACGCGATTCGAGCTGGTCGTGCAGGTCGCGCACCGATTCCTGGCCCGCGCACACCACCACGTTGTCCACTTCGATCACGCGCGGCGCCTGCCGCTGCGGACCGAAGCTGACGTGCAGTCCGCGATCGTCGATCCGTTCGTAGTTGACCCCGCCGATCTGCTGGACTCCGCGCGCGTCCAGCGCGGCGCGGTGGATCCAGCCGGTCGTCTTACCCAAGGTCAGTCCGAACGGCCCCGACTTGCGTTGCAGCAGGGTCACTTCCCGGGTCGCCCTGGCAGGCCGAGGGGTTCGCAACTGGCCGCGAGCGTGGATGTCGTCGGTGACACCCCACTCGTCGCGCCATTCGTCGAGCGCGAGGGGGCCTTGGTGGACCGCGGTCAAGAATTCGCCGACGTCGAACCCGATTCCGCCCGCACCGACGACGGCCACCCGGTTGCCCACGGGCTTCTCCTGCCGGATCAGTTCCGGATAGGACAGCACCATGGGGTGATCGATGCCGGGGATCGCGGGAATTCGAGGACGCACGCCCGTGGCCAGCACCACCTCGTCCCAGCCACCCGCGGCGAGTTGTTCGGCGGTGGCCCGGGCATTCAGATGCACGGTGACGCCGGTGAGTTCGAGTTTGCGCCGGTAATACCGGATCGTCTCGTCGAACTCCTCCTTGCCGGGGATGCGGCGGGCGAGGTCGAATTGTCCGCCGATCCGGTCCTCGGCTTCGAACAGTTCCACCTGATGCCCGCGCTCGGCCAGGCCGATCGCGGCCGACAACCCGGCGGGACCGGCGCCGACGACGGCGACGCGCTTGGCCCGCCTGGTGGGCAGCAGTTGCAGCAGCGTCTCGTGGCACGCGCGGGGATTCACCAGGCAGGACACGGTCTGCCGGGTGAAGGTGTGGTCCAGGCAGGCCTGGTTGCATGCGATGCAGGTGTTGATCTCGTCCACCCGCGATCCGGCGGCCTTGTTCACCCATTCCGGATCGGCCAGCAGCGGGCGGGCCAGCGAGATGAGGTCCGCCTCGCCGCGCTCCAGGATCTGCTCGGCGACCTCGGGCATGTTGATCCGGTTCGACGCGCACACCGGAATCGAGACATGTTCCTTGAGCGCCGCGGTGTATCCGACGAACGCGGCACGTGGCACCGAGGTGACGATCGTCGGCACCCGCGACTCGTGCCAGCCGATATCGGTGTTGATGACGTCGACTCCGGCGGCTTCGAGTTCCTTCGCCAGGTCGATGATCTCGGCGTAGGTCTGCCCGTCCTCGACGAATTCGGCCAGCGACATCCGGAACATGATGAGCAGGTCGTCGCCGACGGCGGCCCTGGTCCGTGCGGCGACCTCGACCGGGAATCGCCGCCGGTTCGCCGCCGATCCGCCCCAGCGATCGGTCCGGGTGTTGGTGCGCGGCGCGAGGAACTGGTTGATCAGAAAGCCTTCGCCGCCCATGATCTCGACGCCGTCGTATCCGGCCAGCCGCGCCAACCGCGCGCAGCGCACGTGATCGGCGATCGTGGTCTCGATCTCCTGCTCGGTGAACGCCCGCGGTTCGAACGCGGTGAGCGGCGACGCCACCGCCGAGGGCGCCAGATTGGTGGGGATGTTCGAATCGCGCCCACCGTGCAGGATCTGCAGCGCGATCTTGCCTCCCGCTTCGTGAACGGCGTCGGTGATCACGCGGTGCCGCTCGGCGTCGGTCTCGTCCAGCATCGCGCACGCGAACGGCCACAGCCATCCGTCGCGGCTGGGGGAGTAGCCGCCGGTGACGATCAGCCCCACGCCGCCGCGTGCGCGTTCGGCGAAGAACGCGGCCAGCCGGTCGATGTGCCAGGCCCGATCTTCCAGCCCGGTGTGCATGGAGCCCATGACAACTCGGTTGCGGAGTTTCACCCTCCCCAGCTCGATCGGCGACAGCAAATGCGGAAAGGTGGAACTCATGGGATGAACCTAACGGTAGCTACCCACCTCCGCAATGGCTGGCGCGGCATGCCATCTGCGATGTACGGCCCGATACGGACAACCGGGTGTTCTGAGGGCGACAACCCGGCAATCTCCTACTCGACCGCCTTCGCCGCCACCGCGAACCAAGCGCCGGGCACGGCTTCGCTACCCGCCGTGCCGAGCGCATACGCCGGGAAGGCCCGCAGCGGATCACACCTCCTGTCGCGCGGCGACCATCGCGTCCACGGTCGCCGGGGACAACATCTCGTCCGCGACCAGACCCGCCAGCCCCACGAACGCGCCGTTCTCACCCAGCCGCGAGGGGCCGAGGTCGAGATCGCGCAACGCGCTCGGGTGCGCGTTCGACTCGACGCCGCGCCGCACCCCCTCGAGAAACGGCGGCAGCACCCCGATCGCCCCGCCGACGCGGACATGGGCCGGATTCACGATCGACACCATCGTCGCGAGCACGGTACCGACCAGGCGCCCGGCCCGCTCGGTCGAGCGAATCGCCTCGGGGCTGCCGTGGCCGACCAGCCGGACCACGTCGGCCGTCGTGCGTACGCCCAGTTCCCGGGCCAGCGCCTGCCCGCCCGCGCCCGCCGCCACACACCCACGGCGGCCGCAGCTGCAGAGCTGCCGACTGCCCTCGATCCGCAGGTGCCCGATCTCGCCCGCCGAGCCGCTCACGCCACGGTGCACGCGCCCGGAGATCACCACGCCCGCACCGATTCCGGTCCCCACCTTCACACCGACAAGGGTCGCGGCCGGACGGTCCAGCGCCCGGAAGTCGCCGAATGCCAGCGCATTCGCGTCGTTCTCCAGCAGCACCGGGACACCGAGCGCGTCGGCGAAAGGTTCGCGCAGCGCAGCGCCGTTCCAGTCCGGCATGGTCGGCGGCGCGACGGTCACTCCGCTGTCGTGGTCGATCTGGCCCGGCACCGACAGGCCGATCGCGCACAAGGTTTCGGCTCGCCCGGTCCGCCGCAACAGCTTCCTTCCCGTGTCGAGCAGCATCGGCACGACCTCGGTCGGACTGTGCCGCAGGGGCAACCGCCGGTGTTCTCTCGCGAACACCGTCCCGCGCAGGTCGACCACGGCCAGCGTGGCATGGCTCTGTCCGAGATCGGCGACGAGCGCGGTGCTTCCGGTGTCGTCGACCTCGAGCATTTCGGCGCGTCGTCCTCCGCTCGATTCCTTGTGCCCCGCGTGGCGGACGAGCCCGAGACCACGCAGCGCCTCCAGCCGCTCGGTCAGCGTCACCCGCGACAACCCCGCGAGTTCCTGCAGCTCGAGCCGGGTCAGCGGCCCCGTGGCGCGCAGCAGGGCGAGCACATGTCCTGGCGAAGTGGGGCTGGAGGGTGTCGCGGGCATATTGACAATATCTCTCAGCGCACTTATGTTAACCAACCTGACAAAAGTCTGAAACCCGTTGTGCCCTAACAGGAGCCATGCATGCTGGTATCCGGTTCGACGCGCAGATCCTTCCTGCGCGCGGTGGGCTCCGGCGCGGCGGCCCTGTCCGCCGCGGCCTGTACCGGATTCGCGACCAGCGGCAACGGCGGCATGATCTTCCTGTCCACCCAGTTCCGTCCCGCCGACGAGGCCGAGCGTTTCCGTACCCTGCTGGCCGCCGCCGCGCCCGGCGTCGGCTATGTGACCATCGAGGAGAGCCCGTTCGCGAGCCAGGTGCGCAGCCAGGTCGACGCCGGCGCGACCAAGATCGGTCTGCTCGGCGGTCTGCACGGCGACCTCGCCCCGCTCGCCGACGGCTACCTGGAAGACCTCACCGGTTTGCTCGCCGACTTCGGCGCCCGCGGCTGGTCGGCGGAATACCTGAAACTCGCGAAGGTCGGCACCGACCGTACGTGGTACATCCCATGGGCCACGGCGAGTTACGTCCTCGCCGCGCACGCGGACGCGCTCGAACACCTGCCGCCCGGAGTCGATGCCGCGTCGCTGACCTACGACCAGTTCCTCGACTGGGCCGTCGCCGCGCGCCGCGCCAATGGCAATCGCCCCGTGCTCGGCCTGCCCGCGGGCCCCAAGGGCCTGCTGCACCGGTTCGTCCAGGGCTTCCTGCTGCCCTCGTTCACCGGCGGCCAGATCACCACGTTCCGCTCGAACGAGGCCGTGACGGCCTGGCAGTACCTGCGTGAGCTGTGGGCCAACTGCGTCCAGTCGAGCACGAATTTCGACTTCATGCAGGAGCCGCTCGACAGCGGCGAGGCGCGGATGGCGTGGGACCACGTCGTGCGCTTGGTCCACGCGCCCGAGCGCGACCCGCGCGACTGGCGGATGCTTCCGGCGCCGCGGGGCGCACACGGCCTCGGCTATATGGCCGTGATCGCCGGGCTCGCGATCCCCAAGGGCAGTACGGACCCCGAATTCGCGCAGCGGACGATCAGCACGCTCACCCGCCCGGAAACCCAACTGCGGCTGCTTCGTTCCAACGGCTTCTTCCCGGCGGTCGACACGGCGATCCCCGCCGATCTGCCACCGGCTGTCCAGCTCGAGGCCGACGCGGTGCGCAAGCAGCAGGAGGCGCCCGGCGCCATTCTCTCGTTGCCGCCGGTGGGTCTGGGCCAGCGTGAAGGAGAGGTGAGCAAGGTCTTCAAAGACAGCTTCCGTTCGATCGTGCTCGACGGGGCGGATATCCGCTCCACGCTGGATCAGCAGGCCCGGGTGCTGCAAGGCATCCTCGACGAGCTGAAAGTGCCGTGCTGGGCGCCCGACCCGGCCGCACAGCTCTGCCGGGTGGGATGAGCCATGATGTCGCGTCTACGCTCCCCGTGGATCCTGCTGCTGCCGTCGATCGTCCTGATGTCGGCCCTGTTCGGCTGGCCGCTCGTGCAGGCCGTGCTCGAGGCGTTCCGTGGCGGCGACGGATTCACCCTCGCCAACTGGGACCGGCTGTTCGACGATCCCTACGTCCTCCCCGCGCTGCGCAACACCCTCCTGCTGATCGCGATCGTCGTGCCGGTCCAACTGGTGCTCGCCGTCGCCATGGCGCTGCTCATGCAGGCCCGGCCGCGGTTCGCCGGCGGCCACTTCTACCTGTGGTGCCTGCCGCTGGCGATCTCCGAACTGGCCGCGGGCCTGGTATGGCTGTCCATCTTCGACAACCGCGGCTACCTGAACTCGCTGCTGGTCGGCATCGGGCTCTCCGACGACGGCGTGCAGTGGCTCGGCTACCGGAACGCGGGCACCATGCTGCTCGCCGTGGTGGTCGCCGAGATCTGGCGCGCGACGTCACTGGTGTTCGTCATCGTGGTGGCGGGCGTGCAGATGATCCCGCGCGACTACGACGAGGCCGCGCAGGTGTTCGGAGCGAACCTGTGGCAGCGGCTGCGGCATGTGACGCTGCCGCTGCTGGGTCCGAGCTTGCAAGTGGCGCTGATCTTGCGGACCATCCTCGCGCTGCAGGCTTTCGCCGTGGCGCAGGCATTGACCGGCCGGGACTTTCCGCTGCTGGTCGGCGAGACCTACGAGTGGTACGCGAATCTGCAGAATCCCGCGGTCGCCAGCGCTGTCTCGCTGATCGTGCTTGCGATCTCGCTCGCTACCGCGGTGTTCTACCTGCGTGCGGTCCGGCAGCCGGAGCAGGCCCGATGAGTCGTGATCATGCGGCAGAGGGCCGAGGGAGGCGAGGAGCGCGATGAACTCGGCCGAGGCGCCGTCGCGGCGCGTGCTGCCACCGATCGACCGCGCACCCCTGCGCAGGCGCCGCCTGCGCGCGGTGGGGGTGCAGGCGGCCTGCACTGCTGTAAGCCTGTTCATGGCGCTGCCGATCGTGCTCATCGGACTCGCCGCGTTGTCCTCCCGCGAGGCGCTCAACGAGTTCCCGAAGTCGCTCGTCCCGAAGGAGTTCTCCACCGAGACCCTGGTCTCGTTCTTCCGCGCGACCGGGACCCTTGCCGCACTGGGCAACTCGGTGCTGGTCGGCCTCTACACGGTGTTCTGGTCGCTGGTGATCGGGGCGCCCGCGGGATACGCGCTGGCCCGTCATGCTTTTCGCGGCAAAGACACCTACCAGGTCTTCATTCTCTTCGTGCGCGCGCTGCCGATCGTGGTGCTCTCGGTGCCGCTGGCCACGGTGTTCCTGCGGATCGATGTGTACGACACGGTGTTCGCCGTGACATTGGTGCACACCACGCTCGCATTGCCGACCACCGTGCTCATCACGGCGAGCATCTTCGTCGCGGTGCCGCCGGATCTGGAGGAGGCGGCCCGGGTCTTCGGGTGCAGTCGATGGCAGGCCGCGCGCCGGGTCGTGGTGCCGCTCGCGCTGCCGGGTCTGGCGGCGTCATCGATCTTCACATTCGTCCTGTCGTGGAACGAGATCCTCGGCGCGACGATCGTGACGCTCGGGCACCGCACGCTGCCCGCGCAGGTGCTCACGGCGCTGGGTGAGGCGTCGACCGCCTACCGCTTCGCCGGTGGCTTCGCGCTGATCATCCCGGCGCTGGTGTTCATCTTCGTGATGCGGCGCTACCTGGTGAACATGTGGGGGACGACGCTCAGATGACAGGGGTTCGCTGATGGCCGAGGTGATTGTCCGGGATCTGGTGAAGACCTATCCCGGCGGCACGGCGCGTGCTACCGACGAGGTCTCGCTGGAGATCGCCGACGGCGAGTTCATGGTGCTGTTGGGGCCTTCCGGCTGCGGCAAGACGACCTTGCTGCGCATGATCGCCGGGTTGGAGCTGCCGGACTCGGGGCAGATCGTGATCGGCGGCAAGGACGTCACCTACCTCGAACCGCGGCGGCGCAACCTGTCGATGGTCTTCCAGTCCTACGCGGTCTTCCCCAACAAGAAGGTCGCCGACAATATCGGCTTCGGCCTGCGCGTGCACGGTGTGCCCGCCGAGGAGATCCGCCGCAAAGTCGCCTGGGCCGCCGAACTGCTGCAACTCACCCCGTACCTGGACCGCTACCCGGCGCGGCTGTCCGGCGGGCAGCGCCAGCGTGTCGCGGTGGCGCGGGCCATCGTGATGGACGCCGACGTGCTGCTCATGGACGAGCCGCTGTCCAACCTGGACGCGCTGCTGCGGCTGTCGTTCCGAGCCGAGCTGAAACGACTCGTCGCGGAACTCGGCACCACGACCGTCTACGTCACCCATGACCAGGTCGAGGCGCTGTCGCTGGGCAACCGTGTCGCCGTGATGCGAGACGGATCGATCGTCCAGTGCGGCCCACCGACCGAGGTCTACGACGACCCGGCGACGGAATTCGTCGGCGGTTTCCTCGGCAGCCCGCCGATGAACTTCCTCACCGGCGTGGTCTCCGCGGCGGAGGACGGGCCGCGGATCGACCTGGGCGGGCAATCGCTCGCCGTGCCCGCGGCGCTGTCGTCGTTCGAGGGCGGCGCCCTCCGGCTCGGTATCCGCCCCGAGGCCATCGTGGTGCGCGAAGGCCCCGCGGACGCGACGGTGCGTGGTGAACTCGAAGTGCTGGAGCCACTGGGCTCCTCGACCCTGCTCACCACCCGCGTCGGCGGTCAGACCGTGAAAGTCCAAGCGCCGCCGAGCTTCCGTGCGGCCGAGGGCGACCCCTCCGATCTCTACCTGCCACCCGAAGCGTGCCGTTGGTACGACCCGGAAACCGGAATGCTGCTGAACCTCGACTGATCCGCCACGGGGCGACTGCGGCACGGAGCCGCCGCGCCCGGTCGCGCCTAGTACCTTCGATCGGCGGTAATCCCGCGCGGATGAATCACCGGAAGGCGTCCGCGTGGGCCGTGGCCCACTGACCGAACGTCCGTGGCGCGCGGCCGACGACCTCTTCTACCGTCGGTCGGACAATGGATTCGTCGATGGCTCCGTTCACGTAGAAGTCGAAGAAGGCGTCCACGTACTCGACGGGGGTGGTGCGGAGCATGTCGGCGCGGGCCTCCTCGTCGCCGAGGCCCTGACAGATGAGATCGCGGCCGATGGCCTCGGCCAGGATCGCGACCTGCTCGGCGGGCGTGAGCGGCTCCGGCCCCGTAGGCCAGAGGATTTCGCCGTGATGACTGTTGCCCCGCAGGACGGTGGCGGCTACCGCGCCGATGTCCTGCGGATCCAGAGCGGCCGTGCGCACCTCGGGGAACGGAGCGCGAATCACGTCTCCTTCGCGAAGCTGGGGGAGCCAGCGCAGGGCGTTGGAGGCGAAGGCGCAGGGGCGCAGAATGGTCCATGCCGCAGCGTATTCGGTGACTTCCCGCTCGGAGGCCATCATATAGCGGGTGATGGCATTGGAGGTGTCGCCGGTGCCCGCGGAAACACCCGACAGTTGCACGATGTGTTCGACGCCGGCCTTAGCGGCCGCCTGCGCGACCGCTGGATAACCGGGCAGCAGGAACAACGCACGTACCCCGTCGAAACTCAGGGTCTCCGGAGACGTGAGGTCGCCTGCCACGGCTTCCGCTTCCGGGGGTACGACTGCACGCTGCGGATCGCGCACCAGCGCGCGCACCGGCTCGCCCGCCGCGGCCAGGGCTTGCACAACTTCAGCGCCGACATTGCCGGTCGCTCCTGTCACGAGAATCATTGCGCTGATCCTTCCAGTTCCCAACGTTTTTCGCGGGACCGTTGCAGGTACCTGCAACGCACTGCGCAACCTTTGCCCTCCGTCCGGCGGGAGGATCACGCTGTGAGATGTACGCCTATGCCGTCGAGGAGTCTGCCGAGCCCGAATTCGAACAAGCCCTCGGCGACGGCATCGATGTCGTGGTTCTCCGGAGGACCGGCACTGAACATGGCCAGCGTGGCCGGATAGCGCTCGGGCTGCCCGTACCGCTGGATCATCGCCGGATCGAGGGTCGGACCGACGTGCCCGGCCGAGTCGCGCCCCTGGGCCGGATCGATCGCCAGCCGGGCGGCGCCGCCGACGAAAGCGGTGACGCACAAAACGATTTCGGCGACGCCGCGGGGTGGAAGACCGGCCGCGATGAGCGCACCCATCGCGGCCTCACCCCACGCGGCCTCGTTCGGTCCCATGCAGCGATTGCTCGCGCCCACCGCCAGCACCCACGGGTGACGAAGGTACAGCTCCCGGGTACAGCGCGCCCACAGCTCGAGCGCGGCACGCCAGTCGCCTTGCGGAAGATCGGGCGGTTCCGACATGGTCGCGTCGAACATCAGGGCGACGAGTTCGTCCTTGCCCGGCACATATCGATACAGCGACATGGTCGCCGCGCCCAACTCTTTGGCGAGCCGCTGCATGGACAGTGCGCCGATGCCTTCCTCATCCGCGATGGCCACCGCCTCTCCGACGATCCGGTCCAGGCTCAGTGCCGGCCGGGGGCCACGTCCGGACCGCCGGCCGCCGGTCCATAGCAGCTGTGCCACACGCGGCAGTTCATCGGTCATGTTCGCTCCTCGCGATCATACTGCGTATGGCCTACGCGTTGCGTATAGGCTACGCAGTACTTTGTCGTCTCCGATGTCCGGGGTGGTTGACCATGGCAGCACCTGCCAGACATGCGTATCCGCGTGCGGAAATCGTCTCGGCCGGCAGGCGCCGGGCATGAGCCTGGCCGGACTGGGGCTGACCACGGAGCAGGAGCGCGTCTACCGAGAACTGCTGCGCACCCGTCCCGGCATCGCCTCGCATGCGGGCGGCGCGGGCCGGGGCGATGCCGGCGCGGGGAGCGTGCTCACCGAACTGCGCGTCCTCGGTCTGGTGGATGAGAACCTGACCGCGGTGCCGCCGGCGGCCGCGGTGGATCTGCTGGTGCGGCGGCGGATCACCGAGGCGCAGCAGCAGTTCGAAGGCCTTGCTGCCGCCTGGGAGGCGTTGCGGGAATTGACCGAGGAGCAACGCACCGGCCGACCGGCAGGGCTGCTCGAGCAACTGTCGAACGGGCCGGAGACAGCGCGGCGCATCGGCGCATTGCTGACGGATCACCCTGGTGAGTTCGCGGCGTTGCGGACCGATGCGCTGTACGACGAATCCCGGCACCCCCATGTCCGGCACGGGCGCCTGCTGATGGCGGGGCTGCGCAGCCGCACCCTGTTTCCCGTACACACACTGGAGGATCCCCGGCAGGTCGCCCACGCAAGCCGTCTCCATGCGTTCGGCGAGCTGCATCGGGTGACGACCGAAGCGGTCTGGCCGCTGACCCTCGTCAACCGGTCGGTCGCCTTCGTGCCCGCCGATCTGTCCGATCCGGAGGCGGGTGTGCTCCAGATCCGGCGTACCGGGGTGGTCCGGATACTGGCGGAGGTCTTCGACGGCATCTGGAACCGCGCACGCGACCTGGACGAACTTCCGGTCTCACCCGTCGAGCAGCGGGTCTTGCGCGCGCTTACCCGCTACGACACCGACGACTCGGCGGCACGTGCGCTGAATGTCTCGGTGCGCAAGTTCCGCGGTCATGTCGCCGACCTGATGGACCGGCTGGGCGCACGCACCCGATTCCAGGCCGCCCTGCTGGCCAAGGAACGCAACTGGCTCTGACCGGCTGCGAGCTGTCCGGAATTCGCGGGCTCCTAGGTGCGCTCACCCGGGCGGACCATGGTCAACTGATGAACCCGCCTGCTCTCATATCGCATTCCGGGAATCACCGGGGTCGAGCCGATCGGAGTGAACCCCATGCGGGTGAAAAACCTCACCGCTCGGATGTTCTCGACTTGCGTCTGCAGATGGCAGCCGACGCCGTTCTCGTCCAGCCGGGCGAACCACCGGTTCATGAGGGCGGCGGCGGCTCCGGTTCCGCGCGCATCGGCGGCCACGGCGATATGCAGGTGTGCGGGCCAGCGCACGTCCTGGAAGTCACCCGCCGTGGGCCGGCGTCGGATCGCGGCCACGAGGGTGTCGACCATGGCGACGCCGAAGAACCTGGCCGGCGTCGGGCGCAGGAACAATCGGTAGGCGCGGATCGCCCGCTCGATCCGCTCGGACTCACTGGGAAACCTCCAGCTGTCCGCGCAGCCCGTCAGATATCCGACCAGCTTGCCGTTCACGACCGCCACGAACACCGACTCGGGCTCCAGATCCAGATATGGATCGAGGTAGATCGACGCCTCGGATTCCCGATCACCCCACAGCGAGGCGACGGGTGAGCCCGCACTCGCCCGAGCGAACAACTCCCGCAACTCCGGTCGGTCGGCGGTTTCGAATCGGCGAATCTCCACGGCGGTCCGTCTTATCGGTTCCGCGGCGATCACAGGGCCCGGCGGAAGTGCGCGGCGACGGTGTCGACCGCGACGGTGACCTGCGGCTCCTGGTCATAGAAGTCGAACTGGGCGTTGCCGAGCAGATGCTGGGTCGCCGCGAAACCACCGACCGTCTCCTGCCAGGCGGCCACGATCTGCGTCGAAGCGAGCACGACCGGCTCGCCGCCGTCGAGGCTCGTGTAATCCAGCGTCACGTTGTCGGCGAACACGGCCGCGAGGTTGTCCCACTCGCGGAGATCGGCGTACCACGCCATGCGCGTACAGGTGTCGATGACATCAAGGCGATCCATGTGGCACAGAATGGCTTTCAGCGCCCTGCTCGCGAAAGAGCAGAAGTTGCGCACTGCGCTGCAGGAACCTGCGGATCCATGAGATCCGGCGCCAAGCCGACTGATGCAGCGGAGCACGAGCAACGCTCGCGTGCGGTAGGTCGCAGTTCGCGGCCGACTACGCTGTGGAACGAACGATGAGGCAAAGCGCCGGAACTGATGGACTGCTATATAGGTTTCAGACGAACACGAAGGCGCCGTGAGGAGGACCGATGGATGCCGAACGCACCGGCAGCAAGGTCGTTGACCCCGGCCGCTTCGATCCGGACACACCGAAGCGAGGGACCTCCCAGCACCCCGATCGGCGGGTGCCGGCGCGTGTCCACCGCTCCATCTTGCGCGAACGCGTAGTGCCGCTGCTGGCAACAATAGTGGGATTGGCAGCCGTGCTGGCTGTGGCGATAGCAGGTACCGCAGCCCTGCTGATCGGATATGGCTATTTCGAACAAGGACGCGACCAGGCCGAGCGTGACAGCTGGTCACGCAAGATCGAGACTGCCATCCGGGCCCTTCCAGGGGTGACCGACGTGTCACACCGGTTCGAGCACTACAAGGGCAGACACTTCAACGCCGAACTCGACGTGCGGCTCAGGGACGACGCCACGCCCGCCGAGGCCGCGTCTGTGGTGAGTGCCATGGGCGCTCAACAGCTTCCGCGGCGTTTCCAAGGCGACCCGACAGAGGTCACCATCGACCGGATGGCGGACACATATTCCGCATACTGGCTTTTCGGCCGGGACGTGAGCACTGAAGCGAACGCCGCAGACAGCTGGGCGCGACTATGGGCCGCAGGCACCGAAGTGCACTGGTCCTCGCGCGGCGGCGACGCGAGCCGCATAACCAACGCCATCGACGTCCGCGCGGGCTCCGAGAGCGAACCTCACCGCGCCACCGCGGCGATGCGCCGAATCATCCGGGACTTTCCCGAACTGGCATCCAACCAGTGGACCGTATCCACCGTTCATGAGCGGGAGCGCGGGTTCACCAATCACTCGGAACGGCGCCCCGGGTCGTATCCCTGGCCCCATGATCGCCTCACCCCCCACCAAGAGCCCACCCCTCGCTTCCCGTCCGATGACGAACTCGACCTGTGGCAGTGGTTCCTGACCGATCAACCCATCCCGTTCTTCGTTCTGGTGTCGGTCTACGACCCGCCCTCCGAAGGCCGCGCACTGGGCGTCACCGTAGTCCCCCCGGTGGGTACGGAATTCAGCGCCGCGCAGACCACACAACTCGCCGATCTGCATCTTCCCTACCTGGCAGGCTCCGGCGCGGCGGTCGACTACACGATCTACACACCCAACGGCCCCGTCCACTCCTACGGCCCCTTTTTCGAGGTCGTGGTCGGCGGCTGCCAGACACCCGGGTACAACGTCTTACCGGAGTCGCAGCCCTACGTGCGTCAGTACGAACGCTGCTAGGCGTCGCCGCATGGCGGCGAGGCGAGTTGGATTCCGCCCAATAGCTATTGCGGCAAGCACTGCGCGGGCCGCTGATACCGCGCTCACATCGGTGCAGTCGGCGAAGCTGACCAAACGTGAACGGCAGGTCGCCGGTTTGGTTGCGCAGGGACTCGGCAACAAGCAGATCGCAGCCGAATCGGTGATTTCGCCACGCACCGCGCAAGGACACGTCGAACACGTGTTGACCAAACCGGGGTTCAATTCCCGCGCTCAGATTGCGGTGTGGGTCATAGACGAATCCCGGCAAGAAAAGTCGTGAGCAAGCCTCGGTTTCGTCGCCACTCGATACCGGGGATGTCAGCGGTGCCCGTAGGGCAGAGGAACTCACGAATTCGCGACGAATGTATCGCGTCCCTAAGGAGATCTTGATCTCTTCGTGAGGTGTCCAGACCCATCGGACGGGGGAAGTGCACCGCCCAGTCGAGTTCTAGCGTTGACAAAGTTTCCGCGCCCGTCGAGCAGCTGCGACGGCGCCGGTCGACGAACGCCACGGTCCGGTCTCGGAGAAAGACGAACGATGAAACGAAGTTCCGACGTCGACACCGGTCTCCCGGCCACACCTGCCGCCGATTCGGGCAGCGTGCGGAGGAGAATCGAAACAGTCCGTCGCTGTTCGAGGCATGCGCTCATCGTGCTCATGGCGGTGTTCGCCGTGACCGCGGGAGTGGTCGCGGCATCGCCGCCCGCGAGCGCCGATGCCGCGTCGATCACCGGTTCCTGGCCGGAGGACGATCGGACCGTGCAGGTGCGGGTGCATTCCGCGGCGATGGGGCAGGACATCATGGTGAAGGTGCTGCGCCCGGCGGACCGTTCGGTGCCGCGGCCGACGCTGTATCTGTTGAACGGGGGCGGCGGGGGTCAGGACAGCGCGACCTGGCAGAAGAACACCGACGTGCTGCGCTTTCTCGCCGAGAAAGACGTGAACGTCGTCCAGCCGGTGGGCGGGCGTTGGAGCTATTACACCGATTGGCGCGCGCCCGATCCGAAACTCGGTGTGTACAAGTGGAAGACCTTCCTCACCGAAGAGTTGCCACCGCTGATCGATGCCGAATTCGGCACTACCGGGGTGAACGCCGTCGCGGGCTTGTCCACCTCCGGTACCTCTGTGCTCCAGCTGCCGATCGCGAAACCCGGTCTGTATCAGGCGGTTGCGGCTTACAGCGGTTGCGCGCAGATCAGCGACCCGATCGGCCGCGAGTTCGTGAAACTCGCCGTGGAGAGCTGGGGCGGCGGCGACACCGAGAACATGTACGGGCCGCCCGACGACCCGATGTGGGCGGCCAACGACCCGTACCTACACGCCGACCAACTGCGCGGCATACGGCTGTTCCTGTCCACAGGAACCGGAGTGCCTGGCATGTACGACGTCTACAACGGCGCCTACGCTCAGCCCGGACCGCGCGGCTACCTCAACCAACTGGTGCTGGGCGGTGTGATCGAGGCCGCGGTGAACTGGTGCACGCACAACATGCGCGACCGCCTCGACTCTCTCGGCATCCCCGCCACCTACGACTTCCAGCCCACCGGGACCCATTCGTGGGGGTACTGGCAGGAAGCGCTGAAGAATTCGTGGCCCGTGTTGGCCGACGGACTGGGGCTGCCGCGCTGAGCCGAAGGCCGCGTGGGCTCCGGGCGATCCGAGCCCCGAGGCGGCCTTGGCGGATACTGGCCCGCATGACCGACATCCTGGCGGATCCCCACCTCCTCCCGGCTGAGTTGCGGCCTTACCTCGATGCGCTGGTGCGACGAGCCCGCACCGTCTGCGGGCGTCATCTGACGAGTGTTTTCGCCGTGGGATCGGTCGCGCTCGCGGACTATCGGCACGGGCGCAGCGACGTGGACGTGGTCATCGTCGCCGCGCCGTCGCTTCCCGCGCAGGCATTGCGCGAACTGGCCGAATCGTTCGCGCACTCGTCGCTGCCGTGCCCCGCGGCCGGTCTGGAACTCGTGGTCTACAACTCGGATTTCATCGCCGCACCGTCCAGCGCGGCCGGTTATCTCATGGACCTCAACACCGGTCCCCTGTTGCCGAACCGCGTCAGCTTCGATCCGGCGGACTCATCGGCCTTCTGGTACGTCATCGATCGCTCCATCGCCCACGAAACCGGACGCCTCCTGTACGGGACTCCCGTGCGGCAGGTCGTCGCGGCACCGTCACGGCGCGACGTTCATGCCGCGCTGCTGGCTTCGGTACGCGAACACGCTGGGGGAGAGGGTCATCTGGGTGACAACCGAGTGCTGAACGGCTGTCGAGCAGTAGCGTTCTGTCGCACCGGTCGCTGGCTGGCCAAACGCGAAGCGGCACAGATGATCGCGAAGTCCGAAGAACACTTCGCCCCCCTCATCGACACAGCGCTGCGCAGCTTCGAGCACCCCCGCACGGCCGCACTCGCACTGCCCACCACCGACGTGCGAGCCTTTCTGGCGTGGGTGGGGGACCGTGTCGAAGAAGCCGCGACTCGAACGCCATGCTGATACGTAGATATGCGCATCTGAACATTAGATTGCTAAACGCGACTCCGACTCTCGTGGAAAGGCGGACGCGCTAACTCTCTGCGCTCGCGGTGTAGTGCACCCGCACCGGGACGTCGTCGGCCCAGGGCTGGCGGGTCACCATGTCGGCGACGCGCACTTCGCCGCGTTCGAACTCGCCCGTGGCCGCGTCGACGAGGCGGTATCGCTGGGTCTGCCGGTGGATCGGCTGGGCGTCGAGGAGGACGACGCGTACTTCGCCGGGTTCGAAGTGGCAGCGGCGGTGCATCGCGGCGATGAGTTGTTCGTTGTGCATGTGGCCGTCGCCGAAGTTCCAGCCGACGGCGGTGCTGCAGATGCGTTCGCCGTCGGTGATGGTGTACTCGTCTTCGTGGCCGGGTGGCATGGCGCGGTGGACGAGCGTGAACAACGCGCGGCCGTGGGTGTTCATGGCCCGGAAGGCGTACCCGAGGTACATCGGGATCTGCGCGCGATCCTTGCCGTAGAACCGCTCCAGCTGGGCCTGCGGCATGCCGGCTATCGCGACGATGCCGGTGCCGATCTTCGCGGCGGCCGAGGGTTTGACGCACCACATGGTGGTGTCCCAGTTCCCAGCGTAGTAACGCATGCCCGGTAAGAAGGAGATCTTGCGCGGGAACAGATTCCCGGCGATCACGATGCCTGCGATCACGACGAAGAGCATCGCCACGGGCACGGGGTTGCGCACACTGCTCGGACCGAGATCGGCGTGCGCGACGAACAACGTGACGACGCCGAAGATCATGAAGACGTTCCACTCCAGCGGAACGCCCATGGGAATTGCGGTGAGGATCGCCAGGTGGAAACACACCATCGCGATCGCCGCGATCGCCGTCGGCCAACCGCCGTGGGAGAAGAACAGCACCAGCGGAACGCACATCTCGACGACCGTGCCGCCGTGGGCGAAGACGCGGGACAACCGTCCCGGCCGCAGATCGTCGGGGAAGCGTTCGAAGAACGCGCGCTTGAGCGGCTTCGGCCGGAACACCGGACTGTTGGACATCATCGTGGACACCACGAAAGGGAAGTGCTTGTTGAGTTTCGAGGTGGCCGCGCCCATCCAGATCACGACGAAGACCACCTTCGCGGCGACGATCGAATCGGCTCCGGGGAGAAGGAAGACGACTGTGAGGGTGGCGTACACCTCGCCCCGGGCGGCCAGGAAGATCACTTTGTCCCGCAGCCCGAGTACCGCCAGCAGCCCGAGGATCACCGCCACCTGCCAGTGCGGCAGCAAACCGACGGTGGTGTCCAGCTCCGGTATCGGTCCGGTTCCGTCGGACAGCAACGCGACCGCTGTCGTCGCCAGCAGCGCCGCGTACAGCGCGACGTCCACCGGCGTGCGGTTGTCGCCCTTGGTGAGCGGTATCCGCCCCGGCCACGGTGGCAGCCGAATCGTGTTGGGGCGCAACCAATACAGGATCGAGCCGAAGGGCGGGAAGTACCGGTTGTTCAGCGGGCCGAACCCGCACCCGAGGCCGACCACTTCGAACAGCAGCGTGTACAGCACGAATTTTTGGAAGACGATCGGCTCCGACCACCAGGCGCCGACGTCGGTGAACCCGTCGATACCGTTGGTGGTCAGCGCGATCGACCAGCCACCGAGCACGTAGAGGCAGATCTTGCCGACGTAGAACAGGTGCAGCACCGCCGGAGTCCCGAAGCCGACCTCGGCCCAGTGCCGGGCCATGGGACGGATGCGCTCGGCGCGCGTGCCCTTGCTCCATTCCGCCATATCGACCACCGGCAGGTCGGGCTCGAGAAATCCCATCAAGCACGCTCCGATCGCGAACGCCCGGGGCGCGGTCCGGACCCCGAGGTTCCCGATACGGTGACAGGTGAGGCAGTTGCTGTCAACGACTTCCTTTGTCGCGCTCGTCGATGGGGAAGGGCAAGATCGAAGCCATGGAGCCGACCCCGACAGCGCCGCTACCGAGGAGCATCGACGAATTCCGTGTGCTCGCGCATTCCCGCTTGGCCGCATTCCCGCGCATCGAGGTGGCCGACCTGCCCGGTGTGCGCCGCGCGGCGGTGGTGCTGTGCGTGGTCGAGGAGCCCGGCGGGCCGCTGTCGGTGATCGTCATCAAGCGGGCCTATCGTGGCCGCAACGCCGGACAATGGGGCCTGCCCGGCGGCCGGCTGGACGAAGGCGAGACCACCGAACAAGCCGCCTTGCGCGAACTGCGCGAGGAACTCGGCCTGGACGCGCGGCCGGGTGATCTGCTCGGCGCACTCGACGACTTCCCGGCGGCCTCCGGTTTCACGATCACGCCCCTCGTTCTGGCACTGAACGACGCGACCCGGTTACGCCCGAATCCGGATGAGGTCTACTCGGTGCATCTGGTGGATCTGGCCCGGGTGGCCGCCGAGGACACCCCGCGCTGGGTCCGGGCCGAGGACGCGGTACGGCAAGCGGAACTGCGCGACGACACCGCGCCTGCGGGCGAAGCGGGCCTGTTGCAGATGCGGCTCGGCCCGAACATGACCATTCACGCACCCACCGGCGCGCTGCTGTGGCAATTCCGCGAAGTGGTCCTGCTCGGCACGGACCCTGACGCGGCCAGAGTCGCCCACTTCACCCAGCCGGATTGGACCCATCGCTAGTTCTCGACGGCGTGACGGTCCAGCCGCGTCGAGGACTCACCGCCTCCGGGGCGATCTCCTCGACCAGGTCGAGGCCCGCCGTGCCGAGTAACGCGTGCATGTGAGCCTGCGACCACCCGCGGATCCGTAGCGGCGGTTCGTCGCGTTCGGTGAAGATCGCCGTCCCGTCGGCACAGACCTGGGCGGGCAGCCCACGCTGCGCGAGCCGATGCGCGTCCACCCAGGTGAAGACGCAGGTGCCCGAGTCGCCCAGCCGGGTGCGAATGCGGGTCAGCAGGGCCGCGTGGTCGCGTACATAGCCGAGGAGTTCGCCGACCGCGGAGATGAACGGGTAGTCGGCGTCGGCGTCGTCGAGGAACTCCGTCGCGGACTGCCGTCGATAGTCGACCAGAGGGCTGTCGCGGTATCTGGCCTTCGCCAGCGACAGCATGCGCGCGGAGATGTCGACGAGGACCACCTGTCGGCCTGCCCGGACGAACGCCGCGGCCTCACGCCCGGAGCCGGAACCGAGGAAGAGCGCGGGGGCGCCACCACGGCCCGCGAAACGGGACAACGCCGCGAGAACCGCGGCGTCGAACCGCGCGGGCGGCAGATCCCAGCGCGCGTGGTCGTGCGCATCCGCGACGGCGTCGAAGGATTCGGCCCTGCCGGTCATCGGCGCAGCCGTCGGATGTCGTCGAGGATCGCGGCGATCTGGCGCGCTCGGTAGGCGTCGAGGTCGCGAAGTTCGGGGGGTTCCGGACCCAGCCCGAGACGTTCCTCGAAGGCGAAACGGCAGCGCATCAGCCGCTCCAGCGCACCGTCGCTGCACTGCTCGTGATCGGCTTCCCGCGCGACGGCCGCTCGGTAGATCCGATCGACGTCCGGTTCGGTGAACCGGTAACCCAGCGGTGCGAACGACGTCGACGGCTCGGCGATCACCTGGGTGCGAAGTTCCCTGTGGGCGAGGGTGTTGCGGAACGGGATCAGCGTGGTGAGGCTGAAGGACCGGTACAGCCGGTGTTCGTCGAGCCAGCGCAGGCTTTCGTCCAGCTCGTCGAGTGTGCTGCGCGGCTCGAAGACGATCAGCGAAGCGACCAGACCCACGTCCCGTTGCCGCAGGCGGCGCACCATCCTGGACAACTCCTCCGGTGTCGTGCCCTTTCGCAGTCGGCGCAGCACCGAAAAGGAACCGGATTCGACACCGGCGTGCACCTGAATCAGCCCCACCGAATGCAAGGTGTCGAGTACCCGGTCGAGCGTGCGGTCGAGCCGGGCGTAGATGGAGAAGCGGACCTCGATGTTCCGGCTGCGCAGTTCGTCGGCGAACCGCTGTGCCCAGTCGACCGCCGCCGGTGCTCCCAGAAAGTTGTCGTCGACGAACTGTACGCGTCGAATGCCCTGGCCGACAGCGTGTTCCGTGATCTCGCCGACCACGTCGGCGGGTTCGCGCGGCTGCCACCGGCGGACACGGGGCGCATCGGGAACGCCGTCGACGGCGCAGAAACTGCATCCGTGCATACAGCCGCGTGTCGCTTCGATGTCGAGTACCCCGCGAACGCGGGCGAAGCGAGGGAATCGGCGCTGCGGCGTGATCGTCTGCCAGGTATCGGGTGGCGCGGGCGGTGTTCGCCCGCAATGGGCCAGGCAGGTCGCGACGACCCGGCCGACGTCACCGGAATCCGCGACCGCGTCCACCTGCGCGGCCACGCCGGGCTGTACCGACACCGCGGCCGCGGCCCGGCCCACCACCAGCACGCACGCATCGGGGTGGACCGCCCGGGCGGCGCGAATGGCCGCGCCGACCCCGTCCGAGATCCGGTAGAGGGTGTCGAACACGATGACCGGTCGCGGCGCGAGCGAGCGCAGGGCCGCGACCAGCCCCTCCGGATCGGCGGCGGAATCGTAGTAAGCGCAGACGATCCCGGCTCGCTCGAGTGCCGAACCGATCCCGCCGAGCCGGAGGTTCTCGTAGGGCAGGTTGTAGGCGAGCGAGGACCCGTCCTGAATATTGACCAGCAGCGCCCTCGCAGGCGCGGGGTGTTCAGGTGACACTGACGATCGAGAGCAAGCGATCCCGGATGAGCGTTCGATTGATCTCGCAGCGCACGTCCGGTCCGTTCTCCAGCTCGCCGGTCTGCGAGTTGTACCAGCGTGCCTGGCAGTCGCCCGCGCACTGCCACTTCGCGAAGCAATTCCTGCACTTCGGAATCTTGTTGACATCGTGCAAACGCAGCTTCGCTATGCGGTTGCCGTCCACGTCGAACGTCCGCGTTTCTCGGTTGTACCGTCCGTAGTAGGCGTGCGGCGCGCGTTTGTCGTCGTCGTACATTATTTCGTAGCAACTCGAAATATGGCCGTCGGAGGTCAGCGAGAAATTCGGATCGGTGACGCCGCAGAACGTTCTCCGGACATGGGGAAAGGTGGCCAGCGCACCCGACACCACGATCGTCCTGCCGTATTCGTCGGCGATCTCCTGGGCTGCGTAATAGCCGCGTACGAATTCTTGCGCTTCGGGTTCGCCGAAGACCACCGAGCGGCCACGGCCGGTGCCGAGCACCGGCCCCAGATGGAAACGTGGCAGGTCGAATGTCGAACAGAGGTAGCGGGCGATCTCCGGCATTCTGCCGACGGCGGCTCGGCTGATCGTGGACTTGATCATCAGATCCGGAACGCGCCCGGTGAACAGCTCGATGACCTCGCGCACCCGGGAATACGACGTGCCGCCGCGCACGGTCGGACGCTGGAGATCATGGATCGCCGCCGGACCGTCGTGGGACACTTGCACGCTGTCCATGTTGTCGGCGATCCACTGCGCCTTGGTGTCGCTGATCAGCCCGTTCGTGACCATGCTCGCGTTGACGCGCAGATCGCCCGCTTCGTTGCGCGCGTACTCCCGGCCCCAGTCGACCACCGTGCGGATCAGGTCGAAGTCGAGCGTCGGTTCGCCGCCGCCGTGGAAGTTGAGATAGGCGGTGCCCGCGCCGCTCGCCGCCGCGTTGTCGATCACGAATTTCGCGGCGTCCAACGCCATCCGGCGGTTGTACAGGTCGACCGGGTAATCACCGGCGTCGGCGTAGCAATAGGTGCAGCGGAGATTGCAGGCGGCGGTGACCATGTAGACCACCCCGGTCGGCGCGAACGATTCGTCCCAGGTGCCCACGGGGGCGGGGCTCGGCGTGTCGGCGGGCACGATGAGCCCGAGCCCGTGCAGGTACCGCAAGGTCTCGCGGCTCGCGGAGCTCTGCCCAGAGCGGAGTTCGGCGGCCGTCTGCGGTGCCAGGCGGCTGATGACGCCCTCGAACGGCGCGTAGAGCAGGTGGCCGTCGTCGACATCGACGACGAACACCTCCTCGGCGATCTTGAACCGGCCGTCGGACATCAGAACACCTTGCATTCCCCGACGCACTGCGCGCACATGCGATTGTCCTGAACGGTGGGTGCGCCGATCCGCACCGTGTGCGCGGGCTCTTCGCCGGGTGCGCAGCAGAATTCCGCCGAGTCGAACAGGAGATTCAATGTGACGCGGTCGGATTTGATATCACCGAGCAGAGTTTCGGACATGGTCGCGCTCCCGTTCAGATTTCGATTCAGGAAATACCAGAAAAACAGTACCGAGCCGGACACGGTCGCGCCGTCGATCGCCTGGACGGCCTACCGCGGAAATGGCGTGTCGCCCGCGTGTCCGGAGAATTCATTCGGCCGAATGTCGTTCGTTCGCCCGACTGCCGATCGGCGCCGGATATGTTATTGCGGGTACTGGGTGATGGCCCACTCCGAGCCGGTCCTGCGTGCGGAAAGTCTGCGCGTGGGTTCCACGAATTCGACGACCGGTTCGTCGGTGTCCGACAGCGTCACACCCAGCCGGCCGTTGCCGAAGGTCGCGCCGGTGAGACCTTGCACACAGTCCACGAGATGGCCGTCGGCCCGGATATGGACCCGGAGCGCGGGATTTCCCAGCCACAAGTCGTGGTTCTGCACCAAAGTGGCCGCCAGCGCGCCGGTTTGGCCGACGCGGGCGCAGCGCTCGCCGTGGAAATTGTAGGCGGGGCGGGCCAGCACGGCGGCCAGTGTCCGGTGGTCGAGTTGCCGTTCGATGAACCGGCGATCCAGCCGCCGCGTGGACGGCACGCACTCCCAGCGCCAGTTGTACCTCTTGAGGTCGAGCACCGGTGAGTTGTCCACGAAATCCAGCCACTCGAACGCGATTTCGGTACCTCGGATGTCGAGCACCCGGCTCAGGGTCATGCCGAGCAGGTTGGGCCTGCACGACGACCGGATCGAGAAGGCGCCCTGCGCGTGGCGCGTGCCCGGGCTGCCCGTCAGCACCTCGGGATCGGCCAGATGGAACACCGCGATCACGTAAAGGTGATCACCCGGCTCGATTCCGTCCAGCGCCGCCAGATACCGTTCATCCAGCACCACCCGGGACGGAAGCCCTTCGGAGGGAACGTCATCGATCGTCGGCGCGGCGCAGCGCACCATGCCGATCGGAGCGAAAGCGGGCAGGGTCGGGGCAACCGGGATCATGCTGTACTCCTGGGATCAGTGGAATTCGGACGCACCGGCGGGCAGCCGCGCGTATTCGCGGCGGATCAGATCGGCGATCACCGCGTCGGCGCGACCGAGCAGCGGCACGGCGAGCGTGCTGCCATCGGAGAAGGGCCACCGGGCGCGGGTCCCCTTCGCTACCGCTGCCACCCGCTCCAGCAGCGCGGCAGCTCCGTCGAGGTCACCTCGGGCGGTTCTGCACCGCGCGATGTTCACCGCGAAGTGCAGCTGCTTACCGGTGAGATAGCGGTGGCCGTATTCCGAGCCCAGTCTGTGACAGGTGTCCAGCGCGGCGCGTAACCGGCGCTCGGCGGTGTCGTGGTCGCCGTCGTGGAATCGCAGCAGGGCGAGCACGGGCAACGCCTCGGCGCGAACGACGGCGGTCAGTTCTCGATCCGGCCGCGGCAGGTGCGCGCCGATCTCGTCCATCGTGGCCGTGGCCGCCGCGAGCCGGCCGCACTTGGCATCGGCGGCGGCCAGCTGGGAGTGTTCGATCAGTACGCGAGCGGTGACGATAGCGGCGAAGGCGTGCCGTGCCGACAGAACCTCCAGCTGTGCGCGGACCGCGCGGTAGTGGGCGGTGGACGCGGGCGCGGAGATCGTCGGCCCGAACGGAGCGATGCCCTCGAGCCGCAGCATGTGCCGCCGCACGCCGACGTCCAGGATCTCGAGCTGCCTGCGGGTCGGCGTCGGTGCGGACGTGGCGGATTCGTCGGCGCGAAGATAGGCCGCGATGCCGTCGCTGACCGCCGTCGTCGCGTGCGCGCGAAGGTCGTCGGCGCTCGGTACCGCCTCGGGACGCCGCGGTCGCGAATCGGTGTCGATCGATGCCTCCGGAACGAGTTGCTGTCCTCGCCGGGAAGCGGCTGCGGGCCCGGCTTCCCGGTCATCGGATGAGTCTGGCCGCGCGGGCACGAAAAATCTGTCCGACGATCGGAGGACAGATCACACCGAGCTCGGTGCGCGCCGCCGTACTCGGTTTGCTACCTTGAACGTCGTTCAAGTTCTAGGCGGAGGGTTGTCGTGGAGGGTGTCGAGAACTCTCGGGAGCCGAGGGCCGGTGTTTCCGCGCGGGATATGGCGCAGATCGCCGTCTTCGCGGCGCTGATCGCGGCGCTGGGCCTGCCGGGCGCCATCACCGTCGGGTTCAGCGGTGTGCCGATCACGGTGCAGACCCTCGGCGTGATCCTGGCCGGTGCGGTGCTCGGGGCGCGCAAGGGAACGGCGGCGGTTCTGGTTTTCCTGGCGCTCACGATGATCGGCCTGCCGCTGCTGTCCGGCGGCCGTACCGGTCTGACGGCGCTGGCCGGTCCCAGCGCCGGGTACCTGATCGGCTGGATCCCCGCGGCGCTGTTCATCGGGCTCGGCACCGCCCGCATCCTGCCGAAATACCCGGTCGTGCTCGGTCTGCTGATCAACGCCGTCGGCGGTCTGCTGATCATCTATTTGTTCGGCACCGTTGGCCTGCTGCTGCGCACCGATCTCGGCGTGCGGGCCGCCGTCACCACCAACTTCGCGTTCATTCCCGGCGACCTGCTCAAAGTCGTCGTCGCGACCGTGGTGGCCAAGGGAGTGCACCGCGCCTATCCCGGTGTGATCCGTGCCTAGTCCCGAACTCGGCGGCGCGGCCGACGCGCCTGCCGTCGACTTCGGTGGCCGCCGCTTCACCTACCGTGAACTCGACCGTGCGATCGAGCGATGGATCGCCGACAACCCGGACGAGCACGTCTACGACGCCTCGGCCCTGCCGGTTCCGGACGCGCTGATCCGCGTCTGCGCCGCGGCCCGGCGCGGCATCGCGGTCTTCGTCGAGAATCCCGCCGCGCGCCCGCACCGTACCGGCATCCCGGCTGGGGCGTTCCTGCTGGTGGCGACCTCGGGCTCGACCGGCCGTCCCCGCCCGCTGGCGCGCACGGCCGCCTCCTGGTACGACAGCTTCCCCGCGTTCACCGCGATCACCGGTGTTCGGGCGTCCGACCGCGTGCTGATCACCGGTCCGTTGCACGCGACCATGCATCTGTTCGGTGCGTTGCACGCGTTGTGGCGCGGCGCGTGCGTCACCGACGACCGATCGCGAGCCACCGTGGTGCACGCGGTGCCCGCCGTACTGCGTGAGGTGGTGGCCGCCTGCCCGCGCCTGCGCACCGCGATCGTCGCGGGCATCGCGCTCGACGACGGTGCGCTGGCGGCGGCCGGCCGCGTGGATGTCGTCGAGTACTACGGGTCCTCGGAGGTCTCGCTGGTGGCGGCGCGCCGTATTCCCGAGCCGATGCGGCTGCTCGACGGGGTCGAGGCCGAGGTGCGCGACGGACTGCTCTACGTCCGATCGCCCTACCGCGTGCTCGGCGCGCCCGACTGGTTCGGCGTCGGTGACCTCGCCGAACTGGGCGACGACCGTGAGCTGACCGTGCTGGGCCGGGGCGACTGCGCGATCAACGTCGGCGGCACCGTGGTGGTCGCCGAAGAGGTGGAGCGCGTTCTCGAAGCGCTCGACGGCGTCGCCGCGGTGGCGGTGGTCGGCTCGCCGCACGCGGTGTTCGGGGAAACCGTCACGGCCGCGGTGCAGTTGGACGGACGCGCCGGGCTCGACGAGGTGCGGTCGCGAGCACGCCGCGTGCTGGCGAAGGAGGCGATGCCGCGCCGGTGGGTGCCGCTGCCCGCATTGCCGCGCACCGCCGCAGGGAAGGTGGCCAGGGGCGAACTGAAAGACTTGCTGGCATGAGCCCGGTTCCCGTCCTGGTAGCGCCGCGCCGCACGCCGATCGGCAACGCGGGCCACGGATTGTCCGATCTGACCACCACCGATCTGGCCGCTCCCGTGCTGCGCGAGGTGCTGACATCGCTGCGCGGCGCGGGCATCGACACCGACGTGGACGACGTGGTTCTCGGCAACTGCCTCGGGCCCGGCGGTGATCCCGCCCGGGTCGCCGCCTTGCGTGCTGGGCTGGGCGTGCATGTTCCGGGCGTCACCGTCGATCGGCAGTGCGGTTCGGGCCTCGACGCGGTGATGCAGGCGGCGTTGCGGGTGCGCAGCGGCGCGGACGAACTTCTCCTGGCCGGCGGGGTCGAATCGGCCAGCACCGCCCCGTGGCGGTTCTGGCCGCCCGTGGCGGACGCCGAGCCGGTGCGATACACCCGCGCCCCCTTCGCGCCACCGGGCTTTCCCGATCCGGAAATGGGTGCGGCCGCCGACGATCTCGCGCGAGCGCGCGGCATCAGCCGGGAGCGGCAGGACGCCTACGCGGCCCGCTCGCACACGCTCGCCGCGGCCGCCGACTTCACCGCGGAGGTCGTGCCGGTCGGCGGCGTGCACCGGGACGAACGCATCCGGGCGGGAATGACCGCGGCCCGGCTCGCACGCCTGCGTCCCAGCTTCGGCGTCGACGGCACCGCCACCGCGGGCAATTCCTGCGGCATCTCCGACGGGGCGGCGGCCATGGCGGTCACCACCGAGGCGATGGCCGCCGGGCTGCCCGCTCTGCGGATCCTCGGCTGCGCGGTCGCCGGATCAGACCCGGCGTACCCGGGCCTCGGTCCGGTACCCGCGATCCGAAAACTGCTGCGTCGGACCGGTTTCGGTGTAGCGGACCTCGGCGTCGTCGAGATCACCGAAGCCTTCGCGTCGGTGGTCCTTGCGGTCGCCGACGAACTGGGCCTGGACGAGTCCACGATCTGCCCGCAGGGCGGCGCCATCGCGATGGGGCACCCGTGGGGAGCGTCCGGGGCCATCCTGCTGGTGCGCCTGGCGAGTCAGATGCTGCGTGCGGACGGCCCGGCGCTGGGTCTCGCGGCTTGCGCCATCGGCGGCGGGCAGGGGATCGCGGTCCTGGTGGAGCGAGTGTCGTGAGCGAGATCGTCTTCGACTCGGTGAGTCACCGCTTCGGCGAGCGAAAGGTGCTGCGCGACATCGACCTGCGGATCACCGAGCGCCGCGTGGGCGTCATCGGGTCCAACGGTTCCGGCAAGTCGACGCTGGCGCGCATGATCAACGGCCTGCTGACGCCGAGTTCCGGCACGGTCACGGTGGACGGTGTCGACGCGGCCCGCAAGGGCGCGCAGGTGCGACGGAAGGTGGGGTTCGTCTTCACCGATCCCGACACTCAGATCGTCATGCCCACGGTCGCCGAGGATCTCGCCTTCTCACTGCGCCGGACCGGGCTGAGCAAGCAGGAGATCGCGGCGCGCGTGCGGGAGATCCTGGAACGATTCGGGCTCGCCGGTCACGCCGAGCACCCCGCCCACTTGTTGTCCGGCGGCCAGAAACAGCTGCTCGCCCTCGGCGCGGTCCTGATCCGGCGACCGGAGGTGATCGTCGCCGACGAGCCGACCACTCTGCTGGACCTGCGCAACGCCAGGGTCGTCGCCGACGCGCTGGACGCGGTGGATCAGCAGGTGATCGTCGTGACGCATCAGCTGTCGCTGCTGGAGAGCTTCGAACGCGTCATCGTGATCGACGACGGGGCGGTGGTGTTCGACGGAACGCCCGGCGACGCCCTCGCGGCATACCGGGCGTCGGTCGAATGATCGGCCTGTACCGTCCGGGCGATTCGCCACTGCACCGGATACCCGCCGGGGTGAAGCTGGTGCTGCTGCTGGCGTCGATCGTGGCGACCACGGTACTCGTGCGCACTCCACCGCAGGTGCTGGTCACCGGTGCGGTGGTGGCGGGACTGTTCGCGGTAGCCGGGATTCCGTGGCGGGTCGCTGTGGCCCAACTGCGTCCGCTGGTGTGGATGCTGTTGATTATCGCGGTTTTCCAGGTGCTGATCACCTCGCCCGCGCGGGCCGCGGTGGTGTGCGGCTTGCTGGTGGTCTCGGTGGCGCTCGCGGCGCTGTTCACCCTCACCACCCGGGTGAGCGACCTGCTCGATGCCGTGACCCGGTGGCTCGGACCGCTGCGGCGGGTGGGTGTCGATCCCGAGCGGATCGGCCTGCTGCTGGCGCTGGCCATCCGGTGTGTCCCGCTGCTGGCGGGGATCGTGCACGACGTCGCCGAGGCCCGGCGCGCTCGCGGCCTGGAATGGTCGATGACGGCGCTGGTCACGCCGGTGCTGGTGCGCGCGCTGCGGACGGCCGACGCGATGGGCGACGCCCTCGCCGCCAGGGGAATGGACGATGACTGAACTGCTTGCCGCGCGGATCGCTCGGCAGGCCGCGGCGAATCCCGCGGCGACCGCCGTGGTCTCGGGACGCGAGGTGGTCGACTACGAGCGGTTCTGGTCGAAGGTCCTGCGCACCGCCGCCGGGCTCGACGGCATGCGCCGGGTGGCCGTGCTGCCCACGTCCGATGTCGAATCCCTGGTGACGGTGACCGCGGCGATGCACGCCGGGGTGAGCGTCGTCCTGCTGCACCGCCATCTACTGCCCGATCAGTTCGGCCGTGTCCTCGCGCTGGCCGAGCCGGGAGCCGTCGTCGCGGCGCCGCACCAGCACCGGCGGTTGCGGCGGCTGGGATTCGACGGCGTCGTACGGACCGCCGCCGCGTTGGCATCCGATGCTCCGGCGGCCGGGGCGCGACCGGAGGCCGAACTGTTGGTGGGCATCACCTCCGGCACCACCGGTGAGCCGAAGCTCTTCGTGCGCGATCAGCGGTCGTGGGCCGCCACGCTGGATCGCTCCGATGCCACCTTCGACATCGGCGCCGGAGACCGGGTCTCGGTGCCCGGCGTGCTGGACCACACGCATTTCCTCTACGGCGCGTTGCACGCCTTGACTCGCGGTGCGACGGTGGACCTGCGACCGGTGGTCGACGCACTGAACGACGGTGCGACCCAGCTGTATTCGGTGCCGACGATCGCGTGGGACGTGGTGCGGGCGGGAATCGGCCAGGTCGGCGGCGTCCGGGAGGTGCTGTCCTCGGCGGCCCGGTGGCCGCTGGCGGGACGGCGAGCGTTGCGGGAGGTCCTGCCGAACGCCTCGCTCGTGCACTTCTACGGTGCGTCCGAGCTGAGTTTCGTGTCCTACGACCGTGGGCTCGGCAGTGCCGACGAGAAGTCGGCGGGCGAACTGTTCTCCGGTGTCGAGGCGTGCGTCCGCGACGGCCTGGTGTACGTGCGCAGCGACATGCTGTTCGACGGCTACCTCACCGCGGACGGCGTGGCAGGCGGTCCTGTCGACGGCTGGATGACGGTGGGCGACCGGGGCGAGGTGATCGGCAACCGCCTACGGCTGTTCGGCCGGGACAGCGAGATGTTGATCCGGGCGGGCCTCAACGTGGAACCCGCCGCCGTCGAAGCGGCGCTCACGGCGATACCGGGTGTCGCCGAGGCCGCCTGCGTCGGCGTACCCGACGCGCGCATGGGGGAAGCGCCCGCGGCGGCGATCGTGCTCGGCGCGGGAGCACCGGAAGCCGACGAGATCTGGCGGCGGCTGCGCGCGACCTTGCCGAGTCCGAGTATGCCGGTGCGGATTCTGGTCGTGGACCGGCTGCCGCGTACGCCGCGGGGCAAACTGGATCGGGCGGCGCTGGCCTCGACGCTGGCCGCGCACCGCCGTGTCGGCCGCCCTGAGGTCGATCGCTGATCACCGGAGCGCGAAAGGACGGTGGTACGCGCTCGTCACCGACCGCGCGGCCCCTCAGCTCCGCCGGGATGTGACCCCTTTCGCCGGGCCACCGAAGCGCAATCCTCTGCGCTTCACGTGACCTTCCCTCCGGGACGATGATCGTCGCGGGGGCGTCGACGCGGAAGCCGAGGGCACACAGATCACCGCGACGCGTCTGTCCGACGATCGGCGGGCTGATCCACCGCCGGGGCCGGGCTGCTCGATTCCGCCGACGATGTACCGAACCACGTCAGGTAGAACAGGATCGCCAGCGCACCGAGCGCGCCGAGGATCACGATGCCGGACGGTAGCGGGTGCGTTGCCATCGGCACGGCGAAGAATCGGATGCACAGCAGCACGCCGGTGCAGACGCCGACACCCATCGCCACGATCCGGACGCGCTGCTGATCCCAGCCCCGATCCGGCTCGCGCAGCACGGATTCCACCGTCAGGCACAACGCCGCGCCCACGACCAGGTCGATGCCGTAGTGCGCGCCCAGGCCGAGCGTCGCGACAAGCGTGCACACCAGCCAGAACGCCCCGCCCCAGCGCAACCACAGCGGGCCGCGCCGGGAGTGGATGAACAGCGACAGCGCCCAGGCGGTGTGCAGCGACGGCATGCAGTTGCGCGGCGTGATGCCGTCGAAGCGCAGCGCGTCGATCGAGGACGGCACGGCCGGAACGACATCCGGCCAGACGTCGGCGATCTCGAAGCCGAGTCCCTGCGGTCCGTAGGCGAGCACCGGCCCCACCACCGGGAAGACGACGTACCAGATCGGCCCGACGAGGCCGAGGGTCAGGAACGTGCGCACCAGGTAGTGCCGTGGCCACGCGCTGGTCGTGACGCCGCGTAACTGCCAGGCCGCGACCAGGACTGCCGCCAGCGGAAGCTCGAAGTACACCCAGCGCACCACACCCGTCGCCAGCGGTCCCGCCACCTCGAGCGCGTGCCCGACCAGCCAGGACGGGCTGCCGAGGGCGCGATCGGCGACTTGTACATACGGATCGAGGACTGTCGGGCAGGCCCACGCGGTGATGTCCAGCCAGATCTCACTGATCTTCGTCGCCGCGATCAGCAGCGCGCCGAAGGCGATGGTGCGCAACGCCGTGCGGCGTCGTTGTCCGTCCCACCGCACGAACGCGAGCACCGCCAGTGCGGTGAGCACGATGGTCGGGCCGTTGCCGACCGTGAACGGACGCCCGTCGGCCGTCCTTATGAGGACGAACGCCAGGTCGACGCCGATCGCCGCGGCGACGGCGCCCAAGCGTGCGCGCGCCGTGATCCCGACCAAGGCCAGCAGGAATCCCGCCCACGGTGTGGTCGCCGACTTCGGCGTTCCGGCGTAATCCCGCAGCAGGCTGGTCAGCGGGCCCAGCGCCCCGATGTGCGCGGCCATGAGTTCGCCGCCGATCAGCGCGACCACGATGGCCGCGATACCGCACCACACGACCATCGGCCGGAACCGACGCTCTCGGAGCTCTTCGATACCCACTCGCTCGCCCGGTGGGGTCAAGCTCCCTCGCACGTCGTTCACAAGCACCGGAACATCGTAAACACGGCATTAACGGCATATGTACGCGGAGATGCTCGCGCGCCGGCGAGAGCGCGCCGTCCGGGTCCGGTCGGTGGAAAACGGCTGGCGTCGATCTTTTTCGGGGACCGTGGTGCTGACGCGAGCGGCGGTGACGGTCCGCTACGGGATCGACGCGTCGGCCAGCGGAGCGTGCCGCTGCCACGGACGGATCTGCTCCAGCTGTGCGGCGACCGCCAGCAATGTGGTTTCGCCGCCGGGCGCCGCGGCGAGCTGCACACCGATGGGCAGTCCGGTGTCGGACTGCCCGGCGGGAACGGAGATCGCCGGGTAACGGACCGTGTTGAACGGCGGCGTGAAGGGAATGAAGCGGGATACGTCGAGCAGGGTGCCCGGAAATCCCTTCCCGGCGAAGGTTCCGACCGGAACCGGCGGGGTCGCCAGGGTGGGTGTGAGCAGAAGATCGTGCTCGGTGAACCACGCGGCGAATCGTTCGGACTGCCGTGCCGGGGGAGCGTCGGGTACACGACGCATCCGGCCGATCACGCGTCCGGCCCGGGCCACCTTGCGGGTCAGCGGTTCCAAAAGGTCCGCGCTCAGGTCGGTGGTGTCCTCGGCGACGCCGGCGAAGTAGCGGGCGAGGAAACCGAGCGCGTCCTGTGGTCGCCACGGCGGAGCCACCTCGGTGACGGTGTGGCCCGCCGCACGCAGCGCTTCGGCCGCCGCCAGCATGGCAGTGCGCACCTGCGGGTCGACGGAGGCTCCGAGAACCGGTGGCCGAGCGGTCATGCCGATTCGCAGCGCCTGCTGGGGTGCGGCCGGTGCCAAGTAGCGGTCGTCGGCCGTGAGCACCGCCAGCAGCAAGGCCGCGTCGGACACCGTGGTGGCCAGCGGTCCGAACGTCGACAGGCCGAGCCAATTGGAGCCGAGTTCGGGAGGCCGCGCGATCACGCCGTCGCCTGGCTTCAGGCCCACGAGCCCGCAACAGGACGAGGGGATGCGGATCGAACCGCCGCCGTCGGAACCGATTGCGAGCGCGGTCATTCCAGCGGCGACCGCCGCGGCGCCGCCGCCGGTGGATCCGCCCGGAGTGTGCGTGAGCAGCCACGGGTTGCGGGTGATGCCGTGCGCGACGCTCTCGGTGACCGGCCACTGACACAGCTCGGGCACATTGGTCTTGCCGATCAGCAGCGCGCCCGCGGCACGCAACCTGCGGACCAGCTCACTGTCGGACTCGGCCGCGGTCTGCCGCGCCGCGCGCGAACCGTGGCCGGTCACGCACCCGGCGAGGTCGAGATTGTCCTTCACCGCCACCGGAACTCCGGCGAGCGGGAGGTCGGCGAGATCGCTACGGGTGGCCAGGGCGCGGGCTTCGCGGCGCACCTGCTCGTGGCGCACGATGCGGAAGGCGTTGATCCGTGTATCCAGTGCCGCGATGCGGGCAAAATGCTCGTCGGCCACCTCCAGCGGGGATACCTCCCGGCTCCGGACTCCCGCCGCGATTTCTCCCGCCGACGCGCCCACCCATGTCATCGCAACCTCCTGGTACCTCTGGTTGCGACGACCCGGGCTGTGCCGCCACCGGCCTTCGTAACTCGTGGCTCACGGTAATCGTCGATCTGTGACACCACAATGACCAGCGCCTTGTCGTTCCCGCGCATGGGAACGGGAGGCGGGGCGAGTGATCCACGCGGGGTCGTCGCGGTCCGCCGCCGGCCGCGGACGGCGACGAACCCGTGAACGCGTCGAGCGGTCAGGTCGTGCGATACGTGCGGGCGACGAGTGCCGAGCGCAAGTACCACAGGCCCGACGGCTGCGACGGGTCGAATCCGGTGAGCTGTCCGATCCGTTTGAGCCGGTAGTCGACGGTGTTGGTGTGCACGTGCAGCACGCGAGCCGTGCGCTGCCGGTTGAGGTTGTTGGCGATGTGCCGTTGCAGCGTCTCCAGCAGTTCCGGGTGCGCGTCCAGCGGATCCAGCAGCGAGCCGAGGTACTCGCGGCCGGGCCCAGGTCTGGTCAGCTGATATTCCAGCGCCAGCTCGTCGAAGCGGTACAGCCCGGCCACCGCCTGCAATCGCTGCACCATGTCGAGCAGTTCGTGCGCCTGGTCGGCGGCGGTGGGAATCTTCTCGGGGGTGGCCTCGACCATGGTCGCGGTGACGCCCACCTGCGCGGCGTGCGACAGCTGGGTGACCAGGGCGTCGAGCTGCTCGTTGTTCAAGTGGCCCGACGGGATGAGCACCGTGCCGCCGTCCACGCTCAGCAGCGACAGCGCGGCCTCGCCGCAGCGCGTTGCCAGCTCGGCCTGGACCCGCCGCAGTTTCCTGCGGGCGACGACCTTGCCGTCGACCATCGGATTGCGTTCCTCGCGGTGCGGCGGAATCGCCACGGCCAGAACGGCGTACGAGGAGGCGATGGCGATGCCGCATTCGCGCGCCATGGTGGAGGTGCTGTGCCCGCCGAGCAACGCGGAGGTCAGCGTGTGCACGGCGGTGTGGTGCTCGCTGACCACCGCGCGCAGCTCGCGGACGTAGGCCATGGAGACCGCCGAGTTGATCATGTCGAGCATCTCGACCACCATCTTGGCGCCGTCGACGAGGTCGTCGTAGTCCTTCATCGTCGCGTCGGACACCACCAGCTCCAGGCCCATCTTGAAGCCTTCGTGGATCGAGTGGTGGATGGTGTCGATCGGTACTCCCTCCCGCGCCCATCCCGCGGCGGCGTCGCCGAGCCGCTGGAGTTTCTCCGGGAGGTCTTTACCGTCGAGCATGCTCACCGCCAGCTCCAGGCAGACCCGGGTGATGGTGGTGACGTCGCCTGCGATGGCGTCACCCGGTAGGGTTCCGCACGGGATGACGTTCTCGACGAAGTGGCCGACCATCTGACGCGATAGCCCGCGAACGTCTTTCAGTGGCGACGACATCGGCTTTCCCGACAGGGTCAGGCTCGGCCGGGCCGAACTGTCGACGGACATTGGCGACTCCCTTCCGCCCACGATTGCTGTGCAGCGCATTCACACTAATCTGTTGATCTCTTCCGCGGACCCGATCGACGGGTTCTGTGAGAGCGAGTGAGACCGTCCGGCAGGGAGTTGTGAGCGGTCACAGCAGCTGGACGTGCGACCGATTTCCGGTGACCACCTGCCCATTTCCGGCTCGGCCCACCGGCTCGTCGCCGGGTGCGGAGCGCAGCCGGTTCGGTCGTTGCCGCGAGGCGCGGCCGACATGCCGGTAGGATCACCCGCGCCGGTCATGGCCATGTAACCCGGGTCTTGTCCGGCACGTGTCGTGTCCTGGATGGTGTGCAGTGCCCATCTGTCGCGCACGCCACGGCGGAAAGGCAGTGATGACGCAACGATAGGGGCAGGGCGATGACACCGGCTCTGAGATGTCTTGTCTGGGAAGTGGACAACACCTTGTGGGACGGTGCCGTGTGCGACGCGACCGTCGGCGCGTTGCGGCCCGCCGCGCTGCGCACCCTGCGCGTGCTCAGCGAACGCGGGATCTGGCACGCCGTGGCCAGTCGCGGCGAGCGTGAGTGGACGCTGGACAAGCTGTACCGGCACGGCGTCTACGAGATGTTCTCGGCCGTCGAGATCGGCTGGGGCCCCAAATCTTCGGCGATCGTCCGAATCGCGCGCACGCTCGGCCTCGGACTCGACACCATCGGCTTCATCGACCACGAGCCGGTGGAGCGCGCGGAGGTGGCCCGTGCGCTTCCCGCCGTGCGGTGTTATGCCGCCCGGAATGCCGACGTCCTGCCGGTGCTGCCCGATTTTCGGCCCGTCTTGCGCACCGGGCCCGCGCCGACGCCGCCGCTCGGATTCGCCCGGGTGCCCGTGCGCTGAGTGCGTAACGCACGGCGCGCCGACGGAATCCGGCGGTCGAGCCGTCCGCTGCGGCTCGGACTTCCCAGCGTCGCGAGGTTCGCGCGGCAGCCGTATCGTTCTGGCCGGCACTACGATATGCGGTGGATCCAGCGGCGATAGGTTCTCACCATGAAGTGCTACGGCGTGACCGCCAACGACGCCCAATCGTGGACCGCGATCGCCAACGGTTTCGTTCCGATGGACTACCGGTACGGCGATCCCGAACGGTGGTACTCGGGCATGACGGTGCAGGAATCGGCCGCCTACCGGTTGTTGCGCTGGGAGCAGCGCGGAACGAGTACCTCCTATCGCACCCGGACCAACATCCGCCACGGTCCGTGCGACGACTTCTATTGGGTGGTCATCCCCGAACGGGGCGTGTACTCGGTGCGCTATCGCGGCGAGGAGACGCGGGCGCGGGCGGATCAGGCCGCGGTGACCGCACTCGACGACCTGTGCCAGATCCATATCCCGCTCTTGTCCGCCTTCGCCATCCAGCTGCCCCGGGCCGAACTCGATCATCGCGCGGGACCGCTCGCCGAACGCGGCATGACGATCGACCTGAACTCCGGACTCGGCCGGATCACCCAGGCCATGATCCGCAGCACCCACGCCGAGCAGTCGAACCTCTCCGACCACGAGTTCAACGCGGTGTGTGACCGGATCGCCGAATTGCTGAGCCTGATCTCGCTCGGCGAAACCCATCCGCAGCGCGGTCATCACGCTCAGGTCGTCGCGCAGATCCGGCAGTACGTGCGCGCCAACGTCGGCCGGGACGACGTCCGCCTGCCCGCGGTGGCGCACGCGCTGGGCTGGTCGCCCCGGCAATTGCGCTCGGTGCTGCAGCAGGTCGGCACCACCTATCGCGACGTGCGGCGGGAGGAGGCCCTGCGCGCCGCGCGCGATCTGCTGGACGATCCCACCCGGGAGGATCCCATCCGCGAGTTGGCGATTCGCGCCGGATTCACCCCGGCGTGGTTCTCCGCGGCGTTCAAGGCCCGTTTCGGCGAGACGCCGCGAGAATTCCGGCGGCGCCGAGCGGCGGAGCGCGCCGAGCCGGATGCGGCCGGTGCGTTGAAACGAGGCGGATCGAAATCAGCAGGGCAACAGGCTGATCGGGAGCCCGCGTAGCCGGGACGGATCGGCGGTCACCCGGTATCCGGTCACCCGGTCGCCGTGCACCGTGACGGTGAGCGCCAGCAGCAGCCTGCCGCGCGGGGCTACGACGATACCCGGGTGACCTTCCACCAGCGCGAGCGCCGCAACCTGCGAACGCCTCCGCAGCAGCACGGTTTCCGCGGCGACCGACCCCGCGCCGCGCACGGTCGTGGCCACTCCGGCGGGGAGCGCGGCGGCGTCGGCCGTCCGGACCACGTCGGGCGCCAGGACGGACAACAGCCCGTCGAGATCGCCGCTGCGCGCCGCGCGCAGGAACGCCTCGACGACATGCCGCTGCGCGGCGAGCTCCTGGCCCGCTGTGACATCCACGCCCCGCACGCGCTGCCTGGCTCGGCTGGCCAGCTTCTTGGCGGTCGGCGTGGTGCGGCCGACGATCGGCCCGATCTCGTCGAACGGCACCGCGAACAGGTCGTGCAGGACGAACGCGACCCGCTCGTCGGGGCCGAGCCGGTCCAGCACCACCAGCAACGCCCGGCCGACCGACTCGATCAGGACCGCCTCGCGCTCCGGCTCGTTCTCCTCGGCGCCGCTGTCGAGCCGCGGCGGGTGGTCGAGCGGTTCCTCGCGCCGCGCCGCCCTGCCACGCAGCATGTCCAGGCAGATCCGGGACACGACGGTGGTGAGCCAGCCCGGGAGGTTGCGCACGTCATCGACGTCGTGGCGGGCCAGCCGCAACCAGGTCTCCTGCACCGCGTCGTCGGCCTCGCTCGGTGAGCCGAGCATGCGGTAGGCGACCGCGTGCAGATGGTCGCGCTGCACCTCGAATTCCCGCGCCAAGCCGTCTTCGGTGGGCATCGGTCACCTTTCCGCTCCGTGGTCCGTCATCGGGATGACGGATTCGACAGCTCACAGGTGACCGTCGTCCGGACCGGGCGCGGCACCTGAGGAAAGGGTATTGCCATGGACATCGCCTACGTCGTCGCCACGGTGCTCGCGGCCGCGGCCGCCTTGCTCGCGGCCGGCATCGATGTGGTCCGCGCCGAGTGGGTGCGGACGAACATGCGCGCCTACGGAATCCCGGATTCGTGGCTGACGCCCCTGGCCGTGGTCAAGGCGCTCGGCGGGGCCGGACTGCTGGCCGGTCCGGCGTTTCCGCCGATCGGTGCGGCCGCGGCGGCCGGGTTGGTGCTCTACTTCGTGGGCGCGGTGCTGACCGTGGTCCGGGCGCGGCACTACACACACATCGGATACCCGCTGCCGTATCTCCTGCTGGCCGCCGCCTCGCTCGGACTGTTCGTCGCGTCGTAGGCGAGAGGACCCCCTACCCGGCGAGGATGAACGAGGCCGCCTGCTCGCCGATGAACACCGCCGGTGCGTGTGTGTGGCCGCGGATGATGAGCGGCATCACCGAGGCGTCGGCGACCCGAAGCCCTTGTACGCCGCGCACTTCCAGCCGTGGGGTGACGACGCTGGCGGTGTCGGTGCCCATGCGGCAGGTGCCGACCGGGTGGTAGAGCGTGTGCGCGTACGAGTTGAGGGTCAGCTCGAGCACGGCTTCCGGTTCCGCCGGCGCCTGCGGCGGGTAGATCAGCGGGCCGAGGACCGCTTTCATCGACGGCTCCGCGGCGATGGCGGCGCACACACGCAGCCCGGCCATGATGGCGGCGCGATCCGCGCCCGCGGAGTCGGACAGGTAGCGCGGATCGATCAGGGGCTTGGCGGACGGGTCCGCGTCGGACAAGGCGATCCGGCCTCGGCTCTGCGGGCGCAGCAGCACCGTCGCCAGGATCACGCCGTGTTCGGTCGGGTCCTGCAGTCCCTCGTAGTAGAACGGCGCGGGCGCGAAGACCAGCTCCAGATCGGGGAACTCCAGATCCGTCCTACTGCGGATGAACCCGTACGCCTCGCCGACGTTCGAGGTGAGCATGCCGCGATGCCGGATGAAGTAGTCCAGCAGTTGGCGCGGCTTCTCCGCGTCGAACAGCGAATCCCCCGCGACGCCGTAGCCGATGCCCGCGACCAAGTGGTCCTGCAGATTCGCGCCCACCTCCGGCGCGTGGTGACGCACCTCGATGCCGTGGCGGGCCAGTTCGTCGCGGTCGCCGATACCGGAGAGCATCAGCAGTTGCGGGCTGTTGATCGCGCCGCCGCACAGCACGACCTCGCGCCGCGCGGTCACCGTGTGCGTGACACCGCCCTGGCGGTACTCGACGCCGACGGCGCGCGTGCCGTCGAACAGCACTCGGGTGGCGAGCGCTTCGCTGCGGATCGTGAGGTTCGGACGACGCAAGGCGGGCCGCAGATAAGCGTCCGCGGTACTCCACCGACGGCCCCCGCGCTGGGTGACCATGGTCTCGGTGAACCCGTCCGGCTGCGGCCGGTTGGGCGGCTCCACCTGGTAGCCCGCCTCCTGGACCGCGGCCAGGTAGGCGGCGGTGAGGCCGCGCGGGCTGCGCTGGCGGGAGACGTACAGCGGACCTTCGGTGCCCTCGTCGGGATACTGGGCGTTCTCCACGCGTTCGATGCGCCGGAACTGTTCGACGGCCGCCGCGAAGCCCCACTCCGCACCCGCCAGCAGCGCCCACTCGTCGTAGTCGGCGCGGAAGCCGCGCACCCACATCATGGCGTTCATCGACGACGAGCCGCCGAACATCTTGCCGCGCGGCCAGTAGATCTCGCGGTTCTTCAGCTCCGGCTGCGGCTGCGTGAGGTAGTCCCAGTCCACCTCGGAGCGGAACAGTTTCGCGAACCCGGCGGGGATGTGCGCGAATTTGTTCTTGTCCGGCGGGCCCGCCTCGAGCAGCGCCACCGTGGTGCCCGGATCGGCGCTGAGCCGATTGGCCACCACCGCGCCCGCCGATCCCGAACCGACGACGACGTAGTCCGCGGAAAGCTCACCAGATTGCACTTTTCCCACTCCGATCTGCACCGACTACGGCAAAGATACGAGCAAGCATGCGCCGTGCGGCCCGGTTTCGGGTAACCGGCTCGAAGTCGTCCGGCATTGTCCGCGCTACCGCAGGATCAACAGCGCGGAGGCCTCGATCCGGTCGGCGATCTCGGAGTACGACCCGTAGCCCATGCCCGCGCGCACCAGCGCGCCCGCGTAGAGCAATTCCAGCGACTCGACCACGTCCGGGTCCGGGTCCGGACCGAGGGCGCGGATGATGCGCTTGCGGATCTCGGCGCCGATGCGTCCGCGCAGATGCTCGACGTCGGGATCGCGGCCGAGCAGCGCGCTGGTGACCGCGCCGGAGAGCTCCTGCTCGTCGGCCACCAGCATCGCGATGTTCCGCAGTTCGGCGACCACCCGAACGGTCGGGTCCGGGTCCTCGCTGACCGGCGACGGCGAGGCGACCAGCCGCCGCCAGAAGATCTCGGCGACCAGATGCTCCTTCGACGAGAAGTAGGTGTACGCCGTGGCCGTCCCGACCCCGGCGGCCGCGGCGACCATCCGGATGGTCATGCCCGCGAACCCTTCGCGCGCAAGCACTTCCACCGCCGAGCGGGTCAGCTTGTCCACGGTGTCGGCTTGTTTGCCGGAGAGCCTGCGGCGAGTCGCCTCGAGAATGACGGAATCGGGTTCGGACATGTGTCTGGATCCTACTAGGCGGATTGGAACGGTTCAGTTCTTGGCCGCCGCGATACCGGCCCGGCGTCCGTAGAAGCTGCCGTCGCCCAGCGACGCGCCGCTGACGTAACCGCCCGCGCACAGGCCGGAGGTGCACCGGCCCGCCGCGAACAGCCCCTGGATCGGCTCCCCGGAGACGTGCAGCACCCGCGAATCGAGGTCGGTACGCAGTCCGCCGAGGGTGAAACCGGCCGTGAAACCGCGCATGTCGAACGCCGCCACCGATCCGCGCAGCGGGCGCAGCCATTCCGGCTTCTTGCCCAGCAACGGGTCCGCGCCGTTGGCGGCGTGCAGGTTGTAGCACTCCACCGTGGCCTGCAACGCCTGGCCGGGCAGGCCCATCTCGGCTTCCAGCTCGGCGATGGTTTCCGCCACCCAGGTCGGGGGCTGGCGGAAGAACGGCGTCGAGGTCTCGGTGGTCAGCGCCTCCTCGTAGGACGCCTCGTCGATCACCAGGTACGCCTGATTGTCCTGCTGGATCAGCGTCGCCTGGCCGATCCGGCCGGGATAGGTGTCCTCCTGGATGTAGCGCTGGCCGCGCCCGTTGACCAGGATGCCGCGCGCCAGCAACTGCGGGTCACCGAAGAAGGCCACCTCGGTCGCGTCCATGTGCGCCAGCTGCGCGCCGAGCGCCTGCGCCAGCCGGATGCCGATGCCGTCGTGTTCCTCGATCGCCGCGGCGGGCCTGCCGATCAGTCGCGGCGCGTAGCCTTCGATCATCTCCTTGTGATAGGCGAAGCTGCCGGTGGCCAGCACGACGCCGCGTTCGGCACGGATGGCGACCGGCTTGCCGTAGCGGCGGGCGAGCACGCCGACCACGCGATCGTCGTCGTCGACGATCAGCCGCGCGATCCGCATGTCGTACTCCGCGCGCACGCCCAGTGCTTCCGCGGTGTCGGCCAGCGGTTTCATGAGCATCCAGCCGCCGCCCTTCTCCCCGGTGCGCTTGTCGGCCATCTGCGGAACATGGCCGCGCGGAGCGGGTTTCGCGATCGCGTTGAAGGGCGCGGCGTTCTCGCCGCCGGAGTACATCAGCCCCTCGTCGTGCGGCGGCTCCCACCCCGGCTCGCCCCAGAACGCCTCGCGGAACGGCACGCCGCAGGACACCAGCCAGTTGAAGTGCTCGACGCTGCCGCGGGTGTAGTCGGCGATCTTCGCCTTGTCCACGCCGGGCCCCAGCGCCGCGAGCAGGAAGGCCTCCATGTTCTCGGGGGTGTCCTCGAAACCGAGGGCCTGTTGCAGCGGTGTGCCGCCGCCGAGGTAGATGAATCCGCCCGCCAGGGCGGCGGCGCCACCCCAGCCGCCGGTGCGCTCCAGGACCAGCACGTCCGCGCCGGCGCGGGCGGCCTCGATGGCGGCGCAGACGCCCGCGATGCCGTATCCGGCGATGACGACGTCGGCGCGATGGTCCCAGTTCTCGACTCGGCTGGCGCGCAGGGGGCGGATGGTGGTGGCGTCGGACATGGTCAACGAATCCTTCACTGCTCGGCGGGCGCGGACTGCGCGCGGGCGGCCTTCTTCTGCTGCGCCACAATCGTGCCCACCAGGATGTCGAGTTTGGTGCCGTTCGGCCAACCTACGTAGTGACACAGGAACACCGCGATCTCGTGCAGCTGGTCTTCGGTGAGTTCGCCGTTGCGCAGCGCGGCCCCGACCTGGATGCCGGCGGTGTCGATCGCGCCCTGCGCCGCCAGCGCGCCGAGCAGCAGCAGCCTGCGGTCGCGGATGGTGAGCCCGGGCCGCGACCAGATGTCGGCGAAGAGGTGGTCGGCGGTGACGGCGAAGTGGGCGCCGGGGTATTCCTGGAACTCCGTGCCGTAGACCTCGGCCATCTTGGCCAGCCCGCGCTGCCGCGCGGAGTCGCCGGAACCGTTGTCGCTCATGAGGATTGCCTTTCCGATACGGAGGTGCCGGTTCCGACGCCGAGGCCGGGGCCGAGCCGGTCGAGTGCGAGTTCGGCCAGCGGCAGCGCGGTGCCGAGCCGTTCGCCCAACTCCAGGGCGAGACCGAGATCCTTCTCCCCGAGGTCGCGCACGTGCCGCAGGATCGGCAACCAGAAGTCGCCGTCCTGGATCGGGGCGGTGGTGTCGCGCAGCATGATGGCGCCGGGCCCTCCGGTGACCGCGTCGGAGTGCCGTACCACCTTGCCGAGCGCGGTGAGGTCGAGACCGGCCGCCTCGGCCAGCCGTTGCGCCTCGGTGGCCGCGGTGAAGGAGACGAAGTGCAACAGGTTGCGCGCCAACTTCATGCGCGTGCCCGCGCCGACCGGCCCGGCGTGCACGATCAGGTCGGCGAAGCAGCCGAACGGTTCGCGCACCTGCTCGAACGCCGCCGCGCTGCCGCCGACCATGACCGCGAGCGCGCCGCGGGTCGCGCCGGGTGCGCCGCCGCTGATCGGCGCGTCCACCAGTTCGACGCCGCGCTCGCCGCAGACCGCGCCGAGTTCCTCGGCGGTGCGGTCGCTGATCGTGGAGTGCACGGCGACCACGGTGCCAGGTGCGGCGGTCCGCAGCAGGCCCTCGGGTCCGGTGATCACCTCGCGCACCTGGGCATCGTTCACCACGGTGATCGAGATGACGGTGGCCTGTCGGGCCAGCTCGGCCGCCGAGGCGACGGAGTCCGCTCCGGCCGCGAGAAACGGCTCGACCGCCTCGGGCCGCATATCGTACACCGTCAGCCCGCCCGGCCACTCCAGCAGGCGCTCGGCCATCGGCGCACCCATGTTGCCGAGGCCGAGGAATCCGATGCGGGCGCTCATGATCGCACGATCTGTCCGCCGTCGACGTTGAAAATCTGCCCGGTGACCCAGCTCGCCTCGTCCGACAGCAGGTACAGGCAGGCGCCGACGAGATCCTGCGGAGTGCCCATCCGCTTGAGCGGCAGGCGTTTGACGATGTCGTCGACGATCACGTCCGGGGTGACCGACCTGGTGGCGTCGGTATCGATCGGACCCGGCGCGATGGCGTTGACGCGGATGTTCGACCCGCCCAGCTCGAAGGCCAATTGCTGGGTCAGGCCGTTGATGCCGGTTTTGGCCAGCCCGTAGAAGCTGGAATACAGCCACGCGGCGGTGGAGGATTGGTTGACGATCGATCCGCTGCGGCGTTTGGACATGTGCGGCCAGACGGCGCGGGTCATGACGAGCGCGCCGTCCATGTTCACGCTCATGAACTTCTTGTAGTAGTCCCACGGCACGGTCAGCAGCAGGTTCAGCTTCATCTCGCCGTAGATGGCGGCGTTGTTCACCAGATGGTCGATGGCGCCGAATTCGGCGACGGTGAAATCGGCGAGCGCGGTGGCGGATTCGGGATCGGACACGTCGAGGAGTCCGAACACCGCGGTGCCGCCGTCGGCGACGATCTTCTCGACCACCGCCGCGCCGCCTTCGGCGTTCTTGTCGGCGACGACGACGTTCGCGCCTTCGGCGGCCAGCGCCTGCGCGTAGGCGGCGCCGATGCCCTGCGCGGCGCCGGTGACGATGGCGGATCTTCCCGTGAAACGGGCCATGGACTTCAGCTCCTCTGTAGTTGTCCCGCGACGGTCAGGCCGCGGTGGCGATGACTTTCGTCTCGAGGTACTCCTCGAAACCGGCGATGCCCATCTCGCGGCCGAGGCCGGATTGCTTGTAGCCGCCGAACGGGACGTCGGCGGAGTACCAGATGCCGCCGTTGACGCTCAGCGTCCCGGTCCGCACGCCTTCGGTGACGCGCCGGATGCGTTCGGGGTCGTTGCCCCACACCGAACCGGACAGGCCGTAGGGGGAGTCGTTGGCGATACGGACGGCGTCCTCGTCGCCGTCGTGCGGGATGATCACCAGCACCGGGCCGAAGATCTCCTCGCGGGCGACGGTCGAGCTGTTGGGGACGTCCGCGATCAACGTCGGTTCGACGAAGAAGCCGCGCTCCCGGTCCGGCCGCCCGCCGCCCACCACGATCCGGCCGCCTTCGGCGCGCGCGATGTCGAGGTAGCGTTCCACCCTGGCGCGCTGCCGCTCGGAGATCAGCGGCCCGCAGACCGTGCGCGGGTCGGCGGGATCGCCCGGCTCGATCCCGCCGAGCGTGGCCGCGGCCGCCTGCACCGCTCGGTCGTAGGCGGCGCGTGGCACCAGCAGCCGGGTGGACAGCGCACACCCCTGTCCCGCATGCACGCACACCGAGAACGCCGCCACCGAGCAGGCCGCCGCGATGTCGGCGTCGTCGAGCACGATGAACGCCGACTTGCCGCCCAGTTCGAGGAACGCCTTCTTCAATGTCGTCGCGGCGCCGGTCATCACGGCGCGGCCGGTGGCCGTCGACCCGGTGAAGCTGATCATGTCGACGCGCGGATCCGCGGTGAGCCGGGCGCCGAGCGTGTGGTCCGCGGAGGTCACGATATTCACCACACCGGCCGGGATGTCGGTCTCCTCGGCGATGATGGCGCCGACCGCCGCCGCGCACCACGGGGTGTCCGGAGCGGGTTTGAGCACGACGGTGTTCCCCGCGGCGAGCGCCGGGCCGAGTTTGGCGAAGTTGATCTGGTGCGGGAAGTTCCAGGGCGTGATCGCCCCGACCACACCGATCGGTTCGCGGCGCAGTACTCGGCGCGTCTTTATGCCCATGGGCGCGGCCACACCCAGATCGGTTTCCCAGGCGTAGGTCTCGGGGAGCCCGGCCGCGTAACCGAGGTCGGCGACCGGGCCTTCCAGTTGCGGGCCGCTCGTGAGCATCCGCGGTGCGCCGACCTCGGCGATCGTGATCTCGCGCAGTTCTTCGACATGGGATTCCAGCGCGGTGCGCAACTGCGCAAGACAGCGCGCCCGGAAGGCGCGATCGCGCGACCAGTCCGTCTCGTCGAACGCGGTGCGCGCGGCGTCGACGGCCGCGTCGAGGTCGGCCGCGTTCGCGTCGGCGGCGAGGCCGAGGACCTCCTCGGTCGCGGGGTTCACCGTCGCGAAGACACCGTCGGCGCCCTCGACCAGCTTGCCGCCGATCAGCAGGCGGGACCCGTCGGCGGGCAGAAGGCTGCTCATGGATTACTCCGATACTGTCTGGACACGTGTACGGAATATAGTCTTGGAACGTGATCGGTGGCAATAACAGGTTCTAACTCTGCCATTCTCGCCGAGATCCGGGTGTCAGGTGATCCGGCCTGTATCGACTCCCGCCGGTGTTTCGCTCCGAAGCGGAGAAATGAGTCTCTGATCGGATGATTGTCGAGATCGAGTGCGCGGTGGTAGTGTCCAGACACATGTCCAGCTATCTGTCTTCGCTCGGCCCGCCATGTGCTGCCGCGTGGCGGAACGTGTTATCGGTTTTGGAGTGTGGGCGATGACGGCTGTGGTGGGGCCGCTGGTGTTCGACCCGTATGACTACGGGTTTCATGAGGATCCGTATCCGGTGTATCGGCGGCTGCGGGAGGAGGCGCCGCTGTATCACAACCCTGATCTGGGTTTTTGGGCGTTGTCGCGGCATCCGGATGTGGTGGGGGCGTTTCGTGACAGTGTGCGGTTGTCGAGTGCGAACGGGGTGTCGCTGGATCCGGCGGCGTGGGGTCGGCACGCGCATCGGACCATGTCGTTTCTGGCGATGGATGATCCGCGGCATCTGCGGATGCGGCGGTTGGTGTTCAAGGGGTTCACGCCGAAACGTGTCGCGCAGATGGAGGACCGGATCCGGGAGTTGACGCTGTCGTATCTGGAGCCCGCGTTGTCCGGTGCCGTCGGTTTCGACTGGATCGATGAGGTCGCGGGCAAGTTGCCGATGGATGTGATCTCCGAGCTGATGGGGGTGCCGGTGGTGGATCGGGGGGAGATTCGCCGGTTGGCGGATCTGGTGGTGCACCGTGAGGACGGTGTGCTGGATATCCCGATGGCGGCTGTCGAGGCTTCGATCGAACTGCTGGGCTACTACACGGAGATGGTGGCCGAGCGTCGGCGCGCCCCGAGAGAGGATCTGACCTCGGCGTTGCTGGATGCGGAGATCGACGGTGACCGGCTCACCGATGCGGAGGTCATCGGTTTCCTGTTCTTGATGGTGGTGGCGGGCAACGAGACGACCACCAAGTTGCTGGGTAATGCGTTGTATTGGGGTGCGCGTTATCCGGGGCAGTACGCGAAGGTCGTCGCGGATTCGGGTTTGGTGTCGGACTGGGTGGAGGAGACCCTGCGTTATGACACCTCGAGTCAGATGATCGCCCGCACCGCGACCGAGGACCTGGCGTATCACGGTGGGGTGGTTCCGGCGGGGGCGAAGGTGTTGTTGCTGATCGGTTCGGCCAACCGGGATCCGGCGGTGTTCGAGGACGGTGACAGTTTCCGGATCGATCGTGCCGATCGGTCCGGGCTGGTGAGTTTCGGGGCGGGTGTGCATTTCTGTTTGGGGGCGCACTTGGCGCGTGTGGAAGCGACGGTGGCGCTGACGGAGTTCGCGTCGCGTGTGCGGTCCTATGACGTCCTCGAATCCGGGATCGCCCGGGTTCATTCGTCCAATGTGCGTGGCTTCGCGCACCTACCCATCACCGTGGAGACCCGATAATGCCAAGATTCGCACCCCATCCGGAGCGCAGGCCCGCGCTCGTCGCCGGCGCCTCCTCCGGGATCGGCGCGGCCACCGCCGTCGCCCTGGCCGAACTCGGCCATCCGGTCGCGCTCGGCGCGCGTCGCGTCGAGCAGTGCGCCGAACTGGCGGACAAGATCCGGGCCAACGGCGGTGCGGCGTTCGCCCATCGGTTGGACGTCACCGAGCCGGATTCGGTGGAGGAATTCGTGCGTGCCGCCGAAGAAGCGCTCGGCCCTACCGAGATCCTGGTCTCCAGTGCGGGCGACATCGAGTTCGGGCAGGCGTACGCGATGGATCCGGAACGATTCGTGCGCCAGGTACAGGTCCATCTGGTCGGCGCGCAGCGTCTCGTGCACCGGGTGCTGCCCGGCATGCTGCGCAGGCAGCGCGGCGACATCGTATTGATCAGTTCGGATTGCGCCTCCGAGCCGCGTCCGCGCACAGGCGCCTACAGCGCGGCCAAGGCGGGGCTGGAAGCGATGGCCGCGCAGATGCGTATGGAGCTCGAGGGTAGCGGCGTCCGCCTGTCCCAGGTGCGCCCCGGACCGACCTTGACCGGCATGGGCATGGACTCCACGCCCGAGATCGTCGGCCCGGTGCTGGAGGACTGGAAAGCGTGGGGGTTCGCCAGGCATCCGTACATGTTGCGCGCGAGCGACTTGGCCGCCGCGGTGGTCGCGGTGGTATCCACCCCGCGCGGTTCGCACTTGGTGCTGGTCGAAGTGCAACCCGAGGCGCCGATACGTCCCCTCCCGGACGGCGCGGGACCGAACGAACAGTAAGGAGTCACGATGCGAGTGCTCGCCGATCTGGATCTGTGTCAGGGGCATGCCGTGTGCCAGGACGAGGCGCCGGAAGCGTTCCACGTCCCCAAACGCGGCAAAGTCGAGATCCTCGACGCCGCCGCGGACCCGCGGGCCCGCGACGACGTACAGCGCGCGGTCCGATACTGCCCGACCCAAGCGCTGTCGATCGCCACGCACGAATGAGCGGAATTCGTCCCTCGCGGCAGGTAGGCAGGGCGCGGCCGGGCGAATACGATGAATCCAAAATCGGAACGTGTTCTAATTCAGTCGCGCGGTCCGGCCCGGCACCTGCGGCGATGCCCGACGTCATGGAGAAGATCCGATGAGCACAGCACACACCGACAAGGCCGAGAGCACCTTGCCCGCCAGGATCACCGGGGAACTGCTCGCCCGGCTGACCGGCCTGGTCGCCGCCGACGGTGGCGCGGCGCCATATGAGATGACCGAGGTCTACACCGGCGCGCCGGTCGGTGCGCTTCCGCAGTCGTCCCCGCAGGACGTGCTGACGGCGTGCGCCGCCGCCCGGGCGGCGCAGACGGAGTGGGCCGCACTGCCGCTGCGCCAGCGGCTTCGGGTGTTCGAGCGGCTGCACGAGCTGATCCTCGGCGAGGTGGAGACCATCGCCGACCTCATCCAGATCGGGTGCGGCAAGACCCGTCGCATGGCAGTCGAGGAATCCTGCGACGTGCCCATGGTGATCAGCCATTACCTCAAGACCGCGCGCCGGGTGCTGCGGCCGAAGCGGCGCGGCGGCGCGATGCCGCTGATCACCTCCTCGATCGAGCAGCACCGGCCCAAAGGCCTCGTCGCCGTGATCGCGCCGTGGAACTTCCCCTTCGCCATCGCCCTGTCCGACGCCATGCCCGCGCTGATGGCAGGCAACGGCGTAGTCCTGAAGCCGGACAACAAGACCGCGCTGTGCGTGCTCTTCGGCGTCGAACTGCTGCACCGCGCCGGGCTGCCCCGCGGCCTGGTCCAGGTGGTGTGCGGTGAAGGGCCCGACATCGGGCCGACCCTGATCGACAACGTCGACTTCGTCATGTTCACCGGCTCGACCGCCACCGGCCGGATCGTCGGCGAGCAGGCCGGTCGCAACCTCATCGGATGCAGCCTGGAACTGGGCGGCAAGAACCCGATGATCGTGCTCGCCGACGCGAACCTGGACGAGGTGGTTCCCGGCGCGGTGTTCGCCGCGTTCGCCAACTCGGGGCAGGCGTGCATGCACATCGAACGGATCTACGTGCACCGGTCCCTCCACGAGGAATTCCTGCACCGGTTGGTGGCCGCGGCGGCGGAATTGAACGGAAAGATCGGCGGGGCCTACGACTACACGCCGGAGTTCGGTTCGCTGGTCTCCCCGCAGCATCTGGAACGGGTCGCCGCGCACGTCGACGACGCTCGGGCCAAAGGCGCCACCGTGCACGTCGGCGGGCAAGCGCGCCCGGATGTCGGTCCCGCTTTCTACGAGGCCACCGTGCTGACCGGCGTGACACCCGAGATGACCCACGCGACGCTGGAGACCTTCGGCCCGGTCGTCACCGTGTACCCGTTCGACGACGAGCAGGAAGCGGTGCGCCTGGCCAACGCGACCGACTACGGTCTCAACGCCAGCGTGTGGACCCGGGATGCGGCACACGGCGAGCGGATCGCCGCACAGCTGCAAGCGGGCAACATCAACATCAACGACGGCTTCGTCGCGACCTACGCCGCCAAAGGCACGCCGTCGGGTGGAGTGAAGCAGTCCGGAGTCGGCACCCGGCACGGTGACCAGGGCCTGTTGAAGTACACCGATACGGTGAACGTCGGCGTGCTCAAGAAGCAGGTGCTCGCCGCGCGGGCCGGTCAGCCTTACGACAAGCAGCTGAAGATGACCTTGATGTCGCTGCGGCTGATGCGCCGGACCAGGTTGCGCTGAAAGCTCGTAGGCCGATGCGCCCGCGGCGGTCGGAAACCCGGTGATCCGGTAGCGTGGCCGTCGGGGTGGATCTACGGAATCGAGAACGGATACCTATGAGCCTTCGAGAAGTCCCGCTACGCACGCTGTCCGGCGAGTCGACGACCTTGGCCGACTTGGTCGGCGACCGCGCCGTGCTGCTGGTGAACGTGGCCTCGAAATGCGGGCTGACACCGCAGTACTCCGGCCTGGTCGAACTGCACGAGTCCTACGGCCCGCGCGGTTTCAGCGTGGTCGGCGTGCCGTGCAACCAGTTCATGGGCCAGGAGCCCGGCACCGCGGAGGAGATCCAGCAGTTCTGTTCCACCACCTACGGCGTGGACTTCCCCTTGCTGGAGAAGACCGACGTCAACGGCGATGAGCGCCACGCCCTCTACCAGACCCTGGCCGAGACCCCCGACGCCGAAGGCAACGCCGGCGACATCCAATGGAACTTCGAGAAGTTCCTCATCGACCGCGACGGCAAGGTAGCGGGCCGCTTCCGCCCCCGGACCACCCCCGACGCACCAGAATTGGTCGCCGCCATCGAATCCGTGCTCTGACCGAACGTGAAACCGGAGCCGCCGTCCATCCAGGACGGCGGCTCCGGTCGTATCCCTTCACGAATGGCGCATCGCTGCGGCGAATCGCGAGTAGAACTCTCGATGGTGTGCCACTCCACAACTTCGGTCGCGATCCGTCGCGCGGCCACCAGGCACAGGCGTGCGGAGTGAGTGCCGAGCCGTCGCACAGTTGGGACGACAGTTCGGCTGTCGTGCGATCAGGAGCGGCGGGTGAGGGGTTCGCGTAGGCCGAGGTGGGCGCGGAGGGTGGTTCCGGTGTATTCCGTGCGGTAGACGCCGCGGTCTTGGAGTTCGGGAACGAGCCAGTTCACGATTTCGTCGAGGCCGGTCGGGACCAGGTAAGGGGAGATGTTGAAGCCGTCGGTCGCGCCGTGGCGGACCCAGCGGGCCAGTTCGTCCGCGACCTGGGTGGGGGTGCCCGCGAAGCCGGAACGTTCGGTGGAGGCGATCACGACTTCGCGCAGGGAGAGGTTTTCCGCCTCCGCCCTGGCCCGCCATTCGCGGGCGATGGCGATCGGGTCCTGTCCGGAACGCGGTGCGCCTCGGGTCTCCGAGATCGGGCGGGGCTGCGGATCGTCCGCGGGCAGGGGACCGTCGGGGTCGAGGCCGGACAGGTCGCGGCCCCAGATCTGGCCGGCCAGCGACAGCGCGGTCTGACCGGTGTACTGGCCGCTCTTCACCCAGCGCACTTTCTCCTCGACCTCGGATTCCTTCTCCGCGAGGATGATCTGCGTGCCGGGCAGGATCCGGATGTCGTCCTCGGGGCGGCCCGCCGCGCGCAGGCGTGTACGGATGTCGTTCGCGAAAGCCAGCGCGTCGTCGAAATGCGTTCCGTGCCTGGAGTAGATGACATCGGCGTGCGCGGCGGCGAAATCGCGGCCGGTGGGTGAATCACCCGCCTGGAAGATCACCGGATGCCCTTGCGCGCTGCGCGGCAGCGTGGGGGTGATCGTCACGTCGAAGTGCGGGCCGGTCCGCACCACCGGATGGATCGCCTCGGCACGCGCCCACGACGGGCTCTGCTGCGAGGTCGCGATCGCGCCGTCGTCCCAGGCGTCCCAGATCGCCCGCACCGTGGCGACGAACTCCCCGGCGCGCTCGTAACGCAGCGCGTGGTCCAGGAACCCGCCGCGCCGGAAGTTCGCGCCGGTCCAGGCGTTGTCCGTGGTGACCGCGTTCCAGCCCGCCCGGCCACCGGACAGCAGGTCCAGGCCGCCGAGTTTGCGCGCCAGGTCGGCGGGCTCGTTGTAGGTGGTGTTCTGGGTGGCCACCAGGCCGATGTGGCGGGTGACGCCCGCCAGCGCGGCGAGCTGGGTGATCGCGTCGGGGCGGCCCGCGATGTCCAGTTCGAGGATCGCGCCGTCCTGCTCGCGCAGGCGCAGGCCCTCACCGAGGAAGAACGCGTCGAACAAGCCGCGCTCGGCGGTCTGCGCGACCCGGCGGAAGGTTTCGAAGTCGATCTGCGAGCCGCTGGACGGGTCGGACCAGATGGTGGTGTGGTTCACGCCCTGGAAGAAGACGCCGAAATGGACTTGGGCGTCGGGACGCGGGAAGTCGGTCACGGAAACGATCTCCTGACGATCAGCGGGTGGCCGCGTAGCGGTTGGCGGGGCGGTTCAGGCCGAGGTTGGCGCGCAAGGTCGAACCGGGGATCGGGCGGTGCGCGACGCCGGTGCGCAACAGCGCGGGGACGACCTCGCGCGCGAGCACGGGCAGATCCTCGTCGATCACGGCGAGGTGCAGCCGCACACCGTCCAGGTGCGCGCTGAGTTCGGTCAGCAGATCGGTCAATTCCCCGGCCGATCCGGAGAACGCCAGGCGGCCCGGCGAACCGGAGGATTCGCCGAATCGCTGTGCTGCGTGCGTGCCCGGAACGTCCAAGGTCACTTCGACTTCGGCGAACGCGAGCGCGGCACCGCCGGAGTCCGCCGCCACGGCCGCCGCGACGGAATCGGCGGCGACGAGCCGGACATCGACCTCGCCTTCGGTGCCGAACACCACGGGCTGACCCTGTGGCGGCCGCGGCACGATCGCGGGTCCCTTCACCGAGAAGGTCTCGCCCTGGAAGTCGATGTAGTGCAGCTTGTTCCGGTCCAGGAATCGGCCGCTGGCGTAGTCGCGGATCACGGCGTCGTCTTCCCAGGAGTCCCACAGGCGACGGGCCACCTCGATCGAATCCCTTTGCTCGCGGGCAAGATCGGCGTCTTCCGACACCGGTCGACGTCCCCAGGTGGCGGCGGCGCGTGAATCGTCGGCGCGCTCGGCGATCCAGCCCGCCCGCCCCCGCGAGGCGTAGTCCAGCGACGCCACCTGCGATGCCGTGTGGAACGGTTCGGCGTAGGTGCTGGCCACGGTGGGAACCAGGCCGATCGTGCTGGTCGTCGCCGCGACGAAGGCCGCCCGCGTCACCGCGTCGATGCGGCCGGGAATCTCGTGCCTCGGCAGGATGGAGTCGGCGAACGTGGCCAGGGTGAACCCGGCGTTCTCCGCGGCGGCCACCCGCCTGCGCACGGTCTCCGGGCTGAGCAGACGGTCCGGCGCGTGTGCCGCCCGCCGCCACGCCTCGGGGCGGAAGCCCTCTCCGTCGAGTTCTACACCGAGCGCGAAAACGCCCATCCCGCACCTTCTTTCATCCCGCGAACGATGACGCGACGATCGGTGGCCCGAGCCGGGCACGATGCGGCTCGGGCCACCTTCGGCGCACCCCTTGCGAGCATGCGCGCAAGGGGCGGCGGATCGCGATGGTTTGCGTCGCGATGATTCGAAGGTTGTCGAACGGAGGGTCGGCTACCGTGCCGCACGAGCCGCGAAAGCGGCCGCCAGCAGGACCGTGACGCCCTCGGCGATCGCGGTGCCGCCGAGCGCGTGGGCCGCACTGCTCACCGTGCTGCCCGCCAGGCCCAGGAACAGCGATCCGAACCCTGCGATCCCGACCACGATGCCGAGTTGCACGTTGGTCACCAGGATGCCGCTCGCGTCGGCCGCCAGGCTCATCGGGACCTTGGCCAGCGTGCGGGTCATGAGCGGACTGAAGGCGATTCCGTTGCCCGCGCCGCACAGGCCGAGCAGGGTCAGCGCGAGCGGTCCGACGTCGCCGCCGTCACGTAGCAGCACGCCGAGGGCGACCATGCTCACCGCCCCGACGACCAGGCCGAGCGGGATCATCACCGGATGGAACCGGGCCGGGACGCGTTCCCAGTTCAGGCTGGCGACGGCGAAGGTCACGCCGAGGGGGACGAACAGCAGACCCGCGTGCAGCGCGCTGTAGCCCAGCGTGCTCTGTAGGTGGATCGCCATGACGAACATCCAGCCGCCGAAGGTCGCCATGGTCACGAACAGCGCGACCGCGGCGGGCACGAGGCCGGGCGCGGTGAGTACCGCCCGCGCGAACAGGGGCTCGCCGCCACGGGTGGCGACGACCCGCTCGATCGCCACGAACGAGGCGAAGCCGAGCACGCTGGCGGTCAGGGCGATCCACGACCACAACGGCCAATCCAGCTCCCGCCCCAGGACGAGCGGCAACACCAGCAGCAGCACCGACGCGGTGAGCGTGGCCAGTCCCGGCAGATCGAGCTTGCGCTCGAGCCGCTGGGCCGAGGGCGGCAGGATGCGCGGCGCCGCCGCGAGCAATACGAGGCCGATCGGCACGTTCACCAGGAACACGCCGCGCCAGCTGCTGCCGAAGAGATCGGCGTTGACGATCAGCCCGCCGAGGACCTGTCCGGCGACCATGCCGCCGGAGATGATGGCCGAGTAGACGCTCAGCGCCCGCGCGCGGGCATCGCCGGTGAAGGTGCGCTGGATGAGCGTCATGATCTGCGGCACCATGGCCGCCGCGCCGACGCCCTGGGCGAACCGGAAGACGATCAGCGATGCCTCGTTCCAGGCCAGACCACAGGCCAGTGAGGAGAGGGTGAACAGCGCGAGTCCGGCGATGAACGCGCGGCGCTGGGTGAATCGGTCGCCGAGGCGCGCCCCGGTGACCAGCAGGACGGCGTAGGCGATGACGTACCCGGCGACGATCAGCTGCAGCGCCGCGCCGCTGGTGTGCAGGGAATTGCGGATGGAGGGAATGGCGACGTTGACGATGGAGGCATCGAGCACCGCCATGAACTGCCCGGTGAGAATGACGGCGAGGAGGGCAAGCGAACGCCGCGCTCCCAGCACGGCCCGTGCGGCCGCGGCGGCCGTCGTCGCCGCGGGCCCCGGCGATATGGTCTGTGTCATGCACCGAGCATGCGGTGCGGCGGGCACCGGTAACAGGAGCCCGATAACACTGGTACCGGCAGCACCAGGCTGAGTGTGCGGCACAACGCAATACCGAGTAGTTTCCGGACCTTCCCGGCACCGTGTCCAGTGTCACAGACGTGCGCGGCGGCTATTGCCTGACCAAAGTACTTAGTCGAGCTAACGTGTTTAGGAAGGCGCGTTCAAGGACCGAAGGAGGTCGTCGTGGCACCCGAAACACGCGGGGAGCGGCTCATGCGCCGCATCACCCGGCTATATGCCGAATACGACGACATCCGCAACGCCACACCGCGTGCGGACGTCGCCGAGAAGATTCGCGACCCCGGAGCGGGGCTCGCTCAGATCGTCGAGACGGTGATGGTCGGCTACGCCGACCGGCCCGCCGTCGCCCAGCGCGCGACCGAGCTGCGCACCGACGAGACCGGACGCACCACGCTGACGCTGCTGCCGCGGTTCGACACCATCACCTACGGCGAGCTGTGGGAGCGCGTGCGCGCGGTCGCCGCCGCATGGCACGGTGACGCGGACACACCGCTGCGGGCAGGCGACTTCGTGGGCATCCTGGGCTTCACCAGCAGTGACTACACCACGCTCGACCTGGCCTGCGTCCACCTCGGCCTGGTCGCGGTACCCATGCAATCCAGCGCCCCGGTCGCCCAGCTCACCGCGATCGTGGCGGAGACCGAGCCGCGGGTGCTGGCGGCGACACCGGAACTGCTCGACACCGCGGTGACGTGCGCGCTGTCGGAGTCCGGGCCACAACGGCTGGTCGTCTTCGACTACCACCCGGAAGACGACGACCAGCGGGCGGCGTTCGACGCGGCCCGCGCGCGGCTGGCCGACGCGGGCAGCGCGGTGCGCGTCGAATCGCTCGACGAGGTGCTGGCGCGCGGCCGGACGCTGCCGCCGGCGCCGCTGTTCGTCGCCGAGCCCGGCGAGGACCCGCTGGCGCTGCTGATCTACACCTCGGGCAGTACCGGAACCCCGAAAGGCGCGATGTACAGTCAGCGGCTGGTCGCCAGGGGATGGGTGAACCGGCCCGACGTCGCCGCGATCAACTTCAACTACATGCCGATGAGCCATGTGGCCGGTCGCGGGTCGCTGACCGGCGTGCTGGCGCGCGGCGGCACCGCGTACTTCGCGGCCGAGAGCGATATGTCGACGCTGTTCGACGACATCGCGCTCGCCCGGCCGACCGAGCTGTTCTTCGTTCCGCGCGTGTGCGACATGGTCTTCCAGCGCTACCAGAGCGAGGTGGACCGGCGCTACGGACCCGGTGTGGACCGCGTCGCGCTGGAAGCGGAGGTGAAAACCGAACTGCGCGAACATTTCCTGGGTGGACGACTGGTCATGGCGATCTGCGGGAGCGCCCCGGTGTCGGCCGAGATGAAATCGTTCGTCGAGTCGGTGCTCGATCTGGAGTTGCACGACGGCTACGGATCCACCGAGGCGGGCGGCGTGGTCGTCATCGACGAACGGGTGCAGCGGCCGCCGGTACTGGACTACAAACTCGTCGACGTCCCCGAGCTGGGCTACTTCCGGACCGACAAGCCGCATCCGCGCGGCGAGCTGCTGTTGAAGAGCAGCACCCTGATCTCCGGGTACTACAAGCGGCCCGAGGTCACGGCCGAGGTCTTCGACTCCGACGGCTTCTACAAAACCGGCGACATCGTCGCCGAACTCGGCCCGGATCACCTGGTGTACGTCGATCGGCGCAACAACGTGCTGAAACTCTCCCAGGGCGAATTCGTCGCGGTCTCGCGTCTGGAGTCGGTCTATGCGACCAGTCCGCTGATCCGGCAGATCTTCGTGTACGGCAGCAGCGAACGTGCCTATCTGCTCGCCGTGATCGTGCCCACTGAGGACGTGCTGGCCTGGGGAGATCCGGAGAAGATGAGGACGGCGCTGAGCGATTCGTTGCGACAGCTGGCCAAGGACGCCGAGCTGCAGTCCTACGAGGTCCCGCGCGAGTTCCTGATCGAGCCGGAACCGTTCACCACCGCCAACGGATTGCTGAGCGGCATCGGAAAGCTGTTGCGGCCCAAGCTCAAAGAACACTACGAGCCGCGTTTGCAGGAGCTCTACGCCGAACAGGCCGCCGGGCAGGCGAACGAACTGCTCGATCTGCGCCGCACCGCGGAGCACCTGCCCGTGCTGGAGACGGTGAGCCGCGCGGCGAAGGCCGTACTGGGCTGCGCGGACGCCGATCTGCGCCCGGACGCGCACTTCGGCGATCTCGGCGGCGATTCGCTCTCGGCGTTGTCGCTGTCGAATCTGCTGCACGAGATCTTCGAGGTCGAGGTGCCGGTGTCGGTGGTGACCAGCCCGGCCAACGGGTTGCGCGAGGTGGCGGCTTACATCGCGGCCGAGCGCGCCTCGGGTACGCGGGGCGCCACCTACTCCTCTGTGCATGGCGCCGAGTCGCAGGTCCGCGCCGCCGATCTGACCCTCGACAAGTTCCTCGACGCCCGCACACTCGCCGAGGCGCCGAATCTGGCGCGCCCCTCCGCAACCGTGCGCACGGTGCTGCTGACCGGCGCGAACGGCTACCTCGGCCGTTTCCTGTGCCTGGAATGGCTGCGGCGGATGCACGACAGCGGAGGCACGCTGGTCTGCCTGGTCCGGGGTTCCGACGCCGCCGCGGCGCGCAAGCGACTCGACAGCGCCTTCGACACCGGAGATCCCGGCCTGGTCCAGGAGTTCCGGGAGCTGGCCGCCGCGCATCTGGAGGTGATCCCCGGCGACATCGGTGATCCGAACCTGGGGCTCGACGATCGGACCTGGCGACGGCTGGCCGAACAGGTCGACGTGATCGTGCATCCCGCCGCACTGGTCAACCACGTGCTGCCGTATCGGCAACTGTTCGGCCCCAACGTGGTCGGCACCGCCGAGTTGGTCCGTCTCGCCCTGACCACGCGGCTCAAGCCGTTCACCTATCTGTCCACGGTCGCCGTGGCCACGCAGATCGACCCGGCCGTCTTCGCCGAGGACGGCGACATCCGCGAGCTCAGCGCGGTGCGCGCGGTGGACGACAGTTACGCCAACGGCTACGGCAACAGCAAGTGGGCAGGCGAGGTGCTGCTGCGCGAGGCCAATGACCTGTGCGGGCTTCCGGTGGCGGTGTTCCGGTCGGACATGATCCTCGCCGACCGGCGTTACACCGGTCAGCTCAACGTGCCCGACATCTTCACCCGGCTGCTGCTGAGCCTGCTCGTCACGGGAATCGCGCCGTTCTCCTTCTACCGCACCGACGCGAACGGCCAACGCTCGCGCGCCCACTACGACGGCCTGCCCGCCGATTTCACCGCCGAGGCGATCACCACTCTCGGCGCCATGGCGGGGACGGGTTTCCACAGTTTCGACGTGCTCAACCCGCACGACGACGGCCACTCGCTCGACGAGTTCGTCGACTGGCTGATCGAGGCGGGCCATCGCATCGAGCGGATCGCCGATTACGGCGAGTGGGTCACCCGATTCGAGACCTCCCTGCGGGCGTTGCCGGAAGCTCAGCGCCAGGCCTCCGTGCTGCCGTTGTTGCACGCCTATCGACGACCGGCCCCGGCCGTTCGTGGCTCGGCATTGCCCGCGGAGAAATTCCGTGCTGCCGTCCGAGCCGCGAAAATCGGCGCCGATCAGGATATTCCGCAGATCTCCCGGGAGCTGATCGAGAAATACGTCAGCGACCTGGGCGTGCGGGGCTTGCTGTAGGAGCTAGGACGGCTTCGGCACGGCATCGAGCAAGGCGTTGCCGATGCGTTCGGCTTGGATCAACACGTTCGTCTGCGCCGAGAGGTAGTCGCCGATGCCTTCGTCCTGCGCGGCCCGCAGATACGGCGGCAGCGGTTGCTGGATCTCGGTGCGAATGACGTTGTCCAGCAGCGACTCCATCTCGCCGCGCAACGGATTCCCGGTGGCGGCTTGGTTGTCGAGCTCGAGCCTGCCGCCGTCGGTGCTGTAGTCGTAGAGCTCGAATTCCTGTGCGGCCGCCGGGTCGATCTGGATCCGGCCGTGCACCCAATGGGAATAGGAGGCGAATTTCGCGTCGGGGGTGCGCACCATCGCGACGTGGCCCGGGGCGTTCTGATCGAACAGCATCGCGGCTTCCTCGATCGAAGCCTCGTCGGTGGTATGGGCGACCCACGGCCTGCCCGCGGCTGCCGGGTTGCGGCACAGCGCGGCGATGTCGAGACGCCCGCTGAGATGTTCGTAGCGTCCGTCGCCGCGCCATTCGTCGCCGCCGGTGCCGATGGTGAGCAGCAGGGGAGTGAAATCGACACTGGAAGTGAGCTGGTCCCTGGTGCTCGTCCCGTTCACCGGGCTCAAGTGGCCGCGCGGATCGTGGACGTAGAGCGGGACGCGCAGCGCCTCGTCGTAGGCGGCGCCGCCTTTGCCGTGCAGGCCGTGGGAGCCCGCGTAATCCCCGTGGTCGGAGGTGAAGACGACGACGGTGTTGGCGGCGACGTCCGGACGCGACTGCAAGGTGTCCAGCACGCGGCCGATCTGGATATCGACCTGCTGCTGCGCCCACAGATACAGATTGCGCATCTCGATCCAGGCCTGCATGGCTTCCGGCGTTCCGTAGGGCGCCGCTCCGAACGCCACCGCCGAGACCTGCACCAGCGCCATCTGCAGGCGCGGTTTGCGCGAAAGTTGTTCGAGCGACTCGAAATTGGGCGGCAGCTCGTTCATCCAGCGTGGGATGTCGGCGTTGAACTGGTCGCGACGGGTCCAGCGCGGCCACCATTGGATGTCGTGCGGGTTGACCAGCGACACCGTCGTGCACCAGGGCGCATTGCCGGAATCGTTGTGGAACCAGTCGACGAATTGGTCGACGATCTTCGGATCCATTTGCAGCCCTTGACCCGGCGCGCCGTTCGGTGAGGGATAGGTGCCGCCGTGGAATCCGTAGGCTTCGAGCGCGCCCGGTGTGCGATCCGGGTAGCTGCCGAGATGCCACTTGCCCCAGTATGTGGTGTCGTAACCGTGGTCGCGCAGCATGGACCCCCACGTCGGGAACAGCGGCGACAACGTCGATTCCGACACGACCATGACCCCGGTCTGCTGCGCGTAGAGGCCGGTCAGCAGGCAACCCCGGGCGGGTGTGCAGTCGTTGGCCGCCGTGTAGTGATTCTCGAACGACACGCTGCCCCGGCGGATCCGTGCGATGTTCGGCAGCACGGCGTCCAGCGTCTGCTGGTCGGGGAACCACACGGGTGTCCGCATCTCGTCCACGATGATCACCAGGATGTTCGGCTTGTCCGGATCGGTGTCCGCTCGGGCCTTGCCCGGCGCGGCTCCGGTCGTGACGGCGGCCGCGGCCGTGGCCGAAGTGGCCGCACTGGACAGAAATCCCCTGCGAGTGAACGAGCTCGGCAATGTTCCTCCACGAATGAGTCGTGTTCGGTCGAATGGAACGCGGAGAATCTCGGTGCTGTGTACCGTAGCGCCGCCCGGCGTGCGCTACCCGCACGCCGGTGCGGACACGCCGCCATGTCGTCGTACAGATGAACTGGTCGGACCGGATCGAGGCCGGGCTGCGAAGAAGGCGGCGAGGAGACCGCCGGCCGGGTTACGGCAGGCCGACCAGGTCGGCCATCACGTTCATGTGGTGACCGAAGTATTCGTCGCGGGCGTCGATGGTTCCGTTCAGGCGGCCGAAGATCTCGAAGCTGATCAGGCCGAACAGCTGGGTCCAGCCGACGAAGACCCGGTCGAGTACGTCTTCGGGCATGTCGGCGGGCGGCTTCTGCTCGATGAGTCGGCGCAGGTCGGTGCGGACGGGCGCGGGCAGCGGGGCCGGAAGCGGTGGCGGTGTCAGTTTTCCCGCCCCCTCCTGCGCGATGGCGACCAGCCGGAAGACAACGGCCGTGGCGGGGGCCACGGTGTCCTCGGGTGCGGAGTATCCGGGTACCGGGCTGCCGTAGAGCAGTCCGTATTCGGCCGGATGGGCCAGCGCCCAGTCTCGCACCGCCGAGCACACCGCCAGCCACCGGCCGCGTAGATCGGCGGTGGGAACCTTCGCGTCGGCGGTTTCGGCTTCGGCGGCCAGGGCGCGGTAGGCGTCGAGAATCAAGGCGGTCAACAGGTCGTCCCGGCTCGGGAAGTAGCGGTAGAGCGCGGACGGAACGATGTCCATATCCCGTGCGACCCCGCGTAAGGACAGGTTCGCGCCGTCCACGGCCAACCGTCTGCGCGCGACCTCTTTGATCTCCTCGGTCATCTCGGAGCGGATGCGGGCGCGTAGGGATCGGGCGGACATCTCCCCAGTGTAGAGAACAAGCAACCGATAACAGAACATATGTTGGTTCGGTGAACAGTGCTCTTGACTTCACGCATTGTTCTGACTTACGGTGAAGCCGCATTGAGAACACTGTTCTCTAAACGGAACGCTCGACAGGATGGATTGCCATGGTTCTGCACGTTGTCATCGGAGCCGGCCCGGTGGGCGCGACCACCGCCGCGTTGCTCGCCGCACGCGGCGCCCAGGTGCGCGTGATAACCCGGCGCGGCGTCGGCCCGGATCATCCGCTGATCGAGCGCGTCGCCGCCGACGCCACCGACTCGGCGGCATTGATCGGGCATTGTGCGGGCGCGGAGGTGATCTTCCAGTGCGCGCAGCCTCCGTATCACCGCTGGGCGAGCGACTTTCCGCCCCTGGCCGCCGCCGTGTTGCAGGCGGCGGAGGCTACCGGCGCCGCGCTGCTGAGCGTCGGAAACCTCTACGGCTACGGTCAGGTCGACGGTCCGATCAGCGAACAGCACCCGCTGCGTCCCAACAGCGTGAAAGGGCGCGTGCGCGCGGAGCTCTGGACCGAGGCGCTGGCGGCGCACGAAGCGGGCCGCGTCCGCACCGCCGAAGTACGCGGATCGGACTACCTCGGCGCCGGAGCGACGTCGGCGTTCACCGTCGCGGCGCTGCCCGCCGTGCTGGCCGGCCGCCGGGTGCTGTTCCCCGCCGATCCGGACGCCGCGCACAGCTGGACCGATGTCACCGACACCGCACGTACTCTCGTCGCGGTCGCCCACGACGAAAACGCTTGGGGCCGCGCTTGGCACACGCCCACCGCGCCGCCGATGTCCCTTCGCGAACTCGCCGGGCTCGCGGCGACGGTCGCGGACGCGCCGCCCGCGCGGGTGAGCCGGATGCCCGCCGCGGTGCTCTGGGTCGGAGGGCTCTTCGATCCCAACGCCCGCGAGATGCGCGAACTGCGGTATCAGTTCGATCGTCCGTTCGTGATCGACTCCTCGGCCGCGACCGCGGCCTTCGGCATCGAGCCGACGCCCCCCGCGGAATCACTGCGCGCCACGATCGCCGCCCTTCGCGACGAGGCGTCCGCATCCATCGACTGACGTCCGGCGGACGATTCGTGGGGAGGGGGCCCCGAACGCGTCGTGGCGGACGAAGGCCAGGCGCTCGCTCGGGTCCGAGGAGTCATGAGCGGACCGGGCGCCGCGCCGCTACCGGCTGTCGGGAAGCGACCTCGTGCGACCCACAGGATGATTTCGACCTAGAGCGTGTCTCGAAGTAGGTGTCGGGGTCATAGCCATTGGTCGATGGCGGCGATCTGGATGACGGCGAGGTAGCGGGTGGCGAGTTTCTCGTAGCGGGTGGCGACGGCACGGTGTTGTTTGAGCCGGTTGATGCCACGTTCGATGGTGTTGCGGTGCCGGTAGATCTCACGGTCGAATGCCGGTGGTCGCCCGCCCCGGCGGCCGCGGTTGCGGCGGTGTCCGGCTTGATCGGCCGGGACCGGGATCGTGGCGGGGATGCCACGCTCGCGCGGGTAGGCGCGGTTGGCGGCCGAGGAATACGCCTTGTCCGCCAGTACCCGGTCCGGACGCACGCGTGCCCGTCCGCGACCGAGGCGCGGTACCCGGATGCTGTCGAGGACCGCGGCGAATTGCGGGCTGTCGCCGGCTTGACCGGCGGTGAGCAGCAGCGACAACGGTCGCAGGCCGTGTTCGCAGGCCAGGTGCAGTTTGGTGCCCCACCCGCCTCGGGAACGCCCGAGAGCGTGATCGGTGGGTTCTGCGCGGTGCCCGCCGGGCGGTTCGACCTGGCGGTCGCCGTGGCGGCGGGCACCGGCGGCGTGTGGATGCGCACGCATGATCGTGGAATCCACGCTCACCAGCCAGCCGATCTGTGCGGCGGCGTCGGCGATCGCCTGGAGTTGTCGCAGCACCGCTGCCCACACCCCGGCGCGGGTCCAGCGGCGGAACAGTGCATAGATCGCCTGCCAGGATCCGTACTGCGGTGGGACGTCACGCCACGGGCAACCGACCCGGATTCGCCAGCGGATCCCGTCGAGCAGGCGGCGTCGGGTCCATCCCGAGGGTCGGCCGGGTCGTTTCGGGGTGGGTAGCAGCGGTTCCAGCCGTGCCCATTGGGCATCGGTCAGATCCGCTCGCGCGGTCACCGCTAGGGTGGTCACGAGGTCTCCGGTGTTCAGTTGAATCTTGGTCGATCAACCAACTACCGGAGACCTCGCCATATCTCAAACCGTCAGCCTGCCAACCAGTCTCACACCTACAGCTCTACTTCGAGACACGCTCTAGCTGCCGGGAACCACGGCCGTCACTCCTATGACAAGAGACAGTGGGGGAGAGGTAACACAACCGACCCCCATCTAGCACGATGGCTGATTCCCGCCAGCGCGGGCGGGGTGGCGGTGACCAGGATCGTGCGCATGACAGCTGATGTGATGAGCACCCTGAGGGCCTTCTACGCGTCGGAGGCGGCGTATCTGACCGACGGGTCCGGGTTCGAGGAAATGGCCCGGCATCTGGCGCCGGATGTGGTCATGCGCCAGGCGTCGAGCCTGCCCTATGGCGGCGATTGGCATGGACACGACGGATTCCGGAGATTCCTCGCCGCGATGCGAGAGAGCTGGGACGGCTTGTGGTTCGACGAGCAGCATTTCCTCGACGACGAGGCCAGCGTCGTGGTCTACAGCCGGGGTCGTCTACGTGCGCGGCGCACCGGACGGATACTGGAAACCTCACTGCTGCAATGGATCAGCTTTCGAGACGGCCTGATCACCGAATTCCGGCCCTACTATCACGACACTTCGGCGGTCCTGGCCGCCCTGACCGAAGGGCCGTCGGCCGCGCAGCCTCCGTCGGCCGATTGACCGATCCCCTGGCCGAACGGCTAATACCACTCACCCGGATAAGAACCATTCGGGCTGTGGTACAGGACTCCGGTCTCGTAGCAGATGAATTCACCGCGGGTGTCGAAGCAGGTCGCATAGTTGTTCGAGACTTTGCCCGAGATCACCAGGATCCAGTCGCCGATGACATCCATCGGGCGCTGATGCCATCCGCTCGCGACTTTGTTCAGTGTCGTGAGGTCTATGACGGGGCTGTCATCGGCGTTTTGGATGTAGAGATACTTGCCGGCGAGGTAGACGTGCTGGAACCCGAGGCCGGCGGCGTCGTTACCTGACTTCTGGACGACGAACGTCTTCTTGTTCATGTCGTAGACGTTCAGATAGGCGCTGTCGCTGCCTCCCCGCCCATACGCGAGCAATAGGTTTCCGCTGCGTTGGAACGACTGCGCGAAGGGCGCGATCGGTCCGACGAGCGCGGCGGCAGCCGAATCGAAGTAGAAGAGGTGGTAGTCGGGCCGACCGGCCTGTGCGACGAAAAAGCCGTTGTCCGCTGTCGTATGCGGTGAATCGATGGCCGTTCCGCCCGCGAGGCCGATGCCATCGAACCGCGCGATCTCGGAGCCGTCCTTCGCGCTGTTGAATACGATTCTCTGGCCGCTCTGCGTCCCCAACTCCCTTGCGAGACTCCGACCGTTGTAGCGGTCGCTGTAGAGCTGGCCTTCGTCGAGCTGCCAGGCAACGGCGAGCGTATCGAGGTCGAATCCGACGACGCGCGAACGAACTCGGACGATGAAACCGTATTCTGTCGGGGCCAGCACCGAGAACTTGTCGAGTGCGAGGTCTGCGGGCCAAGGCGCCTGAGCGACAGGTGCGCGATCGTTCACTCCGAACGCTTCGATCCTGGTCGAGTACTTTTCGGCATCCAGACCCGAAGCAGGTGTGCGAACCGAGACTATGTACACGACGCGCACATTTCGAGGCGTACCCATCACCGTGCAGAAGTGGTTGACGAGTTGCTCGGGCGCTTTGAGAATCGGTTGGGGGATCGGCTTGTTCGTGCCGGTCAGCGGATCGAACACCTGGCCGCCGCGGGTGAATTTGTCACCGGCATCGGGAGTGCAGCCCGAGAACACCGTCCCCGGACCGCGCATGCGGTTGTCGCCTTGCAAGAGTGGCACCGTCTCCGGTGGCGGCGCGGCGCTCGACGCCGGTGCGCCGGGGGTTCTGGCGGTTGCGGTCGTTGTCGCGGCGGCCGCCGATCTGGTTGCCGGACCCGGCGAATCGTCGGATGTGGCGCAACCGGCGATCACGACCGCGGCGGCCAGGACGACAGCACCCAAGATTCGTTGCACACACTGACCCATTTCCAACCCCAGACCGTGGACGCACCCGTTCGACCGGGCGTCGGCGGTAGCCTTCACGATCGGTCGATTCGACACCGACCCGAATGTAGAGCATGCGCACCGCATCTGAATGTCAGCTGTTCGACCGATATTCCGGAACCGGAGGCGGGAGAAACGCTGTATTCGGGTCGCTACTGCGATGCCGAAGTTCGCTCGACCCGCGTGCTGGTCACACTGCTGGGATCAGATGGGACGGAATCCGGCGCCGACGTCGTCGCGGGAGTCGATGTCGGCGAGGATGGCGTTGATGTCGGTTCCCACCTCGGGCCCGAGACACCCCATGCCCCAGTAGGCGTTGACCATGCCGACCAGGGTCGAACCGATCACCACCGGCGCGCCGGAATCGCCCTTGAGCACACACATTTGGGTCCAGGTGTCGCTGCCGCGGCCCATCATGTCGCCCCAGGCGACACCGCAGGTTCGGCCGGTCGTGCGGCCCTTCTTGCACACCACGTCGGGAAATCGCGCGGGTGCGCCGAGGCCGTCGATGGCGAAACCACCGACGTCGCGGGCTGGAGCGACCCGCGTGTCATCGAATTGGATGATCGCGTAGTCCAGTTCGTGATCGGCGTAGACGAACCGCCCCAGCACCCCATAGCTGGGATAGGTCACCGACGCCACCTGCGCCCCGGGCTCGCCGCAATGCCCCGCCGTCAAACCGACCAGCCTGCCAGCCGCGTCGTAGCCGATGGCGGTGAGCGTGCATTCGGCCCGGTCATCGATCACGATCCCCGATCCACCGCCGATCGGCGGCAACGGCAACTGCGGTACACCGGCCGCCGCACCGGCTCCGACGGAAACCGGGCCGCACACCAGCGCGGCCGCGGAAATCACCTTCATCAGCGAACGAGACACCGTTCCTCCCACCGAGCCGAGCGAACCTCACCACCACCGAGCTACCCACACCTACCACGCGGAAACGGAGGATCGGTCGCAACGCTGTCGCTCCCGAGGTTCGGTCAGCCGTTTCACGGCGAGGCACTTTGTCGTTGATGCTCGCGATCGGGTATCCATGCGGGTTCCGCGGCGGAATGTGAGCGTCGGGCCGCGGCTCGGTAGTACGTTGTCGTCAGGTTCCCATGGACGTTCCGGCTGCCCGCGCGGCAGTCGGTCGTCGAGTCCAATGCTTACTCGAACGCGGCGTCAGGGAGGAAATGTGGACATTACCGAGCTGATTCTCGATGACCATCACGAGCAGCGGCGGCTGTTCGCGATCCTGGAGCAGATCGATCGCGGGGAAACCGCCGCGCTGTCCGCGATCTGGGACAGACTGGCGGCCTTCCTCGAGCTGCACGCGCAGGCCGAGGAGGAGATCTTCTATCCCGAGCTGCTCCAGGCAGGGATCGCGGCCCGGCGCGCGAGCGGGACGGAGGACGAGACACTCGACGCCATCCACGACCACAACGAGATCAGGGACGCGGTCGCCGAAGTAGCGCGACACCAGGTCGGCACCGACGATTGGTACGCGGCCGTAGCTGCGGCGAACCTGGCCAACAGCGACCATATGGCCGAGGAAGAACGTGAGGGGCTCACCGACTTCCGCCGCCTGGCCGGGTTGGCGCGCCGCCACCAACTCGCCGTCGCCTTCGCCGCCTACGAAGCGAGCAATTACGCCGGCGTCGAGCCCGTAGACAAAGACCCTCTCGGCTATGTCCGCGCGGCGGAGGCGACACTGCGCACCGGGGCGAGTGGATCGCTCAGTGTCGGCAGCCTGAAGCGAATTCCACCGAGCTGAGCGCCGTCGATGCGATGGGGGAGCGCATGTGTCGACCCGTGCCCACTCGGATTCTGTTGCCACGAAGAGCTTTTGGACTGGGTGGCCCGCTCTGCCATCGTGAGACGTGCTCTGCGGAGGCGCCATCCCGCGCTCGGTCGATCAGTCCTCGGCGAAGGTTCGGCCGAGCATGGCAATCTGGATGAGTGCCCCTCCCAGCGGGTGGCCGTCGGCACGACAACGCTAGGAGATCGCAGTTACATGGTCAGTGTTATCGGTGGTGGGATCGCGGGTAGTTGCCTGGCCGGTGGTCTCGCGCGGAAAGGTCGTCAGGTAACGGTCTACGAGCAGCAGCGCCCCGGTCCCGGAGCCGGGGCGTTTCTGTTCATCGATGGGCGCGGGCACGACGCGATGGAGGCGATGGGTGTCGATCGTTCGGCGCTGCACGCGGTTTCGTATCCGCTGGCGGGGCTCGACTATGAAGACAGTCGCGGTCGGCGCAGCGAAATGCCCAGTCGCGGTCATCGCTTCTGGTTGCGCCGCAACCTCATGGGTGTGTTGTCGGAGTTCGTCGCCGGCTCCGGCGCGGAGCTGCGCTACGGCGAGCCGATCACCGAGGTGACCTCGGGTGACGACGGCCACGAGATCCGGCGCGGCGCGGACGTCGTCGCCGCCGAGGGACTGGTGGTCGGCGCCGACGGTATCGACTCCGTGGTCCGCGCGGGCCTGGAACCCGGCCGCATCCCGGTCTACGCCGGTGACGTCGTGCTGTACGGGATGACCGGCACGCCATTGGATTCCCCGCCGGCCACCGCACCCGCGGTCCTGCACTTCTTCGCCGAGGTCGCCGAAGACGGCAGTGCCGGCAGTACTTTCGGGCACATCTGGCGCCCAGAGGATCCGGCGGCTCTGTGGTTCGTGCGGATCCCGCGCGAACCCCTCCCCGCTTCCCGCGACGATATCGGGATGCGGCCGACCGGTGAATGGGCCGAAACCATCTTGGCAGCAACGCCTTCCATCGAGGCGCTGGTGTCGGATTTGCTGTCGCACACGGAACTGGTGCACGTCAGCAACGCCCGCGACGTTCCCCTGGACGGAGCGCGCGCGCCTCAGGATTCGGTGCTCCTGATCGGTGACGCCGACCACGCCATCACTCCGGCCGCCGGAGTCGGCGCACGTGACGCGCTCGAGGACGCACGCGCGGTGTTCGAGGCGATCGTCGGCGCCGGCTCACCCGCCGAAGCGATGACGCAGCGCCGCAAGCAGATCATCACCGATCGCGAGGCAGCCCAGCGGGCCCGACGGCGATGATCCGGCATTCGGTCCGCCGCGGTGCGGTCGCTCAGCAGCCTTGCCCACAGTGGCGCTGCACTCAGCGACCGAGATTCGCCGCCAGTATCGCGTCGAGGAGCGCGGGGAGTCGCCGCCCGGGGCCCGCGCTGGAGAACAGGCCCGAGGTGGTGAATGTGCCGACGATCCCCAACTGGAGCTGGTCGGCGAAGGAATCGGGGTCGGGCACGGCAAGGCGTCGACCAAGCCTGCGAAGGCGCATGCCCAGTTCCCGCTCGTGCTGGAGGCAGCGGTCACGGATCTCGTCATGGCTCTCGGAGAATTCGGCCGCCGTGTTGACGAAGGCGCAGCCTCGGTATCCAGGTGATGCCGCCATGTCGGTCATCCACGTGATCTGGGTCCGCAGCTCTGCCTCGGCATCGTCGGCGAACTGCTTCGCCACCTCGTCCCACCGTGCCCACAGTTGCTGGTCGATTCGGTCGAGAACCGCGAGGATGAGCGCGTCTTTGGTGGGGAACCACCGGTAGAGGCTGGCTTTGGCGATGCCGGCGCGGCGCACGACCTCATCCACACCGACGGCATGCACACCGTTGTCGTAGAAGAGTTGACAGGCGATGTCGAGCACCGCTTCTCGAAGCGCCGGCCCACGCAGCCGGGGGGCGCGTGAACCGGCGGTGCCCTGTTGCCGGGGCGGGGCTGCCGGCGTCCCGGTTCGCTGGGTGGTCATTCCGCCGAGTCCGGCATCACGATGACGGCCTTGCCGATGCCGGATCGGCTGGTCACCCACTGCTGTGCCCGACTCGCCTCCGCGAGGCCGAAGGTCGCTCCGATGTGCACGCGCAAGGAACCGGCTTCCGCGAGTTCGGATAAGGCTCTCAGGCCTACGGGATCCGGGTCGACCAAGCAGGACACCGCGTCGATCCCACGCGCATCAGCCTCAGCCCGGTAGTCCGGGACTGCCCAACCCAAGGCGAGCGCAGCGCAGCCGCCCGGGGCGATCCGGTCGAACAGCCGTAGGGCCAGATCGCCGCCTACGACATCGCACAAGGCGTCGGCCATGTCGATGGCGGCCACCGCCGCGGCGTCCCGATAGTCCACGCAGTCGTCGGCGCCCCATGAGGTGACCAGCGAGTGGTGCTCGGGCCGAGCGAGCGCGATCACTTCCGCATCGAGCGCGCGAGCGATCTGCACGGCGAGGTGTCCGACACCGCCGGAGGCGCCGTCGATCAGGACACGCTTGCCCCGCTCCACCTTCGCCGCTCGGAGCATCTGCCAGGCGGTCAGCCCGCACAACGGCAGCGCGGCCGCCTCCATCATGGTGAGGCCTGCCGGAGCGCGCACCACGTGGTGTGCGGGCGCCGTCACGTACTCCGCGTAAGCCCCGGCCGGATGGGGGAACCGGGCCAAGCCGAAGACCGGGTCGCCGACTCGGTGCCGCGCCACGCCGTACCCGACCGCATCGACGGTTCCCGCCACGTCCCAGCCCGGGATGAGCGGAAGTGTCATCGACTGGACGTAGCCGTTCCCGCGACCGGTGTGCATGTCGACGGGGTTGACGCTGGTCGCCGCGACCTTGATCCGTACCTCCCCGGGGAGCGGAACCGGCCGGGGCAGTTCGCCCACGGCGAGCGGCGCGCCGAATTCGATGTGATGGGCGGCCAGCATCGTGGCAGGCGTCTCCTTCGCGGCTCCGATGATCAGGCGCCCGCCCGCAAGTCTGACTCCGTAGCCATGAAGGACTCCATCCGTCGCGCCGAAAGAGACTGATCTGTCTCGTTGAAAATAGAGACAGATCAGTCTTGTTGGCAATAGGTACGTCCGAATCCGCCGACAGGAGTCCTGCTCGCGGCGCTCCCAGCGCCACCGCTCCACGAACTGACCGCACGAGCGATGTCCACAGAATCGGCTTCGAACACACTGGCGACCACTTCGAGTGGCATCTTCAAGATTCAGGCTGGCTCGTATGGGCGCAGATCACCTCGTAGGCCCGCGCGGCGTCCTCGGGGAAGACGAGAACGAGCAGGCGGTGGAGTCGGCCGCGTCGGTCGGTCCGTCCCACAGTGGAACGGATCCCGTTGACGCGCAGGGTGTCTCTTACGACGTTACCCGCGTGCTCGCTGGCGACGGTGGCCGCGGGGACCAGCAGGCCGTAGTCTTCGGCGTGCCCGGCGCGCCTCCGTCTCATCGGTCGTGCCTTTCGTTGTCGCGGCGCTGCTGGTATTCCCGGAGAACGGCAAGTTGCCTGCGTTCTTCGGTGTGCTCGGTCATCACCAGGCGCTCCGCTTCGGGCGCCGGATCCGGGCGCAGGAACGAGCCCGGTCCGGGCTTGCCCGCCAACCCCAGTTTGTTCATCTTTTTCGGTACCCGGGCGCCTTGGTATTCGAGCGGAACCGGGTGGCCGTGGTCGTCGACTGGGCCCAACGGCTGGTGCATCTCGATGTATTCGCCGTGCGGTAAGCGTTTGATCACGCCGGTCTCGATGCCATGGGCGAGTACCGCGCGATCGCTGCGTTGCAGACCCAGGCACATTCGGTAGGTAAGGAAGTAGGCCGTAGGCGGGCACAGCAGCACCGCGATGCGGAAGAACCAGGTCGTCGCGTTGAGCGAGATGTCGAAGTTCAGTGCGATGATGTCGTTGACACACGCCAGCGTCAGCACCACGTAGAACGTGAGGGCCATGGCGCCGATTGCTGTGCGCACCGGCACGTCTCGCGGCCGCTGCAGCAGATTGTGATGCGCGGTGTCCCTCGAAAGACGCTTCTCGATCCACGGGTACACCATCAGCGCCAAGAGCACCGATCCCATCGCCAGCGCGACCCAGAAGGCCGCCGGCACGGTGTAGTTGCCGATGTACAGTTCCCAAGGCGGCATGAGGCGTGCCATGCCGTCGGTCCACATCAGGTAGAAGTCGGGCTGCGAACCCGCCGATACCTGCGACGGGTTGTAAGGACCCAGGTTCCAGACCGGATTGATCTGGAAAAGGCCACCCATGAACGAGACTGTCGCGAGGGTGAACATGAAGAAGGCGCCCTGATCGAAAGAAAACACCGGCACGATACGTGTGCCGACGACGTTGTTCTCGTTCCGGGCCGGTCCGGGGAACTGAGTGTGCTTCTGGTACCAGACGATTCCGATGTGTGCGACGACCAGCGCCAACATGATCGCCGGGAACAGCAGCACGTGCGTGATGTACAGACGGGGGATGATGATGTCGCCGGGGAAATCGCCCGCGAAGATCAGCCAGTGCAACCAGGTGCCCACCACGGGGATGGAAATCGTGAAACCCGAGAAGGCCGCGCGCATGCCGGTACCCGACAGCAGATCGTCAGGCAGCGAATAGCCGAAGAAGCCTTCGAACAGGGCGAGGATCAGTAGCAGTGAGCCGATCACCCAGGTGATCTCGCGTGGGCGGCGGAACGCGCCGGTGAAGAAAATCCGGCACATATGCACGATCATCGACGCCACGAAAAGCAACGCGGTCCAATGGTGTACCTGCCGCACGAACAGCCCGCCGCGGACCTCGAAACTGAGATTCAGCGTCGACTCGTAGGCCCGGGACATGGTCAATCCCCGCATGGGCTGGTACGCGCCGTCGTATACCACCTCGCTCATAGAGGGATCGAAGAACAACGTCAGGTACACCCCTGACAGCAGCAGGATGATGAAGCTGTACAGGGCGATCTCGCCGAGCAGGAACGACCAGTGGGTCGGGAATACCTTGTTGATCGAGCGCTTGACGAAGGCGGAAGCGCGGTAACGTTCATCCAGGGCATCTGCTCCCCGTGACATGGTGCTCATAACTGGCGGGACCTCCCGGTCATCGACGGCTGCCCATAAGACATTTCGGGCCGCCGATTTCTGACACGATGTGATGGACATCACCAATGGATCCCCGTAGGCCGGGGGCGAGCGGCCGACGCCGCGGCGGGTACCACCGGTACGTGCTCGGCGAACGTGTACACGGCGTCGATCGCGGTTCTCGATACGAGTGTCCTATCGGCGGATCGAACTGGGCGACAGCGCGTTTGCCCTCGACCGGGCCGGGAGAGGATTGCGGCGTTCGAGCTGAAACCCCGATTCGGGGCACATCACTGGAGGCCGCGCATGCGCCCCGTAATCCTGGACCCCGCCGCGCACGACTACGCGATGATCGACGCGGAGGAATACCTGCGCGCCGTGCTGGCCTGGCATTTCAGCGAGGAGACAGGCAGCCCGTACTGGCTGCGCCCCGCGCGGACATTGGATTTCGATCCCGTCGCCGATATCCGGACCTTCGCCGACCTGCGCCGTTTCCCCAACGTCATCGACGAATTCCGCACGGTCGCGGTGGAGGACTTGATCCCCCGCGGGCTGACGGGCGCCGACCGCGTCATCGCGGGGATCTATGAGAGCGGCGGCACCACCGGTGCGCCGAAACGTTTCGTCATGTTCGACCGCTGGATGCAGTTCGCGCTCGGGGAGATCTCCCAGGTGCCGCCGCTGTATGTGCGCCGGGCGCTGACGGCCATGCGCAATGCGGCGGTGCTGCCCGCCGCCGAGCGATTCGCGGTGCTGGAACGGGCGGCCGAGGTATTCACCGAGGCCGAGATCGGCGGGCTCAGCCCCGACGAATACGCGCGACTGGTCAGCGTCGCGTCGGGAGGCCCGCTGGCCGTCGTGCGGCAGTCGGTGCAATGGGTCGCCGATGTACTGCGCGAGCAGCGCGGCACCCTCGAACTCGCGATGCCGAAGGGCGCGGTGGCCGACTGGCAGGACCGGCGCACCCTCGACGGATGCGCCGTCTGGACGCGCAGGGGCGATCTATGAGTCCGATTTCGCCATCGTCTACGGCGGGTAGGACGTGGTCGACAAGTACGGTGGCAGCGCGCGGGTGCTCACCCAGGGCCGGGGCGCTCGAAGATCCTGGTGACCTCGGACGTGGACTGGCGAGCTGAGGTCGCGCTGATCGCCGAGTCGGTGAGCCACCTCGGCGGTACCGCCTGCACCTGCACTACCGCGGTGCTGGTCGAGGGCGATCCGGAGCCGCTGGCGCGTGCGCTCGCCGCGGAGTTGGGGCCATTCCCAGCCTGCCGCCCGAGCACCCGGATGCCATCCTCACCGTGCAGCCCACCGAATCCGCGGCGGCGATGGACCACTACCTGAGTCGAGTCGCGGGCGACGCGCGCCCGCTGCTCGGTGGTGACACCATCGTGGACGAACTGTCGCCCGGCGCGGCGGTGCTGCGCCCCGCGGTGCACCTCGTCGGCAGCAGCACCGCGCCGCAGATCGGTGTGGAACTCGCCTTCCCCCTGCGTGTGGGTAGGGCCGTGGTCACCCACCGACGGCGTCGCCCCGCTGCGCGATTCGCTGGTTCTCACGGCGATGACCGAGCGGCGCGAACTCATCGACGCGCTGCTGGACGAGCCGACGATCACCAACCTCTATCTGGGTGACCATCCGACCACGTGGTTGCGTCCGGGGGTCCCGCACGACAGCTATCTCGGCGAGTTCCTCATGCGGACCAAGGGAATGATCCGTTCGGCGGCGACCCGACCGCGCACACCGGTCGGCTAGCTGTGATGTCCGGGGAGGTTGGTCAGTCGGGTGACCGGTGGGCGACCGCCGATGGCGGAGTGGGCTCGGTGGTGATTGTAGAAGTGGAG
>NZ_JBIUCG010000018.1:0-209947 GCF_044548645.1 Nocardia sp. NPDC051929 | reverse complement strand
GGTGATGACGCCGCCTGGTCGGGCACCCGGCGTTGTCCGTGGCGGCCCCGGACACGGACCGGAACGCACGCACGGAATAGCCGGCGACCGATAACTTTCCGTGTTCGACCGGGTCACAGCGTTGCCGGATCATCCTGGTTGAGGGTTGGCGATCGGGGTCGCACGCTGGGTTGCGCGGGCAGCAGTGCCCGCCCTTCACCTCCGCTCGTCCCAGTGTTGGGAGTGACTGCCCAAGGCGAGCATTAAGGAGTGCGTAGCAGAGATGTCACCCCGGCGAGTATTGCGACCTCTGCTCGCCGTAGGCCGGGCGACCGCCGCCGGCCCACTGTCGGCAGACCGACGTCCTTCGGCGTGATCCGGCCCTACGGGTGCGGAGTCGCACAGCTGGGCGCGCCGGTGCGAATTCGCCGGTCACGGATCAGTTCCCGAGATAGACCGGAAATGCTTCGAGGTCGTTCTGGGTGAGCACCGGCAGGTTGCGGATCTGTTCGACCGGCACGGCGAAGCGCAGGCCGGGGAAGCGGGCGAACAGGGCGGGCAGCGCGATGCCCGCTTCCATGCGGGCGAGCGCGGCGCCGGGGCAGATATGCGGGCCGTAGCCGAAAGCCAAGTGCCGGTTGGCCGTCGGGCGGGAGACGTCGAAGTCGTCGGCGTCGTCGCCGTGCACGGCGAAGTCCCGGCCGATCGCACGGTAGGACATGACCACACCCTCGCCCTTTTCGATGACGGTATCGCCGACGGCGATGTCCTCGGTGGCGAAACGCATGAGCAGATGGGTCACCGGGCTGTCCCAGCGCAGGGTCTCCTCCACCGTGGCGTCCCAGGTGTGGTCACCGGCGTGGACGGCGCTCAACTGCTCCGGCCGCGCCAGCAGGGCGCGCACGGTGTTGAGGATGAGGCCGATCGTGGTCTCGTGCCCGGCGGCCACCAGCGCCTTCAGGTTGCCGACCACTTCCTCTTCGGTCAACGGCTCGGTGTCGTCGCCGCCGACGATGAAGGCGCTGGTCAGGTCGTCGGTCGGGTCGGCGGTCTTCTTGCGCACCAATTCGGTGAAATACAGGTCCAATTCGTCGATCACCCGCAGCCGCTCGTCCTGCGGCGTCAGCAGCGAGAAGAACGCTTTGTACCAGTCGAGCAGCATCGGATGGTCGGCGCGGTCCACGCCCATCAGCTCACTGATGACCCGCATCGGCAGCGGATAGGCGAACACCGTCTTGAGGTCGACCGCCGCGCCGTCGCGTCCGGCCTCGGCCAGGTCGTCGAGCAGTTCGGCGGTCATCCGCTCGACCGCGGGACGCAGCGCGTCGAGCCTGCGCTTGGTCAGCGCCTGGGTGGTCTTGATCCGCAGCCTGCGGTGCTCGGGACCGTCGACGGTGAACATGGAACGGCCCGCGTCGACCATACCGATCAGCGGCCACTGCCTGGTCACCGCGCCGGACTGCCACAGCGACCAGGCGTTGATGTCCTTGACCAGCCTGGTGTCGACGAGCAGCTGCCTGGCCAGCGCGTGCCGGGTGACGGTCCAAGCGGGCACGCCGAGCAACTCGATCCGGGTGAGCGGACCCGCGGCGCGCAGCCTGCTGGTCTCTCCGCCCAGGTCGCCGACCATCGGATCGATGACAAGGGCTGCTGCGTGTGGGCATTCTCTGCTCACGGGGTACCTCCGACGGCGCGAACGGGTGTGAAGCGGACGGGCAGGGATGTCATGCCGCGCAGGAAGGCCGACGGTCGCCGGACCAGGTTCTGGGCGGGCACCGCGAGATCGAGGTCGGGCAGCCGGTCGAGCAGCACCTCGATGCCGGTGCGCGCGACGACCTCGGCGATCTCCTGCGCGGGAAACGGGCAGCGGTATTCGCCGTAGCTGAACGCGAAGTGCGCGCTGTTGCCCGAGTGCGCCGGCTCGGCGCCGTCGGAAACATGCTGGCGCACATGGGGATCGGCGTTGGCCGCGGCCAGGCCGAGCAGCAGCATGTCACCGGCCCGGATGACCTTGTCGCCGAGCCGCGTGTCGCGGGCTGCCCACCGTCCGGCGAGGATCTGGGTCGGCGTGTCCTCCCACAGCACTTCGTTCATCGCCTGTCCCACGCTGTGTCGCCCGCCGCCGAGCGCCGCGGCGAACCGGTCGTCGGTGAGCATCAGCCGCACCGAGTTCCCGATCCAGTCGGCCGTGGGCAGGTATCCGGCGGCGGTGACCGCCATCAGGTCCAGGACGTATTCCTCGTCGGAGAACGGACCGGGATGCGCCAGCATCCAGGACACCAAATCGGCGCCTCGCGCGACTTTCTTGGTCGCGAGCAACCGCCCCATGTGCTCGGCGAACTGCTGATGCGCGGCTTGGGCGTCGGCCCCGCCGTCGGCGAGCGTCTTCATCGTCCACGCCAGCCGCGGTCCGTCCGCGTCGGGGAAGCCGAGGATCCGCGCCAGGGCCAGCACCGGCAGCGGTTCGGCGAAATCGGCGACCAGCTCCGCTTCGCCCCTGCCGCAGAACGCGTCGATCAGGCGGTCGGCCAGGTCCTCGCAGGTGCGGCGCAATTCGAAGGTGTCGACCGTCTCCAACGCCGGTTCCACCATCGCCACGTGCCTGCGGTGCTCCGCGCCCGCGGTGAAATAGATCGACGGCATCGGCTGCCCGACCATCGGCAGCAAGGGCCAGTCCGGCGGGATGTTCGGCCACTGGTTCCACCGCCCGACATCGCGGGGGAACAACTCGGGATCGTTGGTCACCTGATGCAATTCGCGGTAGCCGATGACCAGCCACGCGGGGACGCCGCCGGGCAGCTCCACGGCGACCACCGGTCCGTGCTCCCGGCGCATCTCGTGATAGAGCTGATGCGGGTCGGTATGGAAACGCGGTCCGCTCAACGTGACCGGTGCGGTGCGGACGGGGCAGCTGTCGGTGGAACTCGGCGCGGGCGTGGTCATGACGCGGCCTCCGGAGTCGGGAACAAGGGGCGCCGGGCCGCCGGGGACGGCGCGCGGGAATAGAGGTGCTCGACGAGGGTGATGAGGACGCCCTTGCCGGACTCGCGGGAGCGGGCGTCGCAGTCGATCACCGGCACGTACCGATCCAGGTCGAGCGCGTCGCGGACCTCGTCGGGGCGGTGGCCCTCGCCGAAGTCGTTGCAGGCGACGACGAACGGCGTCTTCTGGTGTTCCAGCCGGTCGACCGCGTACCAGGAATCCGCGATCCGGTGCGGGTCGACCAGCACGATCGCGCCGAGCGCGCCGGTGAACAGCCGATCCCAGAGGAACCGGAACCGCTGTTGTCCCGGTGCGCCGAACAGGTACAGCACGTGCTCGTCGTCGATGGTGATGCGCCCGAAGTCGAAGGCGACGGTCGTCGTCGATTTGCCCGGCGCGCCACCGGGATCGTCGATCTCCAGCCCCTCGTCGGTCATGATCGCCTCGGTATCGAGCGGCCGGATCTCGCTGACCGCGCGGACCATCGTCGTCTTGCCGACGCCGAAACCGCCGACGATGACGACCTTCAGTCCCCGCGTGGTCGCACGGTGCAGGGGCGCGTCCGCGCGGGCGGGACGCGGATCAGAGCTTGCGGAGTCCAACGAGCACCTTCTCGAGCGTCGTGGTGTCGGGCAGGCAGTGCCATGGCGAGTCGGACGGACCGGCCTGCGGAGGACGCACGGTGATCTTGCCCACGTGCAGCAGGTCCGACAGCAGGATGGTCGCGATGCCGACCGGAATCCGCAGCTCGGCCGCGATTTCGACGACGGCGGTCGGAGCTCGGCACAGGTCGAGGATCGCCACGTGCTCGGACTGCATGCCCGGCGTCGGCGCGCACTCGCTGACCACCAGGGTGACCAGATCGAAGGTGTCGGAGTCCGGTTTGCTGCGCCCGCCGGTCAGCGTGTAGAGCCGATCGGGGTCGTCGTCGCGGCCTGGTCTGCTCACGACACGCCCGCTCCCGGGAAGCGCGGCGTGGCCGCCAAGTGTTCGCCGAGCTGTTCCACCAGCTCCCGCATATTGTGGCCGACCAGCCCGGCGTCCGCGTCCTCTGCGGCGACGACCGCGATGTGCGCGCCGAGCCCGGCTTCGACGATGAACAGGATGCCGCCGTAGAACTCCGTCATCGACTGGCGCACCCCGGGCCGGCCGTCGCCGAATTCCACCGACGCGCCGTGCGAGAGGCTCTGAATGCCCGCCGAGATGGCGGCGAGCTGGTCGGCTCCGTCCACGGTGAGTTCGGGCGTGTGGCAGATCTTCAACCCGTCGCTGGACAGCAGCAGAGCGTGCCTGGTGCGCGGTGTGCGGGTGAGCAGCTGTTCCAATAGCCAGCTCAGCTGGGCGGTCTCGGAGGTCGTCATCGTTCGTTCTCCATGGAGACGGAAGGGGCAGGGGGAGTGGTGGTGGCGCTGCCGGTCGTGGGCCCGGACACCGCGCGCTGGAACGCGCCGAGCGAGTCCGGTCGTGCCGGAGGAGGAGTCGGTGCGGCGGCCTCCGGTGCGCCGATGCCCTCGGGATGGACAGCGGCCAGCGTGCTGCCGCGACGCCGCTTGGGCAGCGCTCGGGGCGCGACGGCGGGAGCGTCCAGCGCGGGCGACGGACGCACGGCCTCCGGATCGGCGGATTCGTGGTCGAGCGGCGCGGCCGCGCGAGACCGCTCCCGCGCGACGGGCAGCGTGCCCGTGGTGGTGGACGGCTGCGGCCGTTCCGCGCGGGTGGTGAGGTCTCGCGGGATCACCACGACCACGGCGGTGCCGCCGATGGCGGAAGGCCGATAGGAGACGGTGAGTCCGTGCTTGCGCGCCAGATTGCCCACCACGGCGAGGCCGAGCCTGGTCCCGGTCAGCGAGGACAGGTCGGCTCCGGCCCCGCGGGCGTCCGGCGCGCCTGCCGAGACCGCCGCCTCGGCCCGGCGCAACGCCGACTCGCTCATGACCAATCCGCTGTCCTCGATGGTGATGATCACGCCTGCCGGAACCTCGGCGGCGTAGACGTGCACCTCGGTGGTGGGCGGGGAGAAGTTGCAGGCGTTGTCGAGCAGTTCCGCGAGCGCGTGCATGACGCCTTCCGCGGCGTGACCGGAGACCGCGATGTCGGCGATCGCGCGCAACCGGACTCGCTGATAGCCCGCCACACGTCCCATCGCGCCACGCAGAATCGATTCCATCGCAATGGGTTTGGCCCAGCGGCGGCCGGATCGCGCGCCGCTGAGCACGGCGATGCTGTCGGCGAGCCTGCCCGCCTGGGCGGTGCGGTGATCGAGCTGCAGCAGATCGGCGAGCACGGTGGGGTCGCCGTGGCGGTGCTCCATCTCGCGCAGCTCCGCGAGCATGCTGGTGGTCATCGCCTGCATGCGGCCCGCCGCGCCCGCGAAGGCCGCCATGGCCGCGGCGCGACGACTGTCACTGCTCTTCGCGCGCGCTTCGTATTCGGCGACCGCCGCGCTCGCGGCGGTGATCTCGGCCTCCGCGCCGCTGGCGACGAGCGCTCGGTCGTCCCTGGCCCGGCCCGCGTCCCGCCGGGCGTGCCGGGCCTGCCGACGGAAGTGGACGGCCGCCGTGGTGGCGGCGCACAGGGCGACGGCGGCGGCGGTGGCGCCTGCCGCGAGTGGGATCCGGAATTCGGCGGGCGCGTAGTACACCGCCGCCGTGACGACGGCAGCGGTCGCGACAACGCAGGCCCACAATGTCGCGTACGGCGGTTTCGGATGCCGGACGGCGCCTTCGCCGGGCTCACTCACCGCCGGATTCAACAACTCTGACAAGTTCCGTACTTCCGCACTCGCGCTTGCCGCCGGGAAACGGCACAGCTGCCCCCTTCTGCGTGCCGCGGCACCCCAAATATGCAGACCGACAAGCAGTTTCGAAATATCGCGGCCCGAGCATAGCGGGGTGGGCGGTGCGGCGCCACTCGGGCGTATTTCACGGGAAAGCGGCGCGGGCGGATATTCCGCTGCCGTGTCGATGCTCGGATTACGCTGACGACGCGGCGGAAAGTGCTACACGGCGACGCGCTCGGTGCGAAATGGGAAAATTAACGTTTGCCTAGAATTCACTATCGGTATGCCGGGGCGTCCTGTGTGCGGCCGTATTACCGATGCGATATTGCAAGCTTGGATTATCGACGCGTCATGCGATCGTGTCCGCGAGTGGCGGTGTGGCCGGCCCGCCGGGCTTCCCGGGGGCCGTAGCCGAGCCGCTGTCGTTCGATCAGAGTTGTGCGGTTTGCTCGCACGGGGGCAAGCCGTCGGCCTGGCGGAGCACTTCGGCGACGGACTCCAGGTACAGCAGGGTGCGCAGCGATACGCCGTTCACGGCCTGTCCGAGGCGGCGCAGGGCCGAATTGTCCAGGTGTGCGATCACTTCGGCGTCGCATGCCCGGTCGGGACCGGGATCGAACACGAAATAGTTGGGGTCGAGCCCGAACACGTGGGCCAGCCCGGCGCGGGTCTGCTCCGGGAGCGTGGCGACCTGACCGCGTCGAACTTTCGTCAGGTGACCTGGTTCCAGGTCGTACCCGGCTGCGGTCACCCATGTCTCGACCGTATCGTCGGCGAGCGGGCGCCCGTGCGCACGCTCCCACATCTCGAACGCTAGGTTCAGCCGGGCAGTGATATCGATTTCCACAACCGCCTCCACCTTCTGACGACATAGCCTCTTGACGGGTCACACATTGACTCGACCGTAGCGTGGTAGTAGTCGATCGCCGTGATTTCACGGCAAATGTCCGGTTGCATAGGGGGCGGAACATACTCGATCCCCGATTTCCGGGGACGGCGAGCTCGAGGAGGCGGGTGTGCGGCTGAGTTCCGAGGAGGCGCGCAAACGATTCGCGACCAGTCCGGTCGCACGGTTGGCAACGGTTTCGCCGCAACTGCGCCCGCATTTGGTGCCCATAGTCTTCGCAGTGGCGGGGGAGGTCGTCTACACCAGCGTCGACGCGAAACCGAAGACGACCACGGCGCTGCGCCGCCTGGACAATATCGCGGCCAACCCCGCGGTCGCCGTGCTCGTCGACCGGTACGGCGACGACTGGACCCAGCTGTGGTGGGCTCGCGCCGACGGTGCGGCCCGCATCGCGGACGGCGCCGAGGCGCAGGCGGCGATCGGTCACTTGACCGCGCGTTACTCCCAGTACGAACAGCAGCCGCCACCGGGCCCGGTGATAGCCATCGATGTGGCGCGGTGGTCGGGGTGGTCCGCCCGCTGAGCGAGCCGCGCCGATTCGGGTACAGTCACGATTCGTGATCTCCCGTTGCGGGGGTCGTCGAGCCGAACCACCCGTCGAGCCGATCGTGAGGATCGTATGCCCTCGAATTTCGCGCTGAAGGCCATGAATACGGCGCATCGCGTCCTACTGAAGATCAGCTTCGGGAAACTGGGCAACGACTTCTCCGGCATGCCGTCGCTCGAGCTCACCACCACCGGCCGCAAATCGGGCCGGCCGCACGCGGTGATGCTCACGGCGCCGATCGTCGACGGTGACACCTATGTCGTGGTCGCTTCGCGGGGCGGCGACCCCGTCCACCCGGCGTGGTTCCTGAACCTGCGCGACAACCCGGACGTCGTCGTGTCGGTGCGCAACGGGCCGAAGGTGCCGATGACGGCTCGAGTGGCCACCAGCGAGGAGCGGGCGGCGTTGTGGCCCCGGGTCACCTCCGCGCAGTCGGTCTACGCCGGTTATCAGACGAAGACCACGCGCGAGATTCCGCTCGTCCTGTTGACGCCGAAGAGTTGAGAGCGGCGCGGCGGATCGGTGACCGTCAGGCGCGATAGTCGCGCAGCACCGGACCGAGGCATCCGGCCGCCGCGAGCGCGCCCGCACCGAACATCGCTGGATAGCCGAGACCGAACGTGTCGTGCAGGAACGAAAGCAGGGCCGGGGTGCCGAATCCCAGGTAGCTCGCGGAGTAGAACACGGCTGTCAGCCCGGCCAGATCGTCCGGGCGGGCGATGCGTTCGATCTCCTGCAGCCCGGCCACCAGACCGATGCCGTAACCGGCTCCCAGCACCACGGCGGCGGCCACCGTCGCCCACAGGGTCAACAGACCGGAAGCCGTCGCGGCGAGCGCCATCCCGATCGTGACCGCGATCAGTGCCACCGCCGCCGCCCGCGCGGTGCCGGGCCGGTCGATCCGGCGCGCGACGGACTGGACGGCGAACCCGCAGCCGAGGGCGATGACACAGATCATGGCGGAGAACGCGATCGGCGCCGCGCCGACCCGAGGCGCCATCAGCGCGGGCAGCACCGCGTAGGCCGCCGCGGCGGAGGTGAACAGCCACAACGCGGCAGGCAATGCCACCGTGCGGAAGCGCCGGTGCCCCGCCGCGGGAATGCGCAGGTCGTCGCGGAGGCTCCCCGGATTTCGCCGCCCGGAGACGGTTTCCGGGGTACGCCGGACCCACACGGCGGCGATCAGGCACAGGCCTACGTTGATCAGATACGCCAAGGTGTTCGGCCACGGCGCCCATTGCGCGAGTACACCGGCGCAGCAAGCGCCGATGGCGAAGCCCGCGGTGAGGCTCATCGCGGAGCGGCGCGCGCCCGTGCCCGCGGGTAGCTGCGGACTATAGGGCGGTTGTGCCAGCTCTTTGAGCCAGCTGCCGCCGACCGCCATCGCCAGCCCGAGCGCGATGCCGCACAGCACCCGTCCCGCCGACAGGAGCGGCACCGAAGCGGACCCGACCGCGAGCAGCAGTGAACCTGCCGCGGCGATCAGCGGCGCCGGCCGCAGTAGGGCCCGGCGGCCGTGGCGATCCGACAGCGGGCCGCCGATCAGCAACGCGGGCACGATGCCGAGCACGTAATAGAAAAGCAGCAGGTCGACGGTCGTGGCCGCCAGCCCGTCGCTCTTGTACATCACCAGCAGCGGTGTGAATTCATTTCCGCCCCAAGCGATCGCGAACATCGCGGCGGCGACGCCCGGCCATCGGCTCGAGACGACCCGGTCGCGGGGCGCGGTGACGGTGAGTGTCGCCATCACCGGCCTCGTAGTTCCAGTTGGTGCACGCCGGACAGGTGCTCGACCAGCGCGTCGGCGAACCCGTCGACGTCCGAGGACGCGACGAGGTCGGCCAGCCGCGCGTGCTGCTCGATGATCCGGGTGATGTCGACCGGGCCGCGGTGCAGGGCGACGCTGTTCATCCGGCGCTGGCGTTCCCGCAGCGAGTCGTAGAAACCCGACAGCAGCGGATTGCCACCGGCCAGGACGTAGGTGCGGTGGAAGTCGGTGTCGGCGACCGCGAATCCGTCGAGATCGCCCGCGGCGGCCAGCTCGCGCTGCCGCCGGATCGAGGAACGCAACGCCTCGACCAGCATGCCGGGGTCGTTCGCGGTGGCGCCGCGGACCGCGGCGGTCTCCACCACGTACCTGGCGTGCGCGACGTGCTCGGCCTCGTCGGGCGGGATCGGCGCCACCAGCGCGCCGCGCTTCGGGTACAGCTTCATCCACCCCTCGGTCTCCAGCCGCAGGAACGCCTCGCGCACCGGCGTGCGGGAGGTGCCCAGGTCGGCGGCGATCTCACCCTCGCTGATCAGCTCCCCGCCCGCGAGCGCGCCGGACAGGATGCGCTCCTTCACGGCGCGATAGGCCTGCTCAGCGGATGAATACGTCTTAGACACAAGTTGTATCTTATCCTCGCGTTCGCCAGGAGTTCGCGAGGGGTGGACCGACCGGCCGCGTCCTACCAAGCAGCGATCGCGGAAGGTCCGTGGCGAGCATTGGCATGGCGTACCCGGGCACTGACCGCCCGGCAGGACGCGGCGGCCCCCGCGACAGGTGGCTCCGCTCACCGACCGGGGTGGTGCGGCGGATGTCACGTTCGGACCGGACCGCGCATTCGGGCGCGCCGACGCCGCTGCCGGGAACGGTGGGCCTTCCGGCTCTGGCGACGCCGTGCAGGCTAGCGGTGCGAAAGGGCGACCGGGCGGGGATGCGGGCGTGCCTGCTCGAGTTGCGCGGCGACCGGAAGAATCGTCGTCTCGCCGTTCGTGGGGCCCACCAGCTGCACCGACAGCGGAAGCCCGTCGTCGCCTACGCCCGCGGGCAGCGAGGCGGCGGGGTGACCGGTGACGTTCCACAGCTCGGTGTAGGCGACCATCGGAATCGAGGCGAGCTGGGCTCGTACCGTGTTCGCCCCGTCGAGCACGCCGAGCCGCGGCGGGCGGATCGCGATGGTGGGAGTCAGCAGCAGATCACATTCGGTGAAGACGCGGTCCATCTTGCGCGTCAACGCCTCACCGCGCCGGATCGCCCATTCGACGACCGGCCTGCGCGCCCAGGCGCCGACTGCCATCGTCTGCTTGGTGCGGCGTTCGAGCAGTTCCGGATGATCGATCTCGGCCAGTTCCGCGCGCACGCCGCCGAAGAACTGCGGGAAGAACGCGTGCATGGATTCGGGATAGTGCGGGTCGACCTCGGCCACCGTGTGGCCCAGTTCGGTGAGCAATTTCGCGGTGTCGCGGACGGCGCGCACATACTGCGGATCGAGTTTCACCATCAGGGCGTGCGGTTTGGTGCTGTAGCCGATGCGCAACGGACGGGCCGGTTCGCGCGCCGCCGCCTCGAACGAGGTCGGCGGTTCCGGAGCCCGGAATCGGTCGGTGGGGGTGCTGCCGCGGATGACGTCGTAGACGACGGCGGAGTCCAGCACGCCGCGGGTCAGCGGCCCGGCGGCACCCAACGCCCACCACAGGTGCTTGTTCGGGGACATCGGCACACGCCCGCGTTGCGGCTTGAGACCGAATAATCCGCAGCATGCCGCCGGGATCCGGATCGACCCGCCGCCATCGCCTGCGAGTGCGACGGGCACCAGCCCGGCCGCCACCGCGGCGGCCGACCCGCCGCTCGATCCGCCTGGAGAGCGGCTCGGGTCCCACGGATTGCGGGTGACGCCGAACGTGCTGGACTCGGTGAACGGCCACTGCCCGAATTCCGGCATCGCGGTCTTGCCGACGATGATCGCCCCGGCCGCGCGCAGCCTGCGCACGGCTTCGGCGTCCGCCACGGCGGGCGTGGCATTCGCCCTGGTGCCGAAGGTGGTCACCACACCGGCGACATCGAACTCGTCTTTCACCGCGACCGGCACCCCGTGCAACGGGCCGACCGGCTCGCCCGCCGCGCGCTCGCGATCCCGCTCGACGGCCGCCGCCTTGGCCTCATCCCGCAGGACATGGGTGAACGCGCCGAGATCCGCCGCGGCATCGATTTCGTCGAGCGTCGCCTCGACCAGTTGCTCCGCCGAAAGAGCGCCCTGGGCCAGTAACTCGCGCTGTTCGAGCACACCCGCCGACACGGCCTCGCGCAGGTCCATCCGCCACCGCTCCTTCCGAGCCGCGCGACGTCGCGGCTGTCGCCGATGCCGACGTTTTCGACCGTAAGCAGTCGAGCGACCTTTCCGCAATGGTGTACCCGCCGACGGCCCGCGTGGTCAGGAAGTCGCCGGGCCTTCCGCCGCGGCGGGCCGGGGCCGCTCGAGCCTGGAATGGGTGCGCGAGTAGGTGAAGTAGACGATCAGGCCGACGACCAGCCAGATCACGAAACGCGCCCAGGTCTCCCACGGCAGCGACCAAATCAGATACACCGAGAACCCGATGCCGATCAGCGGCACGACCGGCATGAACGGCAGGCGGAACTCGCGCGGCTCGTCGGGGCGGGTGCGCCGCAGCACGATCACGGCTACGGACACCACGATGAACGCCATCAGGATGCCGATATTGGTCAGTTCGGCCACCACGGTGATGTCCAGCAGACCGGCCATCAGCGCGGCTCCGATGCCGACGATCCAGGTCACTCTGGTGGGCACCTTCCGGACCGGATGGGTCTTGGCGAACCATTCCGGCAGCAGGCCGTCGCGGCTCATGGCGAACCACACGCGGGTGACGCCGAGCATGAAGGTGAGCACCACGGTGACGATGCCGATGATGGCGCCGATCGCGATGATGTTCGCGACGCCCGGCTGCCCGACCGATTCGAACGCGGTGGAGAACCCGCTGGTCGGGCTGATCTCGGTGTACTTCTGCATGCCGGTGAGCACCAGGGTTGCCAGGACGTAGAGGACCATGGCGATGGCCAGTGAATAGATGATCGCCTTCGGCAGATGCTTCTTGCCCTCGGTGGACTCCTCGGCGGCGGTGCTCATCGCGTCGTAGCCGAACACGGCGAAGAAGACGGTGGCCGCGCCCGTCCACACCGCGCCCGTGCCGAACGGGAAGTAGGGGGTGTAGTTCGAGCTGTCGATGTGGAACACGCCGAGCGCGATGATCAGCACGACGAGGGCCACCTTGATGCCGACGGCGACGGTCTCGAACCGGCCGACGCTGCGGATGCCGCGCGAGAGCAGCCAGGCCGTACCGAGGCAGAACAGCATGGCGAACACGTCGACGACGTGGCCGTCACCCGTTCCCGCCGCGCCCAGCATCCAATCCGGCACTGCGATGTCGACCTGTTCCAGCAGGAATTTGAAGTAGCCGGAGACGCCGATGGCCACCACCGCCGCGACCGCGACGTACTCCAGCAGCAGATCCCAGCCGATGAACCAGCCCGCGATCTCGCCGAGCGACACGTATCCGTAGGTGTAGGCGGACCCGGCCTTGGGCACCATCCCGGCGAACTCGGCGTAACACAGCGCGGCGGCGGCGCTGGCCACACCCGCGATGAGGAACGAGATCAACACCGAAGGCCCGGTGACCGAGTGCGCCACCGCGCCCGCCAAGGTGAAGATGCCCGCGCCGATGATGCCGCCGACACCGATCGCGGTGAGCTGCCACAGGCCGAGCGACCGCGACAACTGCTCGTCGGCCGCGGCGGCTTCGTCGTCGACCTCGCCGAGCGGCTTTCGGCGCGTCATCTGGGCGCGTAGGTGAGCGAGGACCATGCTGTTCCTTAAAGCTGTGTTCGTTTTCTCCAGCGCCGACGGCACGTACTCGGTCGAAACCGTGTGTTCCGCCAGTATGGTCGCGTGGCGCCGCAAGTGGCGGCGAAAAGCGCGCCAGTGCTGGTGACTCGGTTCAGTGGGCTTCGTCCGTCCGTGCTCCCGCTCAGCGGTCGCGGAAGGAGCGCAAAAAGAACGCGATGTTGGCGGGGCGCTCGGCCAGCCTGCGCATGAAGTAGCCGTACCACTGGTCTCCGTAGGGCACGTAGACGCGCAGTGTGTGGCCCACTCCGGCCAGGCGCCGCTGTTCGGTGTCGCGGATGCCGTGCAACATCTGGAACTCGAAATCGCCTGATTTCCGGCCGCTTTCCCGCACGTGGCGCAGCGCGGCATCGATCAGCGCCGGGTCGTGCGTGGCGATCATCGGATAGCCCTTGCCTTCCATCAGAACCCGCAGGCACCGGAGATAGGACTCGTCCACGGCGGAACGGCTCTGATAGGCCACCGACGCGGGTTCGCGATAGGCGCCCTTGCACAAGCGGATCCGCGATCCCGGGCCCGCGAAGGTGCGGCAGTCCTCCTCGGTGCGTTTGAGATAGGCCTGCAAGACCGTGCCGAGCCATGGGAAGTCCAAACGCAGCTCGCGCACGATCGCCAGCGTCGCGTCGGTAGTGGTGTGGTCTTCGGCGTCGACGGTCACCCAGACCCCGGCGGACTTCGCCGCCGTGCAGATCTCGTAGGCGTGCTCCCGGGCGATCGCGTATCCGTTCTGCGGGAGCGACTGGCCCAGCGCGGAAAGCTTGAGCGATACCTCCAGCTGCGGCACCGGAGCATCGTTCACGGCCCGCAGTTCCGCCAGCGCCGACAGCAGCCGCAGGTAGTGCACGACGGTGCCGCGGGCGCTGTCGAGATCGGTGGTGTCCTCGCCGAGGTAGTCGATGGTGACCGAGCGGCCGGAGCCGAGCAGCGCCGAGGTCGCGGCGACCGCGTCACCCTCGGTCTCGCCCGCGATGAAACGGTCGACCACCTTCTTGGTGGCCGGGATGCGGGTGATCGCGCGCTCCACGCGCGGGGAGCGGGAGGCCGCCAGCACGGCGGGCCGCAGCAGTCCGGAGAAGGCCATCACAACTCCTGGTGCGGGTAGCGGTGGTCGGTCGCGGGGACGAAGGTTTCCTTGATCGTGCGAGTGGAGGTCCAGCGCAGCAGGTTCTGTGCCGAGCCTGCCTTGTCGTTGGTGCCCGACGCGCGCGACCCGCCGAACGGCTGCTGGCCGACGACCGCGCCGGTGGGTTTGTCGTTGATGTAGAAGTTGCCTGCCGCGAAGCGCAACCGGTCGGCGGCCGTGGCGATCGCCGTGCGATCCCGGGCGATGACCGAGCCGGTCAGGCCGTAGGGCGAACCACGGTCGATCAGGTCGAGCACGGACTCGAACGAGCCACCGACCGAATCGTCGTACACGTGCACGGCCAGGATCGGGCCGAAGTACTCGGTGCGGAACGCCTCGTCGGCCGGGTCGTCGCCGAGCAGGACGGTCGGCTCGACGAAATAGCCGATGCTGTCGTCGGCGTGGCCGCCCGCGGCGATGGTCAGGCTCGGGGTCGCCTTGGCGCGCGCGAGGGCTTCGGTGTTCTTGTCGAAAGCCCGCCGATCGATGAGGGCGCCGCCGAAGTGACCGAAATCGGTGACGTCGCCGTAGCTGAGCCCGGCCACCCGGTCGATGAACTCGCGGCCCATCCGGTCCCACACCGATCGTGGCAGGAAAGCGCGCGAGGCGGCCGAGCACTTCTGGCCCTGGTAGTCGAACGCGCCGCGGATCAGGGCCGTACTCAGTACGTCCGGATCGGCGGAGCTGTGCGCGACGACGAAGTCTTTGCCGCCGGTCTCGCCGACCAGGCGCGGGTAGGAGTCGTAGCGGTCGAGATGCGCCGCGACGGTGCGCCAGAGGTGGCGGAAGGTCGCGGTGGATCCGGTGAAGTGGAGGCCGGCGAGCCGGTGGTCGGCCAGTGCCACCTCCGACACCTCGGGGCCCGCGCCGTGCACCATGTTGATCACGCCTGGCGGCAGCCCCGCCGCCTCGAGCAGCTTCATCGTCCAGTACGCCGCCACCGATTGGGTGAGAGCCGGTTTCCACACCACGGTGTTGCCCATCAGCGCGGGCGCGGTGGGCAGGTTGCCCGCGATGGCGGAGAAGTTGAACGGCGTGATCGCGTAGACGAATCCCTCGAGCGGCCGGTAGTCCATCCGATTCCACACCCCGGGCGCCGAGATCGGCTGATCCGCCAAGATCCGTTGAGCGAAGTGCACATTGAACCGCCAGAAGTCCACCAGCTCGCAGGGGGTGTCGATCTCGGCCTGGTAGGCCGTCTTCGACTGGCCCAGCATCGTTGCGGCGGCGATGGTTTCGCGCCACGGCCCGGCCAGCAGGTCCGCGGCGCGCAGGAAGATCGCGGCGCGCTCGGCGAACGGCAGCGCACGCCACCCCGGTGCCGCGGCGGCGGCCGCCGCGATGGCGTCGCGAACCTCGCCGGGCCCGGCCGTGGTGAGCGTGCCGAGCACGGCGGCGTGCCGGTGCGGCTGCGTCACCGTGACGCGTTCGCCCGAGCCGTGCCGATGCACACCGCCGATGACGTGGGTGACCTCCGTCGGGGTCGCGGCCAGATCGGCCAGCTTCGTCCGCAGGCGCTCGCGTTCCGCCGTGCCCGGCGCGAAGCTGCCCACCGGCTCGTTGACCGGCGGGGGCGGGGACACGACGGCGTCCATGGAACCTCCAGTTGTCAGATGAATTTTTGGTACTGGGAAGTCAACACCGGAAAACTGTCCGGACAATGAGCCTATTGGACAAAGATGAGGCAAATGCGTTGTCGAGTTGGCCGAAGGACGGGAACGTGGGCGGGGATGGTGAGGAAGTCGCCGCGGACATCGACCTGTTCGCGCTGGCGCAGATGATCGCGGACCACGCGGGCGGGATGGTGTCGATCGAGGACCCGCGGTCGCATGTGCTCGCGTACTCGGCGTCCGACGAGACCGCCGACGAGTTGCGTGTGCGATCGATCCTCGGCCGGGAAGGACCGCCGGAGTACCTGAGCCTGCTGCGGCAGTGGGGCGTGCTCGATCGGCTGCGCGACACAGACGAGATCGTCGACGTGCCCGCCCACGACGAGTTGAACATCAAGCGCAGGCTGGCGATCGGGATACGCCGACCCACCGACGCGCGGGCACGCGCTCCGCGCGTGCTCGGCGCGATCTGGCTGCAGCAGGGGGATCGGCCGTTCCATCCGGACGCGGCGGAGATCCTGCGCGGCGCGGCGGCCGTCGCGGGACGCCTGATCTCCCGGAGCCTGGACGCGCCCACCACCGAGGCGCTGCTGATCCGCCGGCTGTTCGGCGCGGGTGCGGCGGTCGACGCCGCGGCAGTGGCGAACGCGCTGCATCTGCCGTCGACCGGTCCGGCCGCGGTGATCGGCTTCGCGCTCGCGTCGGGCGAGCACGCGTCCGGCGCCGACCGGGCCGCGCTGGGTGGCGTACTCCGGTTGCGTGCCAGTTCCTTTCGCGGTGACTCGGTGAGCACCGCGATCGGTGACCGCGTCTACGTGCTGCTGCCGGGCTACCGATCCGAGCAGGCGGTGACGGCCTGGACACGTCAGTTGATCGAGCACTTCGACACCAAGGGGTCGCTGTCGCTGCGGGCCGCGATCGCTTGCCCGGTGCCCGATCTCGGCCGGGTGGCCGACGCGCGCGCCGAGGTCGATCGGGTCCTCGACCGCACCGCCGCGTCGCCCGCGAGCCGGGTGACCACCCTCGCCGAGGCGCGCACCGCGGTGCTGCTCGGCGAGGTGCTCGATCTGGTGGCAGCGCGGGCGGAACTGCGCGATCCGCGGCTCGGCGCACTGTTCGACTACGACCGCAAGCATTCCGCGAACCTGCGCGACAGCGTCGAGACCTATCTGCGCGAACATGGCGACGTGCGCGACGCCGCCGCGGCACTGTGCGTGCATCCGAACACGCTGCGCTACCGGCTGCGCCGGGTCGAGGACATCCTCGGCATGAATCTCGACGACCCCGCCGACCGCCTGCTGCTGGAGATCCAGCTCGCCCTGCACCGCCGCCCGCGTAAGCCAGAGGCATCCGGTTGACGACGGCTGCCGGTGGCGACCACCGCGACGGGTTCGCGTCGTCGCGATGATCGCCACGACCGTGGCGGCAACGGCATCGGTTCGCGGCATTGGAGGCCCCATCGCGCTGGGACCTGCGCTGATGGCTTCCGGCCGCTGACCGGCCCGCTGTGCGATACGTCCGCCGAAGGGGTTCGCCGGGCTCTACAGTTGAGCGCGGGAAGCCGGGGCACGACCCCCGGAAGTCCGGGTCCCCGTCACGGAGGACGAGATGACGACGCGACGTCAGACGCTCGAGGTGGGGTCGCGATTCGGGCCGTATCGCCTGGATCGCCTGATCGGTCGTGGCGGCATGGGGGAGGTGTTCGAGGCCTATGACACCGTCAAGGATCGCGTCATCGCGCTGAAGGTGTTGCCGGAGCGGTTGCACGACGACCCGGTGTTCCGGGAACGATTCCGGCGCGAATCGCACGTCGCGGCGCGGCTGCAGGAACCGCACATCATCCCGATCCACGACTACGGCGAGATCGACGGCCGGCTCTACATCGACATGCGCTTGGTCGGCGGCGACAGCTTGCGTGCGCTGTTGAAAGCGCAGGGGCCGCTGGAGCCGGAGCGGGCGGTCGCGATCATCCGGCAGATCGCCGCCGCGCTGGACGCCGCGCACGCCGACGGCCTGGTGCACCGCGACGTCAAACCGGACAACATCCTGCTCACCCCCGACGGCTTCGCCTATCTCGTGGACTTCGGGATCGCGCAGTCGGCGACCGGGGAAAGTCTCACCGGCACCGGCTCGGCGATCGGGTCGTTCCACTACATGGCGCCCGAGCGGTTCCACTCTCGCACGGTCACCCCCGCCGCCGATATCTATGCCCTGACCTGCGTGCTGTACGAGTGCCTGACCGGTTCGCGGCCGTACCCCCGCGACACCGAAGCGCAGATCATCTCCGCGCACCTGTTCGAGCCGCCGCCGCAGCCGCACTCGCACCGTCCCGGCCTGCCCCTCCGGCTGGACGACGTCGTCGCGCGCGGCATGGCCAAAGATCCGCAGGCGCGGTACGGCACCGCGGGTGATCTGGGGGCGGCGGCGCAGGCGGCGGTCGTGGTGGGCCCGGCTACGGGCCCGTCGGAGTCGCTGGGGACCGCGGACGCGCCTGCCGGTGCGGGTAGTCCGGAGGACCGGTCGGGGGCGGCGGGCCGCGGTCACCGCCCGAGGCGGCCACACCGCCGTCGGTTGTTGCGTGTGCTCGCCCTGCTGGGCGTCGTGCTGCTCGCCGCCACGCTCGGCTTCCTGGGCTGGGAGCTGGTCCGGCCTACCTCCGGCACCGCCGTGCCCGACGCGAGCGCGCCGAACGGCGCGGACGTCGAACTGCTCTCGCTGGTCGGCCCCTCCGGCTACAAACGCGCGAATTGTGTGCACGAGACTCCCGACGCTCCCACGGTCGCCGTCGTGTTCTGCGCCGCGAATCCGGCGGCGAGCGACCCCGTGGCGCGATTCCTGCGGTTTCGCACCGTCGACCAACTGCGCGGCTACACGTCGTCGTTGCTGACCGCGCTGCACGGACACAACTGCCCGGGAGATCCGCCGGGGCCGGACGGGCCGATGCTGCGCGACGGCGTGGAAGTCGGCCGCAAGTCGTGTTTCGAGAGCAAGATGGACGATCCCGCCGCGCCGCGGCCCGCGCTGCTGCTCACGGACGAGCGGGCTTCGGCGGCCGCGGTGTACATCTGGAACCCCGACGAGCAGCCGTACCGCGACTATGCCGCCGTGCGTAACCGCCTCGGGTTCCGCACCTCCGACGTCGCCCGCGATCCCGACTATTTCACGCAGGCCGATCATGCGGTGCTGAACCATCTGGCCGGTGATTTCGGGCCGGCCAACTGCCGCCACGCCGACCCGCCGCCCGGTCCGGTGGCCGCGGCGCTGGCCTGCGGGACGAAGGCCGGATTTCCGGCCGCGGAGTTCTTCGGCCTCTCGAACCCGGAGTCCGCGACGGCACTGTACGAGGCCGACCGCGCGCAGTTCTCCGGCCATGTCTGCGGTCGCGGCGACCAAGGTGACGATGTCTGGCGACAGGACGGCAAAGTCCTCGGCCGTTATTTCTGCTATCCGAACACCGACGCGGCGCTCGGCCCGAACTGTCTGCTGGTGATCCATCAGAAGTACGCGGTCATCGGGAATTTCTGCACGCTGCGCGCCGATCACCCGGAACCGGGGCCGAAGAGCGAAGCCGACCTGACGGCGTGGTTCCACCAGTATTTCGGCTAGTGCCCCGGCCCGCGCCGCGGTGGCAGCGCGGTTGCCCCACACCGGGTTTCCGTCTTTCGAGTTGCCCTCCGGCGGGGTTTCGGGGAAGCTGGATGGTCACGGGCGCGAGTAGCACACCCTCTCGCCCCTTCGGCGGCAGTTCACCGATCGGCTACGGTTTCGGTGTCGTTCGTCCGATCTCGGTTCATCCTCGGTTACTTGGTGGCGCTACCGTTTCCGGTACGCGGAAAAAGGAGCCGGCGGCATGGAGTTCCGACATCTGGTTTCGTTCATCACGATTGCCGAAGAGCTGCATTTCGGCCGCGCAGCGCAGCGCTTGCATCTCACGCAGCCCAGTCTCAGTGCCCAGCTGCAGAAGCTGGAGAAATCGCTCGGCGTGCAACTGGTCGCACGCAACTCGCACGAGGTCAAACTGACCCCGGCGGGCCGGGAGTTCGAGAGTCAGGCCCGGCTCATCGTGGCGCAGATGGACCGCGCGGCCCAGGCCGCGAAGGCGACCGCCGAAGGGCGGGCGGGCACCCTCAACATCGGGTACAACCTTCCGGCCAGCAGACACGTGCTGCCGGAGGCGCTCACCAGGATGACGGAGCGACATCCCGACATCGTGGTGTCGCTGTGGGAGAAGCGCACGGGCCCGCAGTTGGCGGCGCTCTCCGACGGGTCGCTGGACCTCGCCCTCGTGTACGGCCATCCCAGTACGACCGACTTCCGGTACCGGCGGCTGCTGCACCGGGTGCCACTGGTCGCCGTGGTCGGGCGCAGGCATCGGTGGGCCGACCGGCCCGGCGTTCCCTTCGCCGAACTGGAGGGCCAGGAATGTGTGCTCTTCGCCAGGGAACAGTGTCCGGCCATGTACGACTCGATCTTCCGGGCGGCGGCGGATTCCAGGATCTCCCTCGCCGTGGCGCAGACCGCCGACGACCCGGGTGCGACGGCGCACATGGTCTCGGTGCGCCCGCTGGTGGGCTTCGCCTCGCTGCCGCGGGCGATTTCGATGGGCATGGGCGGACCGGGAACGGCTTCGGTCGCGGTGAAACTGTTCGATCCGGTGCCGACGCTCGATTTGTACGCGGTGTGGCGTGCGGACGAGCCGAATCCGGCGGTCGGCTTTTTCCTGGATTGCATCGATTCTCCGGAACCGGCGCAAATCGATATTGCCCGCGCGGTATCGGCCTGACCACGTCGATAGGTGATGACATTCGCGCGGTAGGAACCGCGATGTCGGCGACGCGGTAATTCCGTGCCGCCGACCAGAATTCGACATTGTGAACACAGTGTCTGTCATCGCAGTGTCGGTCGGTGAGAATGGTTTCGATCTGCCGGACTCGGCGAGTTTGTACTCGGTGATTTCCGGCGCGGCTGCCGAGCACCCGGACCGGCTTTCGCTGTGCGACGCCGACGGAACGCGGCTCACCAGCGCCGAGGTGGACCACAGGGCCCGTGCCCTGGCCTCGGCTCTGGCCGAGCGCGGCGTCGCGGCGGGTGATCGGGTCGCGGTGCTCGGCCGCACGAATCTGTCGTGGGTGCTGCTGGATTGCGCGCTGCTGGCCCTGGGCGCGGTGGTGGTGCCGGTCTACCCCACCTCGTCACCGAGCCAGATCGAGCACATCCTGAGCGACAGCGGAAGCGCGTATTTCGCCGCCGAGAGCGCCGAGGACGCCGAGCGGCTGCGCGCGGCCGGCGCGGGTGAGGTCTGGGCCTTCGAGCAGATCGCGGACTGGGCCACCGGCGCGGTCGATCCGGGGCTGGCCGCGCGCATCGCCGCGGTCCGGCCGGACGACCTGGCGATGATCGTCTACACCAGCGGCACCACCGGCGTGTCGAAGGGCTGCCTGATCACCCATCGCAACATGTTCGTGTCCTCGTCGAACACCGTGCGCCGCACCGGTGCCATGTTCGACGGGACCACCGTGCTGGCCCTGCCGCTGTCGCACGTCTTCGGCCAGACCATCCTGTTCGCCTGCCTGTTCGGCGGCAGCCGCACGCATCTGCTGCCCGGCATTCCGGACCTGGTGCCCACGTTGCCCGCCGTGCGGCCGACCTTCCTCGCGATGATTCCCTACGGCTTGGAGAAGATTCGGAAGTATTGCCGCACCCTGCTCACCGAGACCGAGGAGCGGGAGGCGGTGGAGCGCGGTCTCGACCTGATGCGGGCGCGAGCCACGCCGGAGCCGTCGACGCACCCGGTGGCGGCAGCGCTCGGCGGTGAGCTGCGCTACGTCATCTCCGGCGGCGCCTCGCTGGACGATTCGACGGTCGGGTTCTACGCGGCCTTCGGCGTGGAGCTGCTCAACTGCTACGGCCTCACCGAAGCCGCCACCGCCGTGACGGTGAGCGCCCCCGAGACCAACCGGCTCGGCACGGTCGGCAGGCCGATTCCGGGGACCTCGGTGGCCATCGCCGCGGACGACGGCGAGGTGCTGGTCGGCGGACCGCACGTGTCGCCGGGGTACTGGGGCGCGGCGGCGAGCCAGTCGCCGGTGGACCCGGAGGGCTGGCTGCACACCGGCGACCTCGGCGAAATCGACGACGACGGATTCCTGCGGATCACCGGGCGTAAGAAGGAGATCCTGGTGACCTCCGGCGGCAAGAACGTGGCGCCCACGCCGCTGGAAGACCGGATCCGGCTGCATCCGCTGGTGTCCAACTGCATGGTGCTCGGCGACGGCCGCGATTTCGTGACCGCCCTGGTGACTCTGGATCAGGCGCAGGTGCGGCGCTGGCGCGCCACCGAGCCGGACGGCGATCTCACCGCCTCCGTGCAATCGGCGGTCGACGACGCGAATTCGCTCGTCTCGCGCGCGGAATCGATTCGGGCATTTCGAATCGTGGACGGAGATTTCACCGTCGAGGACGGATTGTCGACTTCGTCACGAAAACTGCGCCGCGCCGCGATCGCCGAAGCCTACGCGGCGGATATCGAACTGCTGTATTCCGCGCCACGGCCCGCACGATAGCCGCGGCCGATCGGCCGATGAATCAGGGCCCGGCGCGGTGGTCGAGCGCCAGGCACGGCCACAGACTCGAATCGGAATTCGACTACCGGAAAGTGATGCGAAACATGTACGACGTCATCGTTGTCGGAACCCGGGTCGCGGGCGCCCCGCTGGCCATGTTGCTGGCCAGGAAGGGCTACCGGGTGCTCGCCGTCGACCGCGCGAGTTTCCCCAGCGACACCCCCTCGACCCACTACATCCACCAGGCCGGGCTCGGCTTCCTGAAGTCGTGGGGCCTGCTGGACGAGGTCGTCGCCACCGGCGTTCCGGCGATCCGCCACCTGAACTTCTCCTACACCGACATCGTGATCAAGGGCTTCGCCGATACCGCCGCCGACGGCATCGACGCCGTCTACTGCCCGCGCCGCACGGTGCTGGACAAGATCCTGGTCGAGGCCGCGGGCAACTCCGGCGTCGAGGTGATCCAGGGCTTCACCGTCTCCGAACTGGTCTTCGACGGTGACCGCGTGGCCGGCATCCGCGGGGCGATCGGCGACGGCGCCGAGCAAGAGTTCCGCGCCACACTGGTGGTCGGCGCCGACGGCTCGAACTCGCTGGTGGCCAAGGCCGTCGGCGCACAGGAGTACGAGGGCTCGCCCGCGGCGTGCTTCGTCTACTACTCCTACTACGAGGGCGTCGACTGGGGCATGCAGCACCGCACCGGATTCGGCGAGCAGCAGTTCGCGTCCTGGCCGACCAACGACGATCTGGCCTTGGTCGCGGTCATGCGCAAGCGGGACCGGTTCCGCGAGTTCCGCGCCGACCCGGACGCCGCCGTGCAGGAGATCGTCGACCAGGTCGACCCGGAGATCGGCGCTCGCCTGCGCGACACCGGCAAGCGGGTGGAGCAGTTCCGCCCGATGCTGTACCCGGACAACTACCGCCGCGCGTCGCACGGCCCCGGCTGGGCGTTGGTCGGCGACGCCGCCTACCACAAGGATCCGTTCACCGGCTGGGGCATCACCGACGCGTTCAAGTACGCGCAGTTGCTCGCCGACCACGTGGACGAAGGCCTGTCCGGTGCGCGTCCGATGGACGAGGCGCTGGCGGAGTATCAGCGCGAGCGCGACGCGCAGAGCGCCAGCACCTACGAACTGACACTGAGCATCTCGGAGCTGTCGCTGACCCCGTACTACGACTCGGTGTTCCGCGCGACGTCGCTGGACGCGGACTACACCAAGCACTTCTTCGGGCTGATCGCGGGAATCTACTCGCCGGACAAGTACTTCGGCGAGCAAGAGCTGGCCGCACTGTACGAGAAGGTGAACTTCCCGGCGGCGGCCAGGCACGTCAGCAAGGACGGAGTGACCGCATGAGCGCGCCCGTGCTGACCGCGCTGGGTGACAGCTTCGTCGAAGGGCGCGGCGACGCCGCGCCCGGGGGCGGCTACCGTGGCTGGGTTCCGCGTCTCGGCGGCCAGCTCGGGCTGCGGCCCGCGGCGGTGCGCAATCTCGGCGAGCACGGCGCGACGACCACCGTCGTGCTGGAAAATCAACTGCGCGTGGCGCTTTCGGGCCGTTCCGGCCTGTTCGGCGTCGTGGTCGGCGTGAACGACCTGGTGAGCGATTTCGCCGAAGACCGCTTCGCCCGCAACCTCGCCGAGCTGTTCGGCGGCCTGCGGGCAGGCGGCGCGACCGTGTTCACGGCCAGCTACCCGGACATCCCGGCCCGGCTGCCCGTGCCCGACGGCTTCCGCGCGCTGCTGCGCGAGCGGTTCGCCTTCGCCAACGCGGTGCTCGCGCACGTCACCGCCGACACCGGCACGCTGCTGCTGGACATCGCCACCCAACCCGAATGGGAGCGGCCGGAGATGTGGACCGCCGACGGTCTGCACCCCAGTTCGCTGGGCCACCACCGGTTCGCCGCGAGCGTCGCCGAACTCGTCGCGTCGCGCACCGCGACGACCGTGGCCGCCTGACCATCCACCCGGTTCGAGAGGAATTTCCGTGACAGACGACAGACGCCTGGCGCGCAACCCGATCGCCATCGTCGGGATGTCCGGGCTGCTGCCCAACGCCCACAATCATCGAGAGTACTGGCAGAACATCGTCGACGGCGTCGACTGCACCACCGAGGTCCCCGGGTCGCGCTGGAGCCTCGACGACTACTTCGATCCCGACCCCGCGACGCCGGACAAGACCTACTCGCGCCGGGGCGCGTTCCTGCCCGACATCGAGTTCGACCCCTTGGAATTCGGGCTGCCGCCCAACCAGCTCGAAGTGACCAGCACGATGCAGACGCTCAGCCTCGGCGTCGCGCGTGACCTGCTGCGCGACGCGGGCGCGGTGGACTCCGCCTGGTACGACGCCGGCCGCACCGGCGTGGTCCTCGGCACCACCGGCCCGGTGCCGCTGATGCACCCGCTGGCCGCGCGGCTGTCCACGCCGGTGCTGAAGGAGGCGGCGCGCTCGGTCGGTCTGTCCGACGCGGACGCCGACGCCATCGCCGATCGGTTCGTCGCGGCTTTCGCGCCGTGGGAGGCGAATTCGTTCCCCGGCCTGCTGGCCAACATCACCGCGGGCCGGGTGGCCAACCGGCTCGGTCTCGGCGGCATCAACTGCACCGTGGACGCGGCGTGCGCGGCCTCGCTGGCCGCCTTGCGCACCGCCATCGCCGAACTGCAGGACGGCCGCGCGGACATGATGATCACCGGTGGCGTGGACACCGAGAACACCATCTTCATCTACCTGTGCTTCAGCAAGGTCGGGGCGCTGTCGTCCAGCGGGCAGATCAGTCCCTTCTCCGCCGACGCCAACGGCACGCTGCTCGGCGAGGGCATCACCATGCTCGCGCTGCGCAGACTGGAGGACGCGCGCCGCGACGGCAACCGGATCTACGCCGTCATCCGCGGACTCGGCTCCTCCAGCGACGGCCGCGCCAAGAGCATCTACGCCCCACGCGCGGGCGGCCAGCGCGTCGCGCTGGACCGGGCCTACGCCGACGCCGAGATCTCGCCCGCCGATGTCGCGCTCATCGAAGCGCACGCCACCGGCACGCCCGTCGGCGACAAGACCGAGCTCACCGCGCTGAAGGAGCTGCTGACCGACGCGACGCCGGAGCGGGCCTTCGCCGCACTCGGCAGCGTGAAGTCGCAGATCGGGCACACCAAGGGCGCCGCGGGCACCGCCAGCGTGATGAAACTGGCTCTGGCGCTGCACCAGAAGGTGCTGCCCGGCACCATCAACGTCTCGGCGCCCAACGCCGAGATCGCCGCCGTCGACGCGCCGTACTACGTGAACACCCGCACGCGTCCGTGGATCCGTGACCCGCAGCGCCCGGTGCGCCGCGCGGCTGCTTCGGCATTCGGCTTCGGCGGCACCAACTTCCACGTCGTGCTCGAGGAGGCGGACGCCGACCGCGCCGCGCACCCGGTGCTGCACCGCACCGCCCGCGCGCACCTGTGGCACGCGCCCGACGTGTCCGGACTGATCGATGCGGTGCGCAGCGTCGCGCCGTCCGACGGGGGCGAGATCCCGGAGGATCACGCGCGCATCGGGTTCGTCTCGGTGGACGAGGAGAACGCCGCGCATCTGCGTTCGCTCGCGGTGGACGAACTGGTCCGCAACCCCGACGCCGCCGACTGGGAGCACCCCGAGGGCGTGTACTTCCGCGCCGCCGCACTGCCGGATCGCAAGGCGGGCGCGCTGTTCGCCGGGCAGGGCAGCCAGTACGTCGACATGGGGCTGGACGCGGCGGTGAACAATCCCGCGGTCGGCGCGGCGTTCGACGCGGCCAACGAGGCGTTCGCGGGCGCGCCGGTGCGGTTGTCGTCGGTGGTCTTCCCGCCGCCCGCGTTCGATGACGACGTGGCGGCGGAGCAGGAAAGCGTCTTGCGCCGAACGGAATTCGCGCAGCCCGCGATCGGCGCGCTGTCCGCAGGGCAGTTCACGGCGCTGTCGGACTACGGCTTCCACGCCGACGGGTACCTCGGGCACAGCTTCGGTGAGCTGACCGCGCTGTGGGCCGCGGGTGCGCTCAGCACGGCCGATTTCTTCGCGCTGGCTCGCGCTCGCGGCGTGGCCATGACGCCTGAGCCGGGTGTCGAGGCGGGCACCATGGTGGCGCTCGGTGCGTCCCGGCAGACCGCCGAGGAACTGCTCGACGGTGTCGAGGACGTCTGGATCTGCAATCACAACGCGCCCGACCAGGTCGTGGTCGGCGGCGGTGCGGAGGGGATCGCGGCCGTCGTCGCGCGCTGCGGTGAGCGTGGCGTGGCGACCCGTTCGTTGCCGGTGTCCGGTGCGTTCCACACGCCCTATGTCGCTCACGCCACCGCGGCGTTCGGCGCCGCGATCACCGAGGTGCACATCGGCGCGCCGGACGCTCCGGTCTTCGCCAACACGCCGGACGCCCGCTACGGCGACGACGTGGCGGCCAACCGGGCCGTGCTGACCGAACAGCTCGGCAAGCCGGTCGAATTCGTGGCCGCGCTCACCGCGATGCGCGACGCGGGCTGCACCGTGTTCGTGGAGTTCGGGCCGAAGCAGGTGCTGACCTCGCTGGTGCGGCGCACCCTCGGCGACGACGTGGTCGTCATCGCGACCGACTCCGGCCCGATCGGCAACAGCGATCTCGCGCTGACCCGCGCGGCGGTGCGCCTGGCCGTGCTCGGGTTCGGCCTGCACGGCATCAACCGCCACACCGCGCCGGAGCCGGAGGCGGCGGTCACCGGGCGCGCCATGACGGTGACGATGTCGGCGCCGGAATACGTGCCCGACACCCGGCGCAAGTCCTACGCCGCCGCGCTCGACGCCGAATACCGGCTCAGCGTGCTCGCGGCGGCTCCCGCTCCGGTCGACAGCGTGGTCGATCACCAGCCCGCCGAGCAGCGGGCCGTGCCCACCGCTTCCACCGCAGCAACGGAGACACCCGTGTACCCCACACCGCAGCCCGCCGACACCGGTTCGGACGCGCTGGAGAGCGCGCTCGTCCAGCACCTGCACACGCACCGCCAGTTCCTGGACGGCCAGCTGGACATGGCCCGCGATCTGGCCGGCGCGCTCGGCGACGGCAGGCTCGACGCCGCCACCGTCCGCGCCATCGAAGCGGTCAAGGAACACGGTGTCGCGATCAGCCACAGCCACGCGCGGGCCAGCGAGGTGCTCGCCCAGCTGGTCGAGCTGGAGAGCGGCTTCGCGCCGGTGTCACGGTCATCGACGCAGGTCACGCGCCCCGCGCCCGCCCCGCGCGCGGCGATCGAGCCCGCGCCGGTACGACGGCCGCTGGCCACCGCCATGGTCGTGGACGAACACCGCGCTTCCGCCCCGGAACCCGGCGCGGCGCCCGCTCCGGCGACGAACGGGCACGCTGCTCCCGCCGACCAGGTGACCGGCGACACGTTGCGCAGCGCGCTGCGCGAGGTGGTCGCGGAGAAGACGGGCTATCCGGTGGAGATGGTGGATCCGTCGATGGATCTGGAAGCCGACCTGGGTGTGGACTCGATCAAGCGGGTGCAGGTGATCGGCGCTCTGCAGGAACGTTTCCCGCAACTGCCGAACCTCGGCCCCGAGCAATTGGGCACGGTGCGAACGCTGGACCAGATCGCCGAGCTGCTCGGCGCCACCGGCGCGCCGACCCCGGCCGCGCCGTCGGCGACATCGAACGGCACCGCTCACGTGGTCACCGACGACCAGGTCTCGGGTGCGGCGTTGCGGCGCGCGCTGCGTGAGGTGGTCGCGGAGAAGACCGGTTATCCGGTGGAGATGGTGGATCCGTCGATGGATCTGGAAGCCGATCTGGGTGTGGACTCGATCAAGCGGGTGCAGGTGATCGGCGCTCTGCAGGAACGCTTTCCGCAGTTGCCGAGTCTGGGTCCGGAGCAGTTGGGCACGCTTCGCACGTTGGATCAGATCGCCGAGCTGCTCGGCGCGCAGGACGCCGGATCGTCGGCGAACGGCGCGGTCGCCCCGGCCGACGCTGAGGTGACGGACGACGCGTTGCGGCGCGCGCTGCGCGAGGTGGTCGCGGAGAAGACCGGTTATCCGGTGGAGATGGTGGATCCGTCGATGGATCTGGAAGCCGACCTCGGCGTGGACTCGATCAAACGAGTGCAGGTGATCGGCGCGTTGCAAGAACGGTTTCCGAAGCTGCCGAGTCTGGGCCCGGAGCAGTTGGGCACACTCCGCACGCTGGATCAAATCGTGGTGGAACTCGCCGGGACGGCGGGAGGTGATGTCCACCCAAAAGCTGAGGCCGCGGCGGGAACGTCGCGGCACGCCGTCGAACTGGTCGCGCTGCCCGCGCCCGATCGGGCGTTAGCGCCCTACCGGGACGGGGCGCGGGCGGTGCTCGTCGACCTGACCGGCGAAGCGAACTCGGGATCGGACGCGCTCGCGGCAGCGTTGAGCGGGCTCGGTTGGACTGTGCGACAGATGGATTCGGTAGACGGGTTGGACGGCGAGCCGCTCGACCTCTGCCTGGTCCTGCTGGGCGGCACCGCCGACTGGGCATCGGCGCAACGCCGCCTGACCGACGGCATTCTCCTGGCCGGCCGTACTGTGCCGCTGCTGCGCGGCGGATCGGACCGAGCGGCCTTCGTGACGGTGACGCGGCTGGACGGCGCACTCGGTTTCCACGGCACCGAGCAGCCCGAACACGCGCTGCTCGGCGGGATCGGCGGTGTGGTGAAAACCCTGGCCGCCGAACAGCCGCAGCTGTTCTGCCGGGCGCTCGACGTCGACCCGGCCTGCTCCGCACGGCAACTGGCCGAGTTCGTCACCGCCGAGCTGTTCGATCCGGCTCGCGACACGCTCGAGGTCGGCATCGACGCGGCGGCGCGGCGATGGACTCCGGTGCCGAGCGGGCACGCGCCCGCGCGCACCGTTCTCCCGGTGCGAGCGGGCACGGAGCAGGATGCCACCGTGCTCACCGCCGAGGACGTCCTGTTGGTCACCGGCGGCGCGCGCGGCGTCACGGCGGCCTGCGTGCTGGCGCTGGCCGCGCGCAGCGAGGCGCGCTTCGTGCTGCTCGGGCGCTCCGAACCGGCCGCCGAACCGGATTGGGCGGCAGGGGTTTCCGATGCCGATCTGAAGGCCGCCGCGGTACGCGCGCTGGCCGGTTCCGGCGCGAAGCCGCGCGATATCGAGCGTGCCGTGTCCGGAATCCGCGCAACACGCGAGATCCGGGAGACGCTGACCGCGCTCGGCTCCCGCGCCGAGTACCTCGCGGTCGACGCCACGGACGAGCAGGCGGTCGCCGCCGCGCTCGCACCGTGGCGGGACTCGATCACCGGCGTCGTGCACGGAGCGGGAGTGCTGGCCGACTCCGTGATCACGGACAAGACCGCCGAATCGGTCGCGCGCGTGCTCGATCCCAAGATCGCCGGACTGGCGTCGGTGCTCGGCGCGCTCGGCGAACTGCGTCATCTGGTGCTGTTCACCTCCGTGGCCGGGCTGTTCGGCAATGCCGGTCAGGCCGATTACGCGGCAGCGAACGAGGCGCTCTCCCGATTCGCGGTGAGCCTGCGGGCGCAACGGCCGAATTGCCATGTCACCGCGATCGACTGGGGTGCGTGGGACGGCGGCATGGTGACTCCCGCCTTGCGGGAACACTTCCGGACGCGCGGTGTCGAATTGCTCGACCCGCAGGTGGGCGCGGCGGCGTTCACCGAGCAGTTCACCGAGGCGCGCTCCGCGGACACGGTCGTGCTCATCGGACCCGCGAAGTCGTTGTCGGACACCACGTCCGCCACCGGCACAGTCCGAGCGCGGCGGACGATCACCGGGATCACCGCGGACCCGATCATCGCGGCGCACCGGATCGGTGAGCACATCGTGCTGCCCGCGACCTTCGGGCTCGGCGCGATGATCAACTTCGCCGAACGCGGCCTGCCGGGCCGCACGGTGGTCGGCGTCCGGGACTTCGAAGTGCTCAAAGGCATCGTCTTCGAACGGCCGCTCGACGAGTTGGAACTGGAAATCGCGCCGGAAGAGGGCGCGTCCACTGTGCGGGCGACGGTGCGCGGCGAGAATGCCGTCCACTTCCGCGCAACCCTCGTGCTCGCCGAAACGCCGGATCGGCCACCGCGCAAGCCGGTGCCGGGTGGTTCTGTCGGCGAGGCGACCATCTACCCCGACGCCGTCCAGTTCCACGCGCCCGCGTTGCAGGGACTGCGCCGGGTCCGGGCGGTCTCGGACGACGCGATCGTCTTCGACTGCGAACTGCCCCCCGCCACCGTGGCGGGCGGCGCCTACGCCGGGCGGCTGCACGACCCGGTCCTGGCCGACCTGATCCTGCAGGGGCCGCCCGTGCTGGGCCACCGGCTGCTCGGCAGCGCCTGTCTGCCGCTCGGCGCCGGGCGGATCGACTACTTCCGGCCACTGCCCGCGAGCGAGCCGTTCGTGCTCACCGTGGACAACCCGCGCCCCGGTCGTGTCGACGCCCGGATCGACGCCACCGCCACAACGGCGGACGGCACTGTACTGCAACGTTTCTCGGACGTCACCGTGGTGACGACACCCGATCTGACGGAGAAGTTCCAGACCTCGGTGAGGCGGTGGATGGCATGACAGCCCTGGAATTCGACGGGATTCCGTTCGATCCGGTGACGGCGCTCGCGGAAACGGGGGAGGGCGTCGACGAGGCGCCGACGCTTCGGCCGGGCTCCGACGACACGGTCACGCCGGCGAGCCCGTCCGCCGGGTACGCGGAGACGGCCCCGGCCGCCGGTCTCGCGGTCACCGGAACACAACCCGAGGCGCGGGCGGCGCATGCCGACGGCTCCGCCTCGCGTGCGGCCGGTCCGCTCGCCGAAATCCGCACCGGCGTCGTCGCCGCGCATCGGGCGGCGTTGAGCGCGCAGCTGGCCATGCAGCGGGCGGTGTGGCAGCGAGCGCTGCGCCGTTCGTCGGTCACGGCCGAGGCGGCCGGTCACGTCCACGAAGGACTGGAGGCGTCCGGCGTCCGGCGCGAATTCACCGCCGCCGAGTCCGCCTTCAAGCCGCCTGCTCGCACCGACCGCACGCGCCTGGATCGAGCGGACCTGCTCCGTCTCGCCGAAGGTGAGCTGAGCGTCTTCGGCTCCGCGTACCGGCGCCCCGGCACTGTGGCGGCGGTCCGGCTGGGCGGTTCGACCCGGCTCGCGCTCACCGAGGTGACCCGCATCGAGTTGTACGGCGGCTCCGGCAAGGGCAGCGTCGAAGCACGATTCGAGGGCGACCCGCACGCGGCGGCGACGCAGGTCGCGGAGGTGTTCGCGCTGTATCTCGGCCTGCCGCTGGTGCTGTCGGGCAGCTCCCTGGTCGCCGAACGCGCGGGTACGGTCGCGGGTGCCGCGTCCGGCACGATCACGCTGACGGTGACCGCGCTCGACTTGGTGCCCCGGCCGTACGTCACCGGCACCGTCCGCGTCGCGGGCGCGGAAGGCGCGCTCGACGTCACGGTCACGGTGGTGGAGCGTCCGGGCAGCGGGGTCGGCCCCGGCCAGCTTTCGGAAAGCCTGCTGCTCAACGAGTTCCACATGGCCCACCTCGCCCGGGGTGACCAAGGAATCGCCATGGGACCGGAATTCGCGGAGTACACCGGGGTGCGGGCGACCCGTCTGCCGACCGGCGGCCTGCTGCTGGTCGACCGGGTGCTCGACTTCGACGGCAAGCGCGGGAACCTGGACGGCGCGTCCTACACCACCGAATACGACTCACCCGCCGACTCCTGGTACTACGGCGACACCGCGAACGACTCCATGCCGCACTTCGTCTACATGGAGACCTCGTTGCAGGCGGCGCTGCTGATGGGCTATTACGCGGGTCCCACGCTCACCCAGCCCGGCACCACCCTGAGCCTGCGCAACCTGGGCGGCACCGCCACCGTGCTGCGGCAAATCGACCTGCGGGACAAGACGATCAGCCAGTCCTCTCGGCTGCTGTCCACCACCATCCTGCCCGGTTCGTCGCTGCAAACCTTCGACTACACGCTCAGCGTGGACGGCGAGCCGTTCTACACCGGCGAGACCATGTTCGGCTACTTCAGCGACGAGGCCTTGGCCAACCAGACCGGACTCGACGCGGGACGCCCCGCGCCGAGCTGGCTGGCGGAGAACCCGGGCGCACGGGTGCGCACCATCGATGTCGCCGCCCGCCGCGCGAACCCGGCCGCCCGCCTGTGCTCGAGGCGCACCCTGGCGCTAATCGACCGGGTCGAGGTGGTCGACGGCGGCGGCAGCTACGACTCCGGATATCTGCATTCGCTGCGCGAGATCGATCCGTCCGACTGGTATTTCGCCCGGCACTTCCACCTCGACCCGGTGATCCCTGGCTCGCTCGGTGTGGAATCGGTGATCCACGCGATCCAAGAGTGGATGATCGACGCCGGATTCGCCGACACGATCGGCGATCCGGTCTTCCGCATCCCCGCAGGCCGGACGTTCAGCTGGCGCTACCGCGGGCAGTTCCTGCCCACCGACGGCACCGTAGAACTCGAGGCCCACATCAAGGAGATCCACCGCGGCCCGCGCGGGGTCACCGTCGTCGCCGACGGTTCGCTGTGGAAGCCGGGGCTGCGCATCTACGAGCTGACCGATCTCGCGGTCGAACTCGTCGAGCGGGAGGAGCGCTGATGACCACGTCCCGGGCCGGTATTCTCGCCGACACCGCCGACGGCATCACCGCCGTCCTGTCCGACCTGACGCGCCCGTGCTGGATCGTGCGCCACGACGGCCGGGTGGGCGCGACGTCCGACGAGCGCACCGCGGCACACGCGGAGGTGCTCGCGGCGGTGGCTCCGCTGCCGCCCGAGCAGCTCGGTGATCGGCGATTCGCCGCCGCCCACGGCGTGCGAGCGGCCTACGCGGCAGGCGCGATGGCGAACGGCATCGCCTCGCCCGCTCTGGTTTCGGCGATGGCGCGGGCGGGATACCTCGCCTCCTACGGCGCGGCGGGCGTTCCACCCGCCGCGGTGGACGCGGCACTGGCCGAGCTGAGCCGCACGCTGGTCGGAAAACCGTTCGCGTGCAATCTCATCCACAGCCCCTCCGAGCCCGCCTTGGAGCGCGCGATCGTCGACGCCTGCCTGCGGCACCAGGTTCGCTGCGTGGAGGCGTCGGCGTTCATGGGCCTCACCGGTGAGGTCGTGCGCTACCGGGCGGCGGGGCTGGCCGTCGACCGGCGAGGACGCGTCGAGGTGCGCCACCGCCTGATCGCGAAGGTCTCCCGGGTGGAGGTGGCCGAGCCGTTCCTGCGTCCGGCTCCCGCACGGCTGCTGCGCGCGCTGGTCGAAGCCGGTGACCTGACGCCCGAGCAGGCGCGGCTCGCCGAACAGGTGCCGATTGCCGACGACATCACGGCCGAAGCCGACTCCGGCGGTCACACCGACCGCAGACCACTGCTGGTACTGCTGCCCGAGCTCATCGCGGCACGGGATCGACTGGCCCGCACCGTGCCCGCCGCCGCGGCCGTCCGGGTCGGCGCGGCGGGCGGCATCGGCACCCCCGCAGCCGCGGCCGCCGCCTTCGCGCTGGGCGCCGCTTACGTGGTGACCGGTTCGGTGAATCAGGCCACCGTGGAAGCCGCCCAGTGCGACACCGCCAAACAGCTGCTCACTCAGGCGGATTTCGCCGACTGCGCCATGGCGCCGTCCTCGGACATGTTCGAGCTCGGCGTCCAGGTGCAGGTGCTGCGTCGCGGCACCATGTTCGCCACCCGCGCGCAGCGGCTCTACGACACCTACCGCGCCTATGACGGCATCGACGCGTTCCCGGCCGAGCTGCGCCGCGAGCTCGAGGCCACGCTGTTCCAGCGGCCCCTCGACGCCGTGTGGGAGGACTGCGTCAGCTACTTCACCGAACGCGATCCGGCCCAGCTGGCCGGCGCGGACGCGGACCCGAAACGCAAGATGGCGCTGGTGTTCCGGTGGTATCTGGGGCTGTCGTCGGGGTGGAGCATTCGCGGCGAGGCCGGTCGCGTCGCCGATTACCAGATCTGGTGCGGGCCCGCGATGGGCGGGTTCAACAACTGGGCGGCCGGAAGTTATCTGGCGGCGCTGCGCAACCGGCACGTCGCCGACATCGCCGACCAGATGATGCTGGGCGCGGCCTACCTCACCCGCGTCGCCCAGCTGCGCACCGCGGGCGTGCGGCTACCCGCCGACTGCGCCCGCTTCGTACCCCGACCGAGGGAGGAACGATGACCACACTGGAGACGGGTCCGGACACCCGGACCTCCTGGATGGTGTGCCCGTCCTGCGCCGCCATGCTCTACGCCAAACGCTACGAGCGCGCGGGCCGGGTCTGCCCGGATTGCGACGGGCACGGCATGCTGACCGCGGACCAGCGCACCGAGGCGCTGCTCGACCCGGGATCGGCGCGGCACATCCAGCCGTCCGCCACCGCGGTCGATCCGCTCGGCTTCACCGACTCCCGGCCCTATCCCGAGCGGCATGCCGAGGCGAGCCGTCGCACCGGGCTGCCCGACGCCATCCGTTGCGTGCGCGGCACGATCGGCGGCGCACCGCTGGTGCTGGCGGTCATGGACTTCCGCTTCCTCGGCGGCAGTCTCGGCGCGGCCGTCGGCGAAGCGGTCACCGGCGCTGCCGAGACCGCGCTCGCGGCGCGGGTGCCGCTGGTGCTGGTCACCGCGTCCGGCGGCGCCCGCATGCAGGAGGGCATCCTCGCGTTGATGCAGATGGCCAAGACCAGCCAGGCGCTGCGCGAACTCGACGACGAGGGCGTGCTGACCATCTCGGTGATCACCGATCCCACCTACGGCGGCGTGGCGGCCTCCTACGCCACGTCCACCGACATCATCATCGCCGAACCCGGCGCGCGTCTCGGCTTCGCCGGACCGCGGGTGATCCAGCAGACCATCGGCGAGACGCTGCCCGCGGGCTTCCAGACCGCGGAATTCCTGCTCGAACACGGTGTGGTGGACATGATCTGCCACCGCTCGGCCCTGCGGGACCGGCTGGCGCGCCTGCTCGCGCTGGCCGCCGACAGCTCGCGTCCCGTCGAGTTCGCCGACGACGAGAATCCGGTCCGCGCCGACGCGACCCAACTCGCCCCGCGCGACGCCTGGCAGAGTGTGCGCGCCGCGCGCGAACTCGCCAGGCCGACCACGCTGGACTACTTGGCCGCGTCGTTCGACGAATTCGTGGAGCTACACGGCGACCGTTTGTCGGCCGACTGCCCGGCCATGATCACCGCGCTGGCCCGCCTCGACGGCGCGCCGGTCGTGGTTATCGGCACCCAAAAGGGTCACACCGCAACCGAATTGGCGCAGCGCAATTACGGCATGCCCACCCCGGCCGGATACCGGAAGTCGGCCCGCGTGCTGCGCCTGGCCGCCAAGCTGGGCATTCCGGTGATCACCCTGGTCGACACCGCAGGCGCCTACCCCGGTGTGACCGCCGAGGAACAGGGGCAGGCCGTCGCCATCGCGGAATCACTCAAACTGCTCGCCGGGCTACCCGTGCCGGTGGTCACCGTGGTCACCGGCGAGGGCGGCAGCGGGGGAGCGCTCGCGCTGGCGGTGGCCGATCGAGTGATCGTCTGCGAGAACGCGGTCTATTCGGTGATCAGCCCGGAAGGGTGCGCCTCCATCCTGTGGAAGGACGCTACCGCCGCACCCCGCGCCGCAGCCGCCTTGCGGGTGGACTCGACCTCCTTGCTCGAACTCGGCGTCGCGGACGGCGTACTGCCCGAGCCGCCGGGCGGCGCGCATCGCGATCCCGCCGCGGCCGCCGTCGCCCTGCGTCAGGCGCTGCGCCACGCCGTGTCCGATCTGGCGCGACTCCAGGCGGCGCAACTGCTCGACCGGCGCCACCACCGTTTCCGTGTCTTCGGACTGTCCACGAACGATCAGGAGAAGTGATGACCGAGTCCGTGACCACCGAGCCCGCGGGCCGCGCGCTGAATCCGGTCGACGCCGACCAGGCGCTGACCGTGCTGTCGCGGCACGCGCTGTCCGTGCGGGCCGAGACCGCGCCGACCTCGGTGACCGTCGCCAACGGCCCGCTGGTGCTGCGGATCAGCTGGGATGGGCACAACGGCACCAGTGGGCCGGTCGCCGTCGCACCCACGGCGGCCGCCCCGGTCCCCGCGGCGCCCGCAGAGTCCGCACCGCAGGACACTCGTTCGGACGCGGATACTTTCACGCTGACGGCGGAAACCGTCGGCGTGTTCTATCGCGCGCCCGAACCCGGCGCGGCGCCGTTCGTCGCCGAGGGCGACCCGGTGCGGGCCGGTCAGCAGGTCGGCATCGTCGAGGCGATGAAGCTGATGATCCCGGTGACCGCGACCAGAGAGGGCCGGGTGGCGGAATTCCTGGTGGAGAACGGGGAAGCGGTCGAGCACGGCGCGCCGCTGCTGGTGCTCGAGGTGGTGCGATGACCGTGCGACCGATCCGCAAGGTGCTCGTCGCCAATCGCGGCGAGATCGCCGTGCGGGTCATCCGCACCTGCGCCGAACTCGGGATCGCCACCGTCGCGGCGTATTCCGCGGCCGACGCCGACTCGGCCGCCGTCCGGCTCGCCGACCAGGCGTTCCGGATCGGTCCCGGGCCCGCGAAGCGCAGCTACTCCTACATTCCCGCGATCATCGAGGCCGCCAGGGCCACCGGCGCCGACGCCATCCACCCCGGATACGGATTCCTCTCCGAGGACCCGGATTTCGCCGAGGTGTGCGAGGCGGAGGGGTTCGTGTTCGTCGGCACCCCCGCCGCGATCATGGCCGATCTCGGCGACAAGTCGACGGCACGGTCACTGATGGCCGCGGCGGGGCTGCCGCTGCTGCCGGGCAGCCGTGAGCCGCTCGACACGGTGGACGAGGCGCACACCCTCGCCGACGACATCGGCTACCCGGTGATCATCAAAGCGGTCGCGGGGGGCGGCGGCCGCGGGATGCGGGTCGTGCGTGACTCGGCGGACTTCGCCGCGGCCTGGCAGGAGACCCGCGCCAACGCCACCGCCGTGTTCGGCGACGGCCGCCTGTACGTGGAGCGCTACCTCGACTCGGCGCGGCACATCGAAGTCCAGATCCTGGCCGATCGGCACGGCACGGTGCGGCATCTCGGCGCGCGCGACTGCTCCTTGCAGCGGCGGCACCAGAAACTCGTCGAGGAGTCGCCCGCGCCGGGGCTGTCCGAGGAACTCGTCGCCCGGATCGGGGCAGCGGCCGTGCGCGGCGCCGAAGCCGTCGGCTACGTCGGGGCGGGAACCTTCGAATTCCTGTTGGATCAGCGGGGCGATTTCTACTTCATGGAGGTCAACTGCCGGCTACAGGTCGAGCATCCGGTCACCGAGATGGTCACCGGCATCGACCTCGTCGCCGAGCAGTTGCGCATCGCCTCCGGGCTGCCGCTGGCGTTGTCCGCCGACGTCGCCACGCCGCGCGGTGTGTCCATCGAATGCCGGATCAACGCCGAGGATCCGCAGCGCGAATTCGCGCCCGCCCCAGGCGCGCTCACCGAATGCACGCTACCCGGCGGACCGTTCGTCCGGATCGACACCCATGTCGGCCCCGGCTATGCCATTCCGCCGCACTACGATTCGCTGCTCGCCAAGATCATCGTGTGGGCTCCCGACCGTCCCGCGGCCATCGCGCGGATGCGCCGGGCTCTGGCCGAGACCAGAATCCATGGCAGGGGCGTGGCCACGACGACCGAATTCCTGCACGACATCCTCGATCACCCCCGATTCCGCGCCGCGGATCACGACACCGCCCTCATCGGGACCCTCACCACGGTGTCGCGCGTCGCCTCATGAAGCCGCCGCCATCGGACGCGGTGACGGCACGCGTCCGATGGCGGCGCCCTTGCCTCCGTCGCGTGAGAAACAGACACGGCCGCTCGTTCGATGAGACCATTGTGCTGCTCGGTGGGCGCAGGAGGAGGCGAGCATGATCGACGGAATGGCGATTGCCGCTTATTTGGCCGCAGCGGTAGGGGGAGCGAGCGGAAGGTGGCTGAACACCCAACTGGACGAGGCGTTCAGTGCCCTGACCGCGACAGTGACGCGGAGGCTCGGACGTCAGCCCGTCGAGATCCTTTCCCAGAACCCGGACAGCATCCAGGCGCGCCGCCGCGTCGCCACTGCGATCGAGCGCGAAGCCCTGATCGACGAGCAATTCGCCCGGGAACTGTCCGAAATACGCGCTCGGCTGGATCAGCTGGACGCGCCGAGTGTGGTGGCGCAGCTCGAACAGGGCGGTCAGGTCGTGGTGAACAACCGGGGCCAGGTGGTCGGGCGCGACTACATCAGCACCAACACCAACATCGACGTTCCCCGTCCTGATGACCTCTCGAGAGCCCCTGCTTGGGCGAAAGCGTGCATCTGGATCGGCGGGGCGATCGCGGCCGTCGGTTTCGCGCTCTTCATGTCGGCGCTCTTCCAGCACAACGCGGAACCCGGGACAGAGTTCGCGATCTTCGCGATCGGAGGCGGTGTCATGGCCGTCGGCCAGCTCGGCGCGAACACATCGACTCCCCGGCCGCGGCGTTGATCGGCGACCACCACCAGCAGTGCCCGTCCGGATGATGGGAATACCCGGTCGACGGCGGCATCGCCGACCGGGGTTCTCGAAGTTATCCGACCTCGAAAACCCCGTCGACGATCTATTTCAACCCCGACCGCACGAACGCGTTGACGATGTGCCGTTGCAGCAGTAGGTACATCAGCAGCACCGGCAGGCAGGCGAGGCTGGCCACCGCCATCATCGGACCCCACTGATCGCCCTCGGTGCCCATGAAACTGCGCAGACCGAGCTGCAACACGCTGTTGGACTGGCGCAGCACCACCGCGGGCCAGAAGTACTCGTTCCACGCGTTGATGAAAAGCAGGATTCCCAAGGCCGCCAGCGCGGGGCGCAGATTCGGCACGACCACCGTCCACAGGATCGACCAGGAGGAGCGGCCGTCGATCTTCGCCGCCGCCACCAGCTCCTTCGGGAAGCTCGCCATGTGCTGGCGCAGCAGCAGCACCGCGAGCGCCGAGCACAACGTCGGCAGCACCACGCCGACCAGGGAGTTGATCAGCCCGAGTTTGGTCAGCAGAACGTAGTTGGGCAGCATCGTCACCTGGAACGGCACCAGCCAGGTGCCGACGAACGCCAGGTACAGCACCTTCTGGAACGGGAAGGTGTACATCGCGAACGCGTAGGAGGCCAGCAGCGCGATGAGCAGTTGCCCCGCCGCCGAGAGCGCCGCGACGAAGAAGGTATTGCCGATCAGGGCCACCACGTCGACTTTGTCGGCCGCGTCGGCATAGTTGGCGAACGAGATCGGCCAGGGGATCGGCGACAGCGAGGTGACGTCCTCCGGCCGCCGCAGCGACGTCGCGAACAGCCAGTAGATCGGGAACGCGCACAGCACCGCGGTGACGGCCAGCAGCAGATGGCTGCACGCGGTGCGCAATCGGTCAATCATCATGGAAAGAAACCTTTTCCGAGACCCACACCAGCACACCCGCGATCACGCCGAACCCGGCGAACAGCAGCACACCGGCGGCGGCGCTGAGTCCGGCGTCGAAGCTGTGGAAGGCGTAGTCCCACAGCAGGTAGTAGATATTGGTGGTCGCTTGCGCCGGACCGCCCTGCGTCATCGAGTCGATGAGCGGGAAAGTCAATGTCGGACTGAGCAATACCGTGGTCAGCACCAGGAACAGCAGTGTGGGCGACAGCAGGGGCAGGGTGATCCACCGTCGGATCTGCCGGGCGCTCGCCCCGTCCACCCGGGCGGCCTCGTCGTAGTCACCGCTGATACCCGCCAGCCCGGCCCAGATCACCAGGACGGCGAAGCCGAGCAACTGCCATCCGGTGATCAGGATGATCACCCCGTGCGCGGTGTCCACGTCGTAGACCCAGTTGCGATGCGAGCGCAGAACCTGATCGACGAAGCCGCTGCCGGGATGCAGCAGCCAGCGCCACACCGCCGCCGCCGCGACCGGCGCGACGAGGAACGGCGCGAAGACGAACGCGTGGTAGACCGTCCGCGCCCGGCCGTGCACCCGTCGGCTGGCCAGCGCGATGAGCAGCGGGAGCAGCACCGTGAACGGCAGCATGCCCACGATCAGCACCCCGGTGCGGCCCACCGAATCCCAGAAGGCCGGGAGATCCAGCAACCGTTCGTAATTGCCGGTGCCGACCGGCTTCATCGGTGAGGTCGGCAGCAGGTTCCACGAATACGTGGACAGCTCGACCGCCTGGACCAGCGGCCGGTAGATCCACACGACCAGCAACGCCAGCGCGGGCGCCAGATACAGGTACGGCACGGCGAACCGCCCCGCCCGGCGGAACCGGGCGGGGCGATACGACGGGGTGACCGTTTCGGCCGCTTCCGTGGCAGGCAGCGGCGATTCGACGACGAACATCGAGTTACCCGGCCTCCGCGGCCAGCGCGGCGAGTTGATCGAGCACGTCCTGCTCGGGCCGGTCGTAGAGGGTCTCGGCGGGCGTCGCCTCGATCGCCGTGGCGACCATCGTCGAACCGAGCAGATCGATGCGGCTGTAGCCGAAGCCGATCAGTCCCCGATGACGTCCCGCCGGTGCGATCGTATCGATCCGGTAAGCCAGCGCCGGACCGATCCAGACCGGAATGCCCGCCAGCGCCGCCGCCCCGGTGAGATGGTTGTGCCCGCAGACGATCAACCGCACATCCGAACCGGCCAGCACCTCGGCCAGCAGCTGCGGCCGTTCCAGCCGCAGGTACTCGGTGGCCGCGACGGGCGAGGGGATCGGCGGGTGGTGCAGCACCAGCAGCGTGCCGCGCGCCGCCGGTTCGCGCAGTTGCTCGGCCAGCCAGTCCAGCTGGTGCTCCTCGAGCCGTCCGTCGTGCCGTCGCGGCGTCGTGCTGTCCAGCGCGATCACCCGCAGACCCGCCACGTCGGCCACCTGGTCGTGGGTGGTGTCCGGGTCCAGCGCGGCGGGGTCGGCCCCGAGCAATTCGCTGGCGAAGGCGGTGCGCTCGTCGTGATTGCCCATGACGTACACCGTCTGCGCGCCGAGTTCCTCGGCCACCGGCTCGACCGCGCCGCGCAGCCGCCGGTAGGCCTCGGGCGACCCGGTGTCGGTCAGATCGCCCGAGAGCACCAGCGCGTCGATGCGCTGCCGTGAGGCACGCAACTGCTGCAGCACGTGGGTGAGATTGGCGTAGGTGTCCACCATCCCGTGCACCCGTTCCCCGGCGGGCCGGATGTGGGTGTCGGTCAGCTGGACGATCGTCACCTCGCTCATGACGTCGGCAGGAGTTTGGCGCCCTGATCGCGGGCGGCGGTGAGAGTGGACTGCGGGTCCTTGCCCTGGAACACGATCGCCTCGACGGCGTCCATCATGCCGTCGCGGATCTGCAGGTAGTTGGTGCCGGGCATGGAGATCCACGGTTCCATGTTCGCCAGCTGGGCGACGTTCGGCCCCAGCAGCGGATTCTCCTTCGACCAGGTCTGCAACCCCTGTGGGTCGTCCATGAGGCCGGTGCGCAGCGGCAGGTAGCCGATGCCCTGCGAGATCTTGGTGTAGGCGGATTCGCTGGTGAGGAACTTGATCAGCTCCCACGCGGCGCGCTGCTTGGCCGGGTCGTTGGACAGGATGTGCAGCGAAGCGCCGGAATTCGTCGGCACGGTCGGCTTGCCCGCGAAGCTGGGCATCGGCGCCGAGCGCAGGTCCCATTTGTCCTTCGCGCCGGTCACGAAGGTGCCCTGGATCGCGCTGGTCTCCAGGATCATGCCGATCTCACCGCGGGCGAAGGCCTCGTAGCCCTGTTTCTGGTTGAGCTTCGGCATGCCGCCGGAGTTGACCAGTTGCCGGCTCATCGCGGCGACCTCGACCGCGGGAGCGTCGGCGAAGGTGAGCTTGGTGCGGTCCTCGGAGATCACCCGGCCGCCGTTGGAACGCACCATCGACTGGAAGCACCAGTCCTTGGCGGTCTTGGTCAGGCAGTCGACGTAGATGCCGCCCTTGCCGGTCTTCCCGGTGATCGCCGTCGCGGCCTCGGCGACCTGCTGCCAGGTGGCGGGCGGCTTCGCGGGATCCAGGCCGGCGTCGGCGAACAGCGAAGCGTTGTAATACAGCACGGGCGTGGAGAACACGAACGGCACGCCGTAGGTGTGACCGTCCCAGTCGGCGAGTGTGCGGGCCTTCGGCGCGAAGGGGTGCCGGGCCCCGTCGAAGTTGTGCTGCACTTCCTGCTTGCCGACCAACGTGTCCAGCGGCTTGGCGCCGAGCTGGTGGATGGTGAAGTCCAGGTCGCTGAAACCGAGCTGGGCGACGTCCGGCGGCGAGCCCGCGACCATCTGATTCTGGATGCTGGAGATGGTGTCCGTGGCCGGGTTCGGGCTGTTGCCCTGCGGCTTCTGCGCGGTCACCGTGATGTTCGGGAACTTCTTGCGGAAATCGGCGATCAAGGAGTTGAAGGTGTCGGTCCAGGCGCCGGCGAGTCCGTAGTTGTAGGACTCGAACACGATCGACACCTGCTGGTCCGGCTTCAGTTCCGGGATCCGCGCGCTGTCGGCGTTCGAGTCGGTAGTGGTGCTCCCGAGTCCGCCGCAAGCGCTGAGCGCGACGGTGGTTGCGAACACCAGGCCCAGAACGGGCGCGGTGCGTTTCACGGTGTTTCTCCTCATCGAGTAGGGGTGTTCGGGTTCAGGCGACGGCGACGGGTTCGCCCGCGCTGTCGACGTGGGCGTCCTGCCGCGTCTCCTGCCAGGTCAGGCGCAGCCCGGAGGTGGCATGGAACAGGTGGATGTGCTCCGCGGCGGCTCGCAGCGCGATGTTGTCGTCGACCGCGACGCCCGCGGGCCGCGGCGCTCGGGCGCACAGGACGCGATCACCGGTGGTGAAGTGGATCAGTTCCTCGCTGCCGAGGTTCTCCACCATCGTCACCCGGCCGCGGATGTCGGCGCCGGTCGGATCCAAGCGCAGCTGTTCCGGGCGGATGCCCGCGACCACTTCCAGGTCGTCGTCGAAACCCTCGACGCCGATGGCCAATTCGGTATCGATCCCATCGGCCACCACGCGCAGCGAGCCGTCGCGCTCGGTGACGACGGCGGGGAACAGGTTCATCGGCGGCGCGCCGAGGAATCCGGCGACGAAAGTCGAACGCGGACGGTCGTAGAGCTCGGTCGGTGTGCCGACCTGCTCCACCCGACCCTCGTTGAGCAGCGCGATCCGATCGGCCATGGTCATCGCCTCGACCTGGTCATGGGTCACGTACAGGAACGTCGCGCCCAGCCGCTGATGCAGCCCGATCAATTCGGCGCGCGTCGCGCTGCGCAGCTTCGCGTCCAGGTTCGACAGCGGCTCATCCATCAGGAACGCGCCGGGATCGCGCACCATGGCGCGCGCCAGGGCCACGCGTTGCCGCTGCCCGCCCGACAGCGCGGACGGCCTGCGGCGCAGCAGCTCGGTCAGCCCGAGCACCCCGGCGACCTCCGACACCCGCTCGGCGATCCTCGCGCGCGGTGTGCGCCGGGCGCGCAACGGGAATCCGATGTTCTTGGCGACGGTCAGGTGCGGGTAGAGCGCGTAACTCTGGAACACCATGGCCAAGTCCCGCTGTTGCGGCGCGTGATGGGTGATGTCCTTGTCGTCCAGCAGGATTCGCCCGTCGGACGGATCCTCCAGACCGGCGATCATGCGCAGCAGCGTGGATTTGCCGCAGCCGCTCGGGCCGAGCAGCACCATGAACTCGCCGTCGGCGATGTCGAGGCTCACCTCGCGCACCGCGTTGGCGGCGCCGAATCGCTTCGACACCGCTTCGATTCGCAGTCGTGCCACCGTCGCCCCTCAGCCCGGCAGCTCGCCCGCGACGATCCAGGTCGCCACCCGGGCCGCGATCGCGGGGGAGTCCTTGATCCACAGGAAGTGGTCGCGATTGGCCACCGGGGCGTTCTCGTCGATGTGCCAGTGGGTCACGCGGGCGTTCGGCATCCGGGAGACCAGGAAGTCGACGTTGGACTTCGGGCCGAGCACGTCGTCGGACAGCGAGATCGCCAGCACCGGCGCGGTCAGGTTCCGCAGCAGGGTGTTGTACCGGCGCTTGCTGCCCTTGGGGCGGTAGTAGCTGGTCAGCGAGTGCATCGACCAGTCACGCATGACGCCGCCCGGCATCGGGGCCGGGATGAGCACACCGCCGGGCCAGTGACCCTTCCACCGCGAGACCAGGCCGATCCACTGGATCTGGCTCAGCGCCTCCCACCAGCGGCGCGCGCCGAAGGCCCACCAGAAGACCGTGCCGGTGCCGATGACGGTGACGCCCGCGATCCGCTCCGGCTCGGCCGCGGTGAACAGCAACGCGAGCTGCCCGCCCAGGCTGTGCCCGAACAGGTGGATCGGCGCCTCGGGGAACCGCGCCCGCACCGCCGCGACGAGGGCGGGCAGGTCGGTCTCGATCATCTCGCGGTAGCCGAAATCGCGGTGCAGCCCGAGTCCGGGCTCGGCCTCGCCGTGCGCCCGCAGGTCGGTCAACGCCACCGAAAGACCTTGCGAATGCAGCTCTTTCGCGAGAAACAGATAGTTCTTCGCCTTCATCGCCATGGCGGGCAGGATCAGCACGACCGGTGCACCCGGCTTCTTCGACTCCAGGAAGCGGACGGTGAAGGTGACCCCGTCTCCGGTCGGCACCGTGGCCGATTCCAGGGTGGTGAACTCCGAACGGTTCTGCGGCGCCGCGGTGGTCATCGCTCGTCCTCCGCGAGGGTGATGTCGCAGACGTAGTCGAAGGTGAACTTCGCGACGACGACGTCGCCGTCATCGAGCAGGGCCGCCTTGCCGGACAGCTCGAAGCGCTGCGCGGCCGTCGCCGCGAGCACGTCGGCGAGTTCGCGCTGGTCGACGGTCGCGATGGCGCGGATGCGGCCGACGGCGGGTTTGCGGTAGGACGCGCTGCCGCCGCGCAGCACCAGCCGCTCGACGGTGCGCAGGCGGGTGGCCGCCGCGCCGACGAACGCGGCCGCTCCGCCGATGTCGGCGGCGGTGAACAGCGCCCCGGCGTGCACGGTGCCCATGTGGTTGCGGACCGAGCCGACGGCGGGGATTTCGACGACGGCGCGTTCCGGGCCGATCTCGGTGATCAGCGTGCCGACGTGGCGGCCGAACGGAACCATCTCCTGCGACACCGCCCGCAGGTACTCGTAATCGACAGCGTCGCAGTCGAGTTCGGGATAGGCCGCCGCGAAACCGGCGATCTCACGCGTGGTCATGACGTCTCCTTCAGCGTTTGGTGCGCAGGGCGCGGCGAGCGATGGACCAGCGCAGGACCTCCGAGGGTCCTTCGTAGATGCGGAAAGCCCTGGCCTCGACCAGGAATCGAGCGACGAGGTGGTCTTCGCAGACACCGAGCCCGCCGTGCAACTGGACCGCCCGGTCGAGCACCCGCCAGACCGCCTCGGAGACGAACGTCTTGGCGATCGACGCCTCGTGCCGCGCCTGCGAGGAGGTCGGCCCCTGCGCGTCGATGGTCTCGGCGACGGTGCGGATCACGCCGCGCGCGGCGGCGATGTCGATCTCGTTGTCCGCGACGAGGCCTTGGGCCATGCCGTGCTCGGCGATCGGGACCCCGAACGACGTGCGCGTGCCGATGTGCTCGATGGTCAGCTGGTGCGCCCGCACCGCGAGCCCGAGCCAGTTCATACAGAACACCAGCCGCGAGGGCGCGAGCCGGACCTGCGCGAGCGCCAGCCCCTGGCCGACCTGGCCCAGCACGGCGGAATCGGGCACCTCGCAGTCGTCGAAGGTCACCTCGCAGTGGCCGCCGGGCGCGCTGGTGTGGTCGAGCGTCGGCATCCGGCGACCCACCCGCAATCCGGGGTTGTCCTGGTCGACCAGGAACATGGTCGGGCCGTCACCCGTGCGCGCCACGCAGATGGTGAACGCCGCCCCCTGCGCGCCCGTGGTGAAATGCTTGGCGCCGTTGATGACCCAGCCGGACTCGGTCTCCTCGGCGACGGTCCGCAGCATCCCGGGGTCGGATCCGGCGCCGGGGGCGGGTTCGGTCATCGCGATCGCGGAACGGACGTCGCCCGCGGCCAGCGGCGCGAGGTAGCGCTGCTGCTGCTCCTCGTTCGCGACGTGCGCGAGCAGGTGGATGTTGCCGTCGTCGGGCGCCCACGCGTTCACCGCGATCGGGCCGAGCAGGCTCGCCCCCGCGGCTTCGAGCACCTGCGCCTGGGCTCGGGTGTCCAGGCCGAGGCCGCCGTATCGCGGATCCGACAGCGGTCCGAAGACGCCGGCCTCCTTGGCCTTCTTCTGCAGCTCGAGCCGCAGCGCGTCGTCCATCACCCGCCCGTCCACGACGACCTCGCGTTCCACCGGAACGACCTGGTCCCGAATGAACTGGGTGGTCTTGTCCACCAATTGCGCCACAGTGGTCATGGCGTCAGTCTCGGCGCGCCGCGTGTGCGGGCGAGGGGGCGATAGTCAACGTCGATTGCGCGAATCGACTGCCCATTCGTCCGGTGCGTGGGCGGCACATCTCGGCGACGGTGATCGCGGAGACGTTGCCGGGCTAGGGGACGGATATGACTGACACAGCGGTGCGAGTATGGCGCCGCCGCGACGAGGCCGCGGGCGTGTTCGCGCTCGACCTGGCCCCGGTCGACGGCGGCGAACTGCCGTCGTGGACACCGGGCGCCCACATCGATGTCGCGGTCGGCGCGGCGGGCGTGCGGCAGTACTCACTGTGCGGCGACCCGGCCGACCGGGCGCGCTGGCGCATCGCGGTGCTGCACGAACCGGACGGGCGCGGCGGCTCGGCCTATCTGCACCGCGCCGCGCAACCCGGCTCGGTGCTGCGAGTGTCCGCGCCGCGCAACAACTTCGAACTCGTGAGCGGCGACAGCTATGTCTTCCTCGCCGGCGGCATCGGGATCACGCCGATCCTGCCCATGGTCGCCGCCGCGGAAGCCTCGGGTGCTCGCTGGTCGCTGTACTACGGCGGCCGCACCCGAGGACACATGGCGTTCGCCGACGCCATCGCCGAGCGTTATCCGCTGGCGAACTTGCTGCCGCAGGACGAGCACGGCCTGCTGCCGCTGCGCGAGATCTTCGCCGATCTCTCCGACACCCCCGTGTACTGCTGCGGACCCGAGCCGCTGCTGGCGGCGGCGGAGGCCGAAGGCGCGCGCGCCGGGGTGCCGGTGCACGCGGAGCGCTTCGTGCCGCGGCAGTTGGAGTTCGCCCCGAACGAGCCGTTCGAGGTGCGCCTGGCGGCCAGCGGCAAGACCTTCCGGATCGGGGCGAACCAATCCATCGCCGACGTCTTGGAATCCGCCGGAATCGGCATCGTCACCTCGTGCCGCGAAGGCACCTGCGGCAGCTGCGAGACCGCGGTGTTGTCCGGCGACATCGAGCATCGGGACGAGCTGCTCACCGACGAGGAACGGGCGCGCGGCGACACCATGATGCTGTGCGTCTCGCGGGCCAGGTCGGGCCCGCTCGTCCTCGACCTCTGACCTGCCCGCTGCGACCGCGGTGGGTGTGCGGCGCGCTCCTCGCGACCGCTTCCTGTGAGAAACCGAGAGGAAAGAACCAAGGATGAGGAAAATCGTTGCGGTGGCCGCTGGTCTGGTCGCCGCAGTCGGGATCGCCGCCGGCTCGGCCGGTGCGCAGCCCGGCAGCGAGGACGCCGTCGACTTCACCGCCTACGCCACCGACACCCAGTCCATCGTCACGACCGATGCCGGTTCCATGGTCGTCGAGGACGGGCTGTTCAAGATCAAGGCCGCCAACGGCGCCGTGCTCACCGGCATGCCGCTGAAGTTCCGGGTCGATGACTTCGAGTTCCCGATCGTGGCCGACATCTCCGATCGCACCGCGACGCTGACCCCGCAGTTCGACATGGCGCACGCGGCCTACAAGCCGGTCGCCCTGCCGTTCGAGGACAAGGCCCCGTGGAAGAACGAATACGACCGTGAGCAGGCCGCCTGGTCCCGCATGACCAGCACCATCACCATGGGCGCCACCCTCGGCACCCTGATCGGCGGCATCGGCGGCGGCGCCGTGGGCTGCGTGCTCGGCGGCATCGCCGGCGCGACCGTCGCCTCCGCGGCGATCGTCGGCCTGTTCGGCGCGTTCATCCCGGCCGCGGCCATCGGCTGCCTCGGCGGCATCATCGCGATCGGCGCCCTGGGCACCATCGCGGGCCAGATCCTGGTCACCGCCCCGGTGGCGATCGGCGCCGCCATCCAGTACTTCTCCACTATCAACCAGCCTCCCGTCCAGGCGAAGTAGATAGCGGCGAAGAACCCGACGTCTCGTTCGTTGGGGGACACCCGACCCCGTCCGGCTGCACCGCCGGGCGGGGTCTTTTCCGTTCGGTGGGGATCCGATCAGGGTGCGTCCCGAATCCGCCGCGGCGCACCGGCGCGGAGACGCCACCGGGGGTTCACCTCGGTGTGGCGCACGGACTCGGAAGCGCCGACCCGGTGGCCAGATCGCAGACGCCACTGGTGAATATCTGCAAGGGCGCGGTGACCAAGAGCACGAGAATCCCGATGACGTCGCCACGCTGGAGGAAGTACACGGCCGATTGGGCCGCCGCCGCCCCGGAATCCACCGCCGACGAGCCGGTTCCGGCCGCGACAGCGGTCGCCGGGGCGGAGCTGATCGGTTCGGCCGTCGCACCGGCCGCGGTGACGACGAGGGTCGCCGCCGCGACCGAGGCGGCGGCGAGGCGAAGGGGGGTACGCATCATTGCGCTCCTATGTTGAAGAATATTGGTTCACATAGTAGCTAGGCTGTGCACTGTTGTACGCGAGATCGCGGAGCAAGTTACGCTGCCTGCGGGCGATATCTTGCTGTGGACTCGCCGCTTTGGCTTCGGGATAGGTACTTTCACCTGCGTATTTCATGCGCGGAAGTCCATAAGGTGACAGGGGGAAGTCCTCCGGCCGCATCGCATCCGTTGAGTGACGGTGGGCTCATAGTGTATGAATGCTGCATCACTTATTGTGACGGTTCCGCGTGCTCGTCGGGCTCGTCAGAGTGAGCGCGAACAAGCGGAACCCGCGCCGAGCTACTGAGCGGCTGGGGCGGGGCGCGAGTGTCCCCATGAAGTTCGTCGAGCTCGGCGAGGAGTTTCAGTTGAGACGGCCGGGTCGTTCGTCGAGGATGGCGTGATGTCGGGTGTGAAGTTCGTGCGGCGGGTGGACGGGTTGACCTATGAGTTCGCCCGCGAGGGGGAGATGCATGGATTCCCGTCGTACAAGCGTGTCGACCTCGACATCTGGTGCCGGCGATTGCCCGGCTTCGGATGGGTGGTGTGCTCGGAGTCGGGTGAGGTGTCCAGCCGCCCGTTCGACGACGCGGGGCGAGGCGACCTGCCGCCCGAGGGCGTGTGGGTGAGCCGGAAGGGCGACCGTTCGTATGTGTACGACCTGATTCGCGACGACGGCGACGCCACACCGACGCTCCCGACGCACGACTGGCATATCGAGGCCCGTGAGTACGCTCGCCACGAATCCCGCCGCGGACGCCGGTTCGCGTATCCGGACCTCGATCCCGAGCGCACCGCCTTGGCCGTGATCGACATGGTGCCGCTCCACGTCTCCGGCAATGCCTACTGCCGCGCGATCGTGCCCAACATCAACCGCCTGGCCGACGCGTTGCGGACAGCGGGCGGAACCGTCGCGTGGGTGGTGCCCGCGAGTGGGGAACCGGCCGAGCGAGCGAGCGAGTTCTTCGGCCCGAAGATCGCCGAAACCTACAGCGACGCGGTGACTTCCGGACCGCTACCCACTCGACTGTGGCCCGATCTGGCCACCCACGACGATGACCTGTTCGTCGACAAATCCGGGTTCAGCGCCTTCTTCCCTGGTCGTTGCGTCCTGCCGCAACTACTCGAACAGCGACACATAGATACCGTCCTGATCACGGGAACCGTCACCAACGTGTGCTGCGAGTCCTCGGCGCGCGACGCCGCCACCCTCGACTTCCGAGTGATCATGGTCGCCGACGCCAACGCCGCCCGCCGCGACCGCGACCACAACGCCGCACTCCACACCATCTACAGATCATTCGGCGACGTTCGTCCGGCCTCGGATGTGCTCACCATGCTCGACATCGCGACCCAGATCTGATGGATTGTCATGGCCCGCCGACATACGCTCGACAGTGGCGCGGCGCCAATGTTTTCGCTGGTGGAGGTACGGGCCATCGATCTGCCCGGACGTCGCTATAGCTGGACCACTTCGTCCGCAGCCCCCGACCGTGTCCTCGCATTCACACCTGGACCGTCGGCCGCTTCGGAAGAAGGAAGACGACAACGCCCGCTACGACAGCGATGACGAACGTCCCGAAGGACGCGACCGCGAAGGCGTGGCCTGCGGCGGCGACCCTGCCGACTTCAGCCGGGTGGAACGAGCTGAAGTAGACCGCTCCGATGACGGCGACGCCGAGCGCTCCGCCGCACTGCTGGGCCGTGGACAAGGCCCCTGACGCGACACCGGCCGACTCGGGCCGGACACGGCTCAGCACCGTGTTGAGCGCCTGCGTAATAACCAGTCCGCCACCGACACTCTGCAGAATCAGGGTGGGGATCACGAGCAGCGGTGTGATCCTAGGGCCGGACACCAGCAAGAGACCGGTCGCCAGGTAACCGGTCGCCAGTATGATCGCCCCGACCTCGAGGACGCGTCGTCCATACTTCGGAACCATCCGGCTCGCTACCATGCTGAACACGAAAAACGTTATGGCGGCGGGCGTGTAGACCAGACCCGCGCCGAGCGCCGACATGTCGAGGCCTTGCTGCATCGTTACCGACAAGGCCAGATAATACGAGTAGATCAGCGCATACAGGGCGAGCACGAGAACGATCCCGAGCGAGAACGAGCGCTGTCCGAACAATTTCAGCGGTACCAGCGGATCCCCGCCGCGCCGTTCCAGGCGCCGCTCGATCGCGACGAACAGGCCGAACGCGACCGCGCTGCCCGCGAAACAAGCCCAGACCCACCCCGGCCAACCCGTCTCCTGCCCCTGGATGAGCGGCAGCACCAAGAGGAACAATGCCGTGCTGAGCACCAGGACGCCGGACATGTCCAGCTTGCGGTCGGCGGCCGAGCCTGTCTCCGGCACGAATCGCACGGCGAGCAGGAGCATGACGACTCCGATCGGCGCGTTCACCCAGAACACCAGGCGCCAGCCGGAGTCGAACAGGTTTGCGCCGATCAGCAGTCCGCCGATGACCTGTCCGCCGATGGTGGCCATGCCCATGACGATGCCGAGCGCGCCGTAGACGCTGTGCCGCCTCGCCGCGGGCACCAGCACCGTGACGTACGCGAACACATGGGGAACCATGAGGGCGGCTCCCAGACCCTGGACGACACGCGCGGCGATCAGGCTGCCCGCGTTCGGTGACAGCGCGCAAGCGACCGACGACAGCGTGAACAGGACCACCCCGAGAAGGAAGATCCGCTTGCGGCCGTACATGTCGGCCAGGCGCGTAGCGGTGATGATGAAGACCGCGTAACTCAGCTGATAGCCCGCCAGCACCCACTGGACATCGCCGTCGGACGCGTGCAGGTCCGCCGCGATCGAGGGGTCGGCGACCACGACGATGAACGAGTCGAGAACCGCCATGAACAGGGCGGTCAGAAGAATCGATACCGTCATCCACGGAATCGCGTCCGCTTCCGCGACTGCTACCGGCCGGCTGGCTGCTTGTTGACTACTTGCCACGATGAGAGACCTCTTCATTTGTCGGTGCCAAAGGATTCGGCCAGCTTCTTGACCATCTCGGCCGCCATGACGGCCTGACCCGAGGTCGAGAAGTGGATTCCGTCCGCGCTGAGCAGGTTGTCGCGGTCGTTGATCGGGTGGTCCCACATGTCCACCACGAGGGCGCCGTATTCCGCAGCCAGCCCCCGCACGATCTCGTTGACCGTGGCGATCCGCTCCGGCCAGTCCGGGAAGACCGGGACGACATACGCCCTGCCGAGCGTGAAAGTGGTCAGCAGGGCCCCGGTTCCCTTCGCCAGGTCGTACATCTGCCGCAGCGTTCGCTCTATCTCGCCGAAATTTGGCCTGCGCCGCACGATGTCGTTGGCCCCGCCGGGCAGGTGGAGCAGGTCCGGGGAGAACTCGAGCATGCGGGCCGCCTGCTTCTCGAGCGTCTGGGCGGTTGTCGCCCCGTTCTCGGAGACGTTGAGGTAATCCAGATCCGGCCGGACGGACCGCAAGACACCCGCAACTCGGTCCGACCAGCCCTGATCTCGGTAGCCCAGGGTGGGCTCGCCGGTTCCCGCCGAAAGACTGTCGCCGACAACGGCATACCTGCCCCACGGGGCTCCGGCCAGCAAGGCCACGGCGTCCGCCTGGTCCAGGCAGAACGGGTCGGTCTCCTCGGTGAAGACATTGTGCTCCATGCAGGAGAATATACGGTCGACCGTATGTTTTCATCAAGTCGTCGTCGTACCGGCGCGCGGTCACGGTTGCAGATACAAGCGCTCGTTCGGCAGGCGCGGATAGGACGCTTGTGCTCCTTCCGGAGAGGAGCGCAGCGTGCGAGAGGCGGTCAGTTCCGTTCAGATACCGCCGACGTGCTGGCCGATGAGCGCGGGTATCAGCAGATCCAGCAAGGTGATCTCGTCAGCGGCTGAGGTGTTCTCGATGATCGGATCGAGCACCGCGGCGGCATACAGCCTCCCGGTGTGGGGCGCTGCGGCGGTGCGGGCGCTGGTGATCAGGACATAGATCACCTTCGCCATCACATGGGCGCGGGCGGCCTCGGTCATCCCGTCGCGTACCGCATCCGTGGTGGTGGTCACCAGCGTGCCGATCACCTCGGTGAGTACATCGAGTTCGGCGGCGGAGCGCTCGGCCTCCTGATCGCCGCTCACCGGGAGAGCCGCGGTGGTCGATCCGGCACGAGAACCCCACTTGCGGCGCTGATGTCGTCAGGCATGTGCCACCCCACCCGCTGACGCCGCCGCGTGTGCTCAGCAGCGCATCCCCGTATCGCTTCGACCACGATCCGGCCGGTGGGCCGGTAGGCGTCGCACGGCGAGTGCACCCATGCTCGGAACAGGCCGGGACGCTGACCGGGACCGGGCAACGCGATGGTTCCACCGCTCACAATGGACACACTGAACCGCGACATCTCCGCGAACAACCGAATGTCCTCGGGCAGGTCGGGCCCGGTCAAAAATGTCCAGCGCTGGGACCGAGGATGCGTCAACACCGGCCCAGCCCGGTGACCAGCGCGGTGCATCCAAGCTTTGACTTCCGAACCGATGAACGCGGGCATCATCAACCCGCGCACCCGACCTACCCGTAGGACGATGCGCCCTAAATGAGGCGGATCCACCTCGGCAGGCAAGTCACACACTTCGCGGTAGAAGTGGCACACCGCCAACGGCGTATCCCCGAACCGATCCGGCGCATACACAAGCGTCTCCCCTCGCTCGAACGATTGGTGTGCACCCGACGCCGAGGTCGAACCGCCGCTGGCTCTCGGCAGTCGGCGGGCCGGGATAAAACCGGCGGCACCCGGCGTCGGGGCTGTCCCCAAGCGTTGTTGACCGCGAACGTGTTTGGAACCGGACGACTGCTACGGAGCCGCTACGCTCATGTCCACAAGGACCGGTGTGTGCACGATTGGACGGATGCGATGATCGTGACCAGGTGGACGGGTGTCGAGGTGCGCCTTCTGCGTACCGAAGCGCTCCGTCGCACACAAAAGGAGTTCGCGGCAATCTCCGGGTTCTCTCTGGCTGCCGTTTGCAAGTGGGAACGTCGCGGACCGACTATCACCCTTGCCAGTGAGTTCGCTGCGGGTATGGATACGTTATTGCAACGGCTCGATGACCGGCAGCGTGCACGCTTTCAGTCCGCACTCGCCAACGTGAGAGATGGATCTCGTCCTGGGACGCCTGGGGGCGATGACAGCGGTCGAGTCCAGCGCAGCGTCCAACGAGTCGATGCGGCGACGATCGACCGAATTCGAAGTCACGTATGCGATCTCAACGCATCCTATGAGATGGAACCGTCGACATCTCTTCTCGGGCAGGCTGGACAGTATCTTGGCCAAGTGCGCTTTTTGCAGAAGCATGCGGAGAATGAGCTGATCAGGAGCAAGTTGCTTGCCGTCGAGGCAAAGGCTGCAACACTGATGAGTCGACTGGTTTGGGATGCTTCGCAGCGGCGGGACAACTCGACGGCGAACTACTATATCGATCAATCGATCTCGGCCGCACGGGCGTTGGGTGATCCGGTAGCTGAAGGGCATGCACTCCTACGAAAGATATACGTTTCGCTCTACGGAGAAAAGAATCCAGATTCCGCTTTGAGTTCGACTGTTCGTCTACTGGCCACAGTGCAGAGCGTCAGTCGAGAGTTGGCGTTCGTAGCGCTGCTCCATCAAGCCGAAGCATTCGCGATGATGGGTAGACAGTTCGAGTGCGAGAAGGCGTTGCGTGACGCTGACGGTCTGCGTGGAAGACTTACTGATGGCGAGATTGTCATGGGAGTAGATGCCGAGTTGGAATACAATCGGCTCGCTGGGTCGTGCTATCTCTTTCTTGGGCAGGATAAGCGTGCTCAGGCAATCTTGGCGGAGGTGTCGGGGAGAACTGGCGGAAAGACTGATGCGATCGTCATGGGTAATCTGAGCCTGGCTCAAATCCGGCAGCATAGATTCGAAGAAGGCGCGTTCGTTCTGAACAAAGCGATTGATACAGTGGAGCAAACACGTGGCGGCGCTGGGCTGAACATTGTATTCAATGTGTGTCGCGAGGCACGGTCTTACCGAAACGTTGCGGCTTTGCGGGATGTATACGACCGCGTTCTCGAGTTGATGGCGCGATAGGAGACGCGAAGTGAGTATTGACCGTCGGAAGCAAGAGATTCGCGAAGGCATATGGGACACACTGGAGAATGAGAAGGTCACGCGCCCGGGTGCGCCGCGTCATATCCCGACATTCGCGGGTACTGAGGTCGCAGCTGAGCGGTTGGCCGAGCTGAGCCAGTGGAAGCGCGCTCGGGTTGTCAAGACTGTTCCGGACACCGCGCAATTGCCGGTCAGGGTCCGCGCCCTCGCGGAAGGAAAGATCGTCTATATGGCGGTTCCGCGCTTGGCCGCGCCGAAGCCCTTCTATCTTCTGGATCCTGCCGCGTTGGCCGAGCCACCCGAACGCGCTGCCCAAAAGGACGTTGCGGCCGCGATCGGACGAAACGTCGAAGTGGACGAGATAGATCCGGTCGACATGGTTGTCATTGGAAGCGTTGCAGTCAACCGCAATGGTGCTCGATTGGGCAAGGGCGCAGGATATTCGGACATTGAGCTCGCGCTGCTGCAAGAGGGCGGAAGAATCGGTCCGGACACGGTGATCGCGACAACCGTCCACCGACTCCAGGTGGTCGACGAGCCGCTACCAGAGGGGAGGCACGACTTTCGCGTTGACTTGATCGTCACGCCGGAGGATGTGATCTGGTGCGATGAGCGCCGCCGACCGGCAGGGATTGTCTGGGATTCGTTGACGCCGGAGAAGATCGAGTCGATACCGGCTCTCGCCGCTCGCCAGTTGACTACCGACTGAGTACGGGAGGAAGCACGCGCAGCGGGGAGTCCTGACGAAGGACCGTCAGCTTGACTCGCGCCTTCGCGCGTGGTGCTACTCCTCTACGTCGAACCACGAGATGATCGGCCTATGGGTGTAGGCGAGTTGATCCGTGAACTTCGGAAGGCACGGGGATGGTCGCGGGGACGGCTGTCCGACGAATTGGCGGCTCACTCAGGGTCGAGTATTTCCCGGCAGTACATCTCGAGGCGTTGGGAGAACGCTGACACGGTACCCAGCCGGTTCTGGCTGCGCCATCTGTCGGCGGTGCTGGACGTGCCTTTAGCTGTGTTCGAGGACGAAGGCCTGAACAGACGGCATCTTCTGGCTCAGGTGGCGGCGACCAGCGTCGCGCCGATAGTGGCGTCCGATCTGCTGGCTGCCGGTTTCTCGGCGCGGCTGGACCATGCCGGGCCGAGCATCGAGGCGTGGCAGGAGAAGCTCAGCGTTTACAGCACCGACTACATGTCACTCGGTGCGTCGGATATTCAGCGGCGTTTGGCCGTTGACTTGGCGATCCTGCAACAGCAGTTGGACAGTCCGCAGATGTGGGGAGCTGCAGCCCGGCTCATGACGCTGTACGCGAAAACTTTTCCAGGGTCGGACGGCACGAAGGCGGTCACCTGGTATCGAATGGCCGCCCAAGCCGCAGACCGCTCCGAGGATGAGCAGACCCGCGTGTGGGTGCGGGGGCGTGCGGCCATCGCCCTCGGCTACGAGGGTGCGGCGTTGGGAGTCGCCGATCTTTTCGCCGACCAGGCGCTGGCGTTGTCGGACAAGCCGAGCTTGGGTCGGCTCAATGCGATCATGGGCAAGGCACATGCGGCAGTGTTGCGAGGCGATGGCGAGACGGGGCGCGCTCTCGTCGAAGAGGGACGCCGGGTGTTCGACAAATCGGGGTCCTACGAGCAGACCTCCGACTACGCCGTTCCGTGGTGGCGCATGAACGTGTTCCTGTCCCTGCTCGCCGCGCGCCTCGGCGATGAGAAATTGGCGGTCGCCGCACAAGAGCAGGCCCGAAGGGAACTTCCGGCCGAGTTGCCGCGCTTCGCAACGCATCTGGAGATGCATCGCGGTCTGATGCTGGTCAGAGCGGGTGATCGAGCCGAAGGAATTCGGGCCGCACGCAGCGCGATGGATGCCCTTCCGCCCGAGAAACACTCCCTGACCCTGCGGATGCTGATGGACGAGATCGCCGGGTCGAGCAATGATCCAGTCTGAACCTACGCACAGGGAGCGCTCCGCGTGCTCTCGACGTGTCGCCTCCCGTTCGTAGATTGCATTGATGAAGCGGCACTTTCGGGAGAATCCGAAAGTGCCGCCTCAACTGACAACCGTGGTCGTGAGTGCCTACGAGCAGTCGACCTGGTTTGTCCGACCGTACTTATCGCTCAGGATGTATCCTGCGCCGTTGCCTCGTTCGCCTTCGATCTTCCACTGCTGGCCGTGGATATCGACTTTCTGGCCGTAGTGATACCCGTGGCCGCATACCGCATCACGCCATACGTCGGCCTGGGCTGGTCCGGCGATCACGACGGAGCCGATGCCTGCCGCGACGGCGACGATGCCCATGCGAAATACTGATTTCATTACCCCCACCTCGAATGCGTTGTCGGAACTTGATCTTCGACGGCCGCGAGTCCCAACATAGCACAGCCGAACGCAATGCCGCATCAGCGTTGGTCGTGGCCTCCGCGTGTATCCGCTCTATCGTCCGTGGCCCGCGGTGAGGGGGTGGCCGCGTCCATCATTCGGAGGTGGGGCGATGGGCTGGCGTCACCGCCGCCGTCGAGGTGTCGACGTGCTTGCGCCGTATTGACCCACCAGCGCGATACCGACTCCGATCATGAAGACCACGAATCCGTTTGTGGCATCGTTCATGTGCCCCGGTGTGTGCTGGGCAATCGCGATTCCGGCGATCGCCCAGCCGATCACTCCGATTGTCGTGCCGATCCAGATCAGGACCCTGCTCCACAGAGGTGCCCCCGACAGATCCCCGGGGGCCGGAGAATCGTAGGTGGTGTTATGGATGTCGTCTCCAGCGGTCATGCCGTCCCCGCCGGTGACGATCCGGCTGCCGTGAGTGGCGGTGTTGATGATGGTCGGGCCGTTCATCCGGTCGAGTCTGTCTCGGAGTTCGGCGAGCTCGCGGGCGAATTCCGCGTCGGCGGCTGCCGCGCGTTCGATCTCATCGGCGAGTTGGCGGCGTGCCGCCATGCTGGCCGGGTTTCGGTCCAGGTCGTCGAGCGCGCGCCGTCCCAGCCTGCGTGTGACCGCGCCGGTGAGCGCGGTCAGTCCTTGATCCAGCGATCGGTCGACCAACCGTCCACCGGCTGCCCCCAGCGCCGCGGCCACATATGCGGCGACGACCATTCCATCGATCATGTCAGTCTCCTCCACAGCCGCCCCGGCAGCATAACCATCTCATCGAACGAGCCACCGGCGTTGTTTCACACATTCCGACTGAAAATTCATCTCACTGATTTCTGGTACGACCCTCGAGGTAGCGGTCTGCGTGCCAGGAGTTGGCACGATCGCGCGACGTGGATATTGAAAGCCCATAACCGCAGCATGTTTTCATTCGACGAGCGGAAGAGGCCTTGATCCAGCTGTTTTCCAGTAAACCGCCGCACATCCGACAAGCTCTGAATTCTCCTGCGGATCTCACTCGTCGGGGTGACGACCTGGCTGTACCACCGCAAGGCGACCGAGCGGGCGAACTGCTTCCGACCTACCGGCGGCGTCGAGGTGTCGACGTTCTCGCGCCGAGCTCGGCGAAGGTCATGAGGACACCGCCGATGAGGAAGAACGGCAGCAAGTTGAACTGCCCCGACACCGACGCGCCTCGAGACATGCCGATCAGGCCACCGACGAAGCCGATACCGACGAACACCAAGCCGATCCACAACAGTGCCTTCGTCCAGACCGGAGCTCGGGACAGATCCTCATCCGACGCGATGTCGTATGTGGTGTTGTGAATGCTGCCACCAGCCGTGATGCCTTTGCTGCCGGTGACGATCCGGCTGCCGTGGGTCGCGGTGTTGATCACGGTTCCGCCGTTCAGCCTGCCGAGCGTGGCCTGCAGGGCGGCGAGTTCGCGGGCGAATTCCGTGTCGGCGGCTGCCGCGCGTTCGATCTCGGCGGCGAGTTGGCGGCGTGCTGCCATGCTGTGCGGGTTCTGGTCGAGGTCATCTAGTGCGCGTCGTCCGAGCCCGCGTGTGACCACACCGGTGAGCGCGGTCAATCCTTGATCCACCGATCGGTCCACGGGCCGTCCGCCCGTTGCCCCCAGTGCCGCAGCCAGGTGAGTGGCAACGGCCATTCCGTCGATCATGTCAGCTTCCTCCGCGGCCGCCCCGGCAACATAATCGTCTCATCGAACGAACCACCTGCGGTGTTTCAAAATTCCGCGCCCAAAGTCGTTCGTAAGCAAAGCTAATGCGCTTGGGTGCCTTGCCAAAGCGTGGAGAATGCAACAGCGGCGAAGCTGGAGGCGGGTAGTACCGGGATCGCGTCTCAGTCGAGACAGAACTCGTTGCCCTCGATGTCTTGCATCACGATGCACGACTCGTTGTGGTCATCGGCGGAAAGTAGCCGCACGCGTATCGCGCCGAGGGCGATAAGTCGTGCGCACTCGGCTTCGAGTGTGGCGAGGCGCTGTTCACCCACGAGGCCGGTGCCGACCCGCACATCGAGATGCACTCGATTCTTGACGACCTTCCCTTCGGGAACGCGCTGGAAGTACAGCCGAGGGCCCACTCCCGAGGGATCGACGCAGGCGAACGACGAACCCTGAAGCTGAGGCGGCCGCGAGCGATCGAAATCCTCCCACGTAGCGAACCCCTCTGGTGGCGGCGGTACAACGTAGCCCAACACCTCGCACCAGAAGCGAGCGACGCGCTCGGGTTCTGCGCAGTCGAAGGTGACCTGGACCTGCTTGACCGATGCCATCGGTCCACCATAAGGGCGTATCCCTTGTCCACGCCTTCCATCAGCTGCCTCGCGGCGGTCGAGTGCAGGGCTCGTTTTGTGAACGGACGCGGATCGACGTCGTCGGCCGTGAGCAACGCGGCGATGTATTGCGCGCACGCCGAATCTTCCTCGGCGCTTCCGTTGTCTCCGGTGATCACGAAGACGACGTGCTCGGGTGCCAGCTTCCGCAGGTGTCTCGCGGTCGCCTGCGCGACAACGAAACTCGCGCACAGAACCACGTCGGCGTCGGCGACGCCCAGCGCGCCCGCGGTACCCGCGGTGGTCTTCATCACCAGGGTGCGGCCTCGCAGATCCTGTGTGCTGAGCTGTCGGGGCGAGTTCGACAGATCGAACCCCGGCGCCGGTGCGCCGTCACGCACAGCGAGCCAATCCGGGTGGCGCGCCTTCAGTTGCAATGCCGCGTCGTCGGTGTCGGCGAAGACGATCCGGTCGGAACCCGCAAGGGCGTACGCCGCTGTGGTGAACGCGCGCATCACATCGATGACGACAGCTACTCGGGGCACGGCACTCAACTGCGCCACGCCGGTGAAAGTGAAACGCACGCACACATCGTGCATGAGAAGGATCGGTCACCGACGTGAGCGCGCGTTGGCCAGGAACGACGTAACGCGTCATCGGCTGCCGGTAAACCGGTGGCGACGGGGTGGGCGAGCCTCGTAGCTTGTCCGTTCGTGACCGACGATCGGAAGACGGACCCGAATCGACACGGCCTCGGCCGAGTGTTCAACGAGGTGCCGCAGCTCTATGACCGAGTCCGGCCGGGATACCCTGACGAGCTGTTCGCGGACCTCTGCGACATCACCGGCGTGACCGGAAGGTCGGCGGTGCTGGAGGTGGGCTGCGGTACCGGTCAGGCGACGCGCTCGCTGGCAGCGCTCGGCTGCTCGGTGACCGCGATCGAGCCGGGCCAGGACATGGCCGCATTCGCTCGGCGGCGGATCGCTGGTTTGCACAACATCGAAGTCGAGACGTCGACGTTCGAGGAGTGGGACGACCGTGGCCGACGCTTCGACGTCCTCGTGGCCGCGTCGTCGTGGCATTGGGTGGACCCGTCGATCGGCTGGCGGCGAGCCCACGACGTGCTCTGTCCCGGAGGCTGGATGGCGCTGCTCGGCAACGTCGTCGTCCGCAGGCCGGGCGAGCCGGAGGTCTACGCCGAGACCGCCGATCTGCACGAGCGGTTCTGCCCCGGCAACCCCGGCTGGGGTCATCCGCCACTGGAGGATGACGTGCGCGCCACCGGCGAGGGTTGGGGCCTGGTGGAGGATCCGGGAGCATTGTTCGGCCCGACGATCGTGCGTTGGTACCCAACCGTTCAGTGGTTCGACGGGGACGGCTTCGCCGATCTCCTTCGCTCGACGTCGCTGTATCGCAGGCTTGCCCGCGACGTCCGTGAGCCCCTGCTCGATGCCGTCGCCGAGCGCGTCCGTACACGGATGGGCGACCGGGCGTCACGCCGTTATCTGAGTGTCCTGCGTGTCGGACAGCGCCTCGAGTGAGGTCGGGGACCGGTCGGGGGCGGTCCGGCGGGGGATGGCGCATGTCGAGGCCGACTGATCGGATCGCTTGGACGTCAGTGCGATTCGGCGACGTCGAGCAGTATGCGCAGCAGGTCTTCGGGAGCGTCGCGCATCAGGTTGTGCCCGCCGTCGAGCGCGTGAGTCGTCCACCCGGCGTCGTCCCGCAATCGCTGGTAGGTGGCGGTGAACGGTGAGGGTGTTTCCCATCCGGCCGCGTAGACGTAATCCCTGCGCCGGATGTGGCCGAGATCCCCGGTGAGCGTGAGTGGTTGGAGAACCGACGCGAGCGGGTGCGCTGTGGCTCGCGGATCGAAGAAGGGCAGCGGGCGGACCGCGTCGCCGGTGTCGACCACGTCGAGGTACCACCGCCGCTCTTCCTCGGAAACCAGTGTGAAGCAGGAGTCCCCGTGCCCGGGAACCACGGCGTCGAGGTACACCAGCGCGCTCACCCGGGCCGCCGCGCGATCGGCGGCGCCGGTGATCACCATGCCGCCGTAGCTGTGTCCCACCAGGACGGCGTCGGTGATGTGCTCGGCCGCCAGCACCGCGGTGACGTCCTGGATGTGAGTGTCCAGATTCACGCCGTGGCGCAGATGAACGCGCTCACCGACCCCGGCGAGGGTCAGCGGAAACACGCGATGGCCGCGCGTGCGCAGCTGCTCGGTGAGCTGCTCGAAGCACCAGCCGCCGTGGCACATGCCGGGAATCAGGACGAAATTCGTCATTGTCGTTCTCCTTCTGGTCGGGGGAGTGAGGGGGTGGGATGGCGGCGCTACCTGACGCGGCGATGCATGCGATCGCTGTGCAGGCGAGTGCGGCGTCGGTGGACGTGTGATCCGCGACGATCCCGGCGATCCAAGGTCCTGCGGTCTGCCCGACGGCGAACACCGTCGTGAGGGCTGCCAGCGTCGCGGTCCAATCCACCGGTACGGTGTTGTTCTTGACCAAGGCCGTGACCGCGGCGGGGACACTCATGAAGGTTGCCCCGTAGACGACTGTGGAGGCGAGCAGGACAGGTGGTGCGGGAGTGACCAGCGCCAGTGCCGCGCCCGCGCCCAAGACGGCGAGCAGGACGCACAGCGCTCTGCTTCCGGGCCAGCGGCTGATGGGGCGGCTCCACAGAACAGGTGCCGCGATGACGGCGAGTCCCATCGCGGTCCAGGCCGACATCACCTCGAGCGTCGAGGCGTGCCGATCGGCCAGGTACGCGGACAGGAAAGTGATGTAGGTGATGTATCCACCCGCGAACAGCAGATACGCGAGCGCTGTCGGCCACAGTGGCCGCAAGTGCGCGTGTCCGGCCACTTTCGGAGCCGGTGAGTCGACGCGGGTGGCGGTCCAACTCGCCAGGGCCGCAAGGCCTGCGGCGACACCCAGGCCGACCCACGCCATCCGCCAGTGATCCCCCGCCAGCGGCACGGTTGTGCCGCTGAGCACTATGCCGACCCCCGTGCCCGCGAAGTAGACGGCGATGGGCGTGCCGGATGACGCGTGCGTGGCGATATGCGAGGCGATGACGCCGCCGGTGATGAAGACGACCGCACCCGCCGCCCCGGCCACGGCTCTGGTCGCGAGCAGGAAGAGATGGTCGTTGCCGACGGCGGTGGACGTCAACGCCGTTGCGGTCAGCGTCATCCCGGTGCGGAACGCGGCTGCCGTGCCAAGGCGGCGAACCACTGCGGGTGTCGCCACGGCGCCGACGAGATAGCCCAGTCCGTTTGCGGTGCTGAGCATTCCGGCACCGGCCAGGTTCCAGCCGAGGTCGCTTCGCATAGCGGGTAACAGCAAGCCGTATGCGAACCGTCCGAAACCCAATGCCGACGCGGTGCCGAGGGCGAGGCGCGCGGCTTGCCATATCGGGGTCATGAACGCGGGCCTTTCCAAGGTCGAACCGATCGGTACGACCTTGGATGCTAGCAGGTGATCGAACCAGCCGTTACCATCTATGTATGCCCGTGGCCAAAGGCTCGACGATAGACCCGGCGCGCACTCGCGCCGCCATCCTCGAAGCGGCGGAACCGCTGCTGTACCAGCGCGGCCTCGACGGAATCGGTGTCGCCGAACTGTGCGCGCGGCTCGGGGTGTCCAAGGAGACCTTGTATCGCCACTTCGGCACCAAAGACGGGCTCGTGCGAGCGATGCTGGAGTCGCGCAGTGAAAAGGTGGGTGGGTGGCTGGCGAGTGCGGTGGAGTCGGCCGGCGACGACCCCGCCGAGCAGTTGGCCGCGGTCTTCGACGCGCTCGGCGAGTGGTACGCACAACCGGCCTTTCGGGGCTGCGCCATGGTGAACGCGTCGGCCCAGCACTACGACGACGAGGTGCGGGCCATCACCGCGCGGCACCTGCAGCGCTATCTCGACCTCTTCACCGGCATCGCCGCCCGCGCCGGAGCAGAGGATCCCGCCGTGCTGGGCCGTCAGCTGCTCATGCTGGTGGAGGGCGCGACCGTCGTCGCGGCGATGCATGATCCGGCCGGTGTAGGCGGGCATGCTCGCGCGGCCGCGGTGGCCCTGCTCACCGCGGCTACCTGACCGAGCCCTGTTCTCGGCCTATAGCCGAAGACCGCAAGGCATTCCCGCAGTCGAGCGACATCCCGGCGGCCAACCGCGACATCGAAGCCGTATCTGCCCGTTTCCTCCCTTCTCGCGCCGGTCCGGTCAGTCCGGGACGACGACGGCGCGGGTGCGCCCTTGATGCGCCCAGGCCTCGGCGACGCGGCTGAGTGGGTAGTCGGTGTACGGCGCGTCGAAGGTGCCGTCGGCGAACCTGGCGAGGACCTCGGGCAGCTCGGCGATCATCGCGGCCTTCGAAACCGAGCCCGCGCCGCTGCCGCTGATCCGGATCCGCCTGCTGCGCAACAGAGCCGCGGGCAACGCCGCCTCGGCTCCGGCGAGCGAGCCGATCTGCACGTAGTCGATCGCCGTGCCGTCGTCGTCCATGCCGCCCTTCGCCAGTGCGGCGAAGGTGGCCTCGGCGACGGGACCCCACACGAAGTCGAGCACCAGCGTGGGCTGCGCCTCGGCGACAACGGCGGCGAAGGTTGCCGCCCCGGCGTCGGGTGTGGCGGCCGCGAGCGGAACGGTGACGGCGCCGAGGCCTCGCAGTCGTTCCAGCGCCTCGTGATCGCGCCCGGCCGCGATGACCTGTTTCGCGCCGAGAGACATCGCCGCTCGCACGGCCAGGCTGCCGGACATGCCGGTGGCCCCGAGTACCAGCACGGTGCCGAGTTCGCCTGTCTCCTTGCGGTGGGTGGTCAGGGGCATCCAGCCCGACAAGGCGGGATTCACGCCTGCGGCGGTCGCGAGCGGATCGGCCCCGGCGGGCAGCTCCACCTCGAACGGGGTGACCAGCCATTCGGCCATCGTTCCCCACGGCGACCGGGCGAGGCCCGTGTAGACCAGCCGCCCGTCGTCGGTCAGGGCCACGGCGTCGACGCCCGGCACGAGGGGGTAGGCATGGTCGCTGCCGTAATGCCGGCCGGATGCCAGCCCGCGGACGACGTGGTGCAGGCCCGCGCCGACGAGTCTCAGCGGCGCCCGGCCCGGCCGCTGTTCCGGGTCGGGGAAGTCCGCGCAGACCGGTGTCGCTCCTGCGGTGTCGACGACTGCAGCACGCATGACAAGCTCCTTAACTAAGTTAAATCAATCGCATCACCCACCTTTCCTGAACTTTGTTAAGGTGTCAACCGTGGCAAAGGGCATCACCCGGGAACGGATCGTGGCGGCGGCACTCGAACTGCTCGACGAGAAGGGCATGGATGCGCTCACCGTCCGTGCGCTCGCTTCCCGGCTCCAGGTGAAGGCCCCAGCGCTGTATTGGCACGTCCGTGACAAGCAGGAACTGCTCGACGAGATGAGCACGTTCGTGATGCGCCGCGTCACCGACGCCCTCTCGGCGATCGCTTCCGGCGCCGACTGGCGCGACGACGTCGCCGCCTACGCCCGCGTCTTGCGCGCGGAATACCTGCGCCACCGGGACGGCGCGCGCATCTTCAGCGGCACGCGCTTCTCCGACCCCGAAGTGGTGCGGGCGAAGGAATCCTGGCTCGCGCGCTTGACCGCGGCCGGGTTCGCACTGGCGGAGGCGGACGATGCGCTCGACCTGGTCACCGCGTACGTCGTCGGCTTCGTTATCGAGGAACAGGAGCGCAACCAGTCGGCCGACGTCGACCCGGCGCGGTACTCGCTCGCCGAACGTGATGAGTGGCTGGGTGAAGGCGCCGAACTGGTCAAGGCCGCCGGGCACCTCCGCGACGACGGTGACAGCAGGTTCGAACGGCAACTCGGCGTCGTCCTCGACGGGCTCGCGGCCCGACTGCGCTGACGGCCCCGGCCGGATCGCCACGCTGTGGCGGTAGGCGTGGACGCTGTCGCCCGACGCCGATTCGTGCTATCGAGAATCCATGACGCCGACGCGCTCTTCCTACGATGTCGTGATCGTCGGTGGCGGGCACAACGGGTTGGTGGCCGCCGCGTATCTGGCTCGGGCCGGGCGGTCGGTGCTGGTGCTCGAACGGCAGCCGCATACCGGCGGGGCGGCGGTATCGGAGCGGGTGTTCGCGGGCGTCGACGCGCGGTTGTCGCGGTACTCGTATTTGGTGAGCCTGTTGCCGTGGTCGATCGTGACGGACTTGGGCTTGCGGTTCGAGACGCGGCGGCGGGAGGTCTCGTCCTACACGCCGGTACGGGAGGGCGGTCTGCTGGTCTCGTCGGCGCAGGCCAGGACGGAGGCGAGTTTCACGCGGCTGACCGGCTCGGATACGGAATTCCGCGCATGGCAGCGGTTCTACGCGAATATGGGGGAGTTGGCCCGGCGGGTCTTTCCGACGCTGACCATGCCACTGGTGTCGAAGGAGGCGTTACGGCACATCGTGGACGACGCGGCCACCTGGGAAGCGCTGTTCGAGCGGCCGCTCGGTGAGACGATCGAGTCGACCTTCGCCGACGACACGGTGCGCGGCGTGGTGCTCACCGATGCGCTGATCGGCACGTTCACCCATGCGCACGATCCGTCGCTGCGGCAGAATCGCTGCTTCCTGTACCACGTGATCGGCGGCGGCACCGGCGACTGGGACGTGCCGATCGGCGGCATGGGCGCGCTCACCGACGCACTGGCCACGGCCGCGCGCGAAGCGGGCGCGGAGATCGTCACCGACTGCACGGTGACGAGCATCGAAACCGACGGCGACACAGCGGAAGTCGGATACGAAGAAGGAAAGATCGGAGCGCGCCACGTCCTGGCGAACGTCGCGCCGTATACGCTCGCCGGGCTGCTCGGCGAGCCGCTGCCACCGAAGCCCGAGGGTGCGCAGTTGAAGATCAATATGCTGCTGCGCCGCCTCCCGCGATTGCGCGACGCCGAAGTCGAGCCACGGGAAGCATTCGCCGGTACTTTCCACATCGGCGAGTCGTACGCCCAACTCGACCGCGCCTACGGCGAGGCCGCGATCGGCCGCATTCCGTCCGCGCCGCCCGCCGAAATCTATTGCCACACATTGACCGATCCGACGATTCTGGCACCGGACCTGGCTGAGCAGGGTGCGCATACGCTCACCCTGTTCGGACTGCACGCTCGCGCGAAACTCTTCGCCGCCGACCACGCGTCGGCGAAAGAAGAGTTCGTGAAAGCGACCTTGGCGCAACTCGATTCGGTGCTCGCCGAACCGATCGCGGACTGCTTGGCGAGAGACGAGAACGGCGCGCCCTGCCTGGAGGCGAAGACGCCGATCGAACTCGAGGGTGAGGTCGGCCTGCCCGGTGGACACATCTTCCACCGGGACCTGGCCTTCCCCTACCTCCCCGAGGACGCCGACCCGGCCGACCCCGGCGCCCGGTGGGGCGTGGCGACCGGCCACCGCAACGTGTTCCTGTGCGGTGCGGGCGCCATCCGGGGCGGCGGCGTCAGCGGCATTCCCGGGCACAATGCCGCGATGGCCGTGCTGAACGCCGGTCAGGCGGGCTGACCCCGCAGCGCGATCTTGGCGGCGCGGCCCGGCGTCTCGGTGGCGACGGCGGCGTCCGCCGCGGCCTCGAGCGGGTAGGCGGCTTCGATGTCCAGCCGCAGCTCACCGCGAGCGGCGAGATCGATCAGTTCGCTGATCAGCCGTCCGCGCTGGTCCGCGCCGATCTCCTCGATCCGCTTGGAGCCCCAGAAGCCCTTGACCACGGCCTGGCCGAAGATGAGACTGCCCGGATCGAGCGTCAGCGGCTTGCCCGAGAGCGCGCCGAAGGAGATCAGCTGACCGCCGGGCGCGAGCAATGCCAGTTCGTCGGCCGCGGCGCGACCGCCCACTTGATCGACGGCCCGGACGATCGGCGCACCGGAGGTGGCGGCGTCCACCTGGTCACGCCAGCCCTCGCTCTCGGTGTCGAGCACCGGCTCGTAGCCGAGTTCCCGCAGCGCCGCGACGGAGCCTGGGCCGCGAACGAGATTCAGCACGCGCAGACCGCGCTGCCGGGCGAAGACGTTGACGAGCCTGCCGACCGCGCCGTTGGCGGCGTTGATCGCCAGCCACTCGCCGGACCGCAGCCCGAGGTCCTCGATGAGCATCAGCGCGCTCAACGGCATGGCCAGCAGTTGGGCCGCGGTCTCGTCGGAGACCGTGTCGGGCAACGGGACGACCTGGCGGGCCGGGACCACGAAGTAGTCGGCCCACACATTGATCGCACCGGACACCGTCACGCGCCGTCCGACCGACATGTCGGTGACGCCGGGACCCACCGCGTCTACCCGCGCGACCGCCTCGCTACCCGGGATGGCGGGCAGCTCGGGCCGGTAGCCGTACACGCCACGCACGATGGCCAGATCGTGATTGTGGATCGGTGACAGGATCAGCGCGAGTCGCACCTCGCCCGGGCCGGGCTCGGGGACCGGGCGTTCGGCGGTGGTCAGTACATCCTTCGGTTCACCGAACCGTTCGATGACTACGGCACGCATATCCGCTCCTTCTCGATCAGTCCTCGGCTACGAGGACCTGGACGTCGATGTTGCCGCGGGTCGCGTCGGAATACGGGCAGACCTGGTGTGCTTTGTCAGCGAGCGCTTGCGCGTCCTCCCTGGACAGATGGGGGAGCGATACCTCCAGGGTAACCGCAAGGCCGAAGCCGCCCGCGTCGTTCGGCCCGATCCCGACCTTGGCGCCGACCGCGGAGTCGTCGATGTTCGCCTTCACCTGCTTGCCGACCAGGCGCAGCGCCGAATGGAAGCAGGCCGCGTACCCGGCCGCGAACAGCTGCTCGGGATTGGTGCCCTCGCCGTCGCCGCCCAGTTCCTTGGGAGCCGACAGATTCAGGTCGAGCTTGCCGTCGGTGGTGCGTGCGCGGCCGTTGCGTCCGTCGCCGCTGGCCAGGGCCTCGGCGGTGTAGAGGATCGGCATGTCTATTCTCCTTCGTTCAGCTGAGATTTCAGCGAATCGGTCAGTCGGCGCAGGATGTCGCGCAATGCGGCGATGTCGTCCATGGACAAGCCGCTGGCCTCGCCCATCTGGGCCGGGATGTCGCCCGCCTCGGCGCGCAGGGCGCGTCCTCGGTCGGTGAGCCGGATGTCGACGCGGCGTTCGTCGGACGCCGACCGCCGCCGCTCCACGAGGCCCCCGGCCTCCAGCCGCTTGAGCAGCGGGGAAAGCGTGCCGGAATCCAGGTCGAGCGCATGGCAGACGTCGCCGACGCTGCGTTCGTCGCGCTCCCACAGCGCGAGCATCACCAGGTACTGCGGGTAGGTGAGCCCGAGCCGTTCCAGCTTCGGGCGGTAGACCGCGGTCATCGCCCGGGACGCCGCGTAGAGCGGGAAGCAGAGCTGCTCGTCGAGGGTGAGGTGATCGGTCATGAGCAATAATGTAGTGAGCAATTCGGTTGTGCACAACATAAGTGTCCGTGGTGCTCGTCACACCGCGACCGTCGGCGAAGCTCAGCGGGCCGGGAAGCGAAGGGCGCGGTCGTCACCGCTGACCGGTTCGCCCCGACCGTCGGTGTTGGAGGTGGTGAGCCACAACGCTCCGTCCGGCGCGACCGCCACCGTGCGCAACCGGCCGTACCGGTCGCGCAATTCGGCACGGGGTGCACCGGTGCGGCCGTCCGCGAGCGGCACGGTCCACAGCCGACGGCCGCGCAGCGCGGCGACGTACAGGGTGTCCCCGGCGATGGCGATCCCCGACGGTGAGGCTTCCGCGGTGGTCCAGGTCAGCAGCGGATCGGTGAAGCCGCGGTCGGCGCCACCCGACCCCTCGACCTCGGGCCAGCCGTAGTTGTGGCCGGGCTCGATCAGATTGATCTCGTCGAACCGGTCTTGCCCGAATTCCGCCGCGAACAATCGCCCGTCGCGGTCCCATGCCAGACCCTGCACGTTGCGGTGGCCGAGACTGTAGACCGGCGAGCCCGGATACGGATTGCCCGGAGCCGGGCGGCCTTCGGGCGTCACACGGAGGATCTTCCCGTTGAGATTCGCCGGATCCTGCGATCGTCCTGATTGCCCGGCGTCGCCGGTCCCGGCGTAGAGCATGCCGTCCGGCCCGAACGCGATTCGCCCGCCGTTGTGATTCCCGGCCTTCGCGATCCCGGCCACCAGCACCTCCGGTGGGCCGTCGAGCCGGAACCGGACGATCCGGTTGTCCGTATCGGCGGTGAAATAGGCATAGACATAACGACTTTCGGCGTAGTCCGGCGCGACGGCGAGCCCCAGCAGTCCGCCTTCGCCCCGGGCGGTCACGCCGGGCACCTGATACACCTGTTGCGGCGCACTGCCGGTACCGATACGCAGGATCCGTCCGGAGTCCCGCTCGGCGACCAGCGCCGCGCCGTCGGGCAGGAAGGCCAGCCCCCACGGCACGTCGAGGTTACCGGCGATTTCCTCGGCGGCGTCGAGGTCGGGTCGTCCGGCGGGATTGCTCGGCGCGGCGGTGCGCGTCGCCGGAGGCGTGCTCCTCGGTGCGGTCGAGCTGTCGTTTCCGCAGGCAGTCAGCGCCGCGCCGAGCAGGAGTGCGGCGATGGTCGTGCGGGTATGGCACCGTCTCGGTGCCACAAGCCTCCTGTCGCAAGCGTGCGCGTGCCGGGCGGACCAGCGGAACCGCCGGTCGGAATCCGGGCCTGTGAAGAGGCTCCGGACGCCGAGAGAACGGCCCGATCCGGTTCGCATCAGCCGAGATACGTTCCGTACCAGTCAAATACGCGCCGCCAAGCCTCGGTGGCGGCCGTCGCGTTGTACCGCTGACCGGTGTCGTTGAAGAAGGCGTGGTCGGCATCGGGGGCGGTGAAGATCTGATGCGGGTTGCCCGAACGGGCCAGTGCCGCTTCCGCGGCGGCCCGGGAGGCGTTCACGCGGGCGTCGGCCGCCGCGTAGATGCCGAGCACCGCGGCTTTCGACGCGGTCAGATCGCCGTTGTCCGGGAACGGCCCGTAGAACGGTGTCGCCGCGGCCAACTGAGACGGGCCCGAGGCCAGCAGCAACCAGGTCAGGCCGCCGCCGAAGCAGAAACCGGTGGCGCCGAGCTTCTTTTCCTCGACCCGCCGCTGCAGTTCGTCCAGTCCGGCGCGCAAGTCGGCGACGAGCTGGTCCTGCGGGATCCGGCTCAGCTCGGCGGTCGCCTCGGCGGGATCGGCGAACGTCGCGGTTCCGCCTCGTGCGGACAGCAGGTCGACCGCGAGCGCGGAATATCCGGCCCCCGCGAAACGCCCTGTCACCGAACGGATGTGGTCGGTGAGACCTTTGTTCTCGTGGACCACCAGCACACCGCCCCGTGGTTGCGGCGCCGCCGCCCACGCGGCTTGCAGCGTCCCGCGGGGACCGGCGAAGGTGACGGCGCTCGTCGGAAGAGCGGTGGCGGATCCCGGTGGCGTCGGGGGCGACGTGGGCGAGGGCGAGTAATCGGTGATACCGGTGTCGGAGTTCGAGCAGGCGGCCAGCAGGGTGGCGGCGGCCGTGGCGCCGAGCCCGAGCAGCCCCAGCCTGCGCACCGCCTCTCGCCGGGTGAGCAGCCCGTCGGCGTGATCGGCCGCGATCTCCTCCGCGATGTAGCGCTGCAGCGGCGTCATGTGTCCCACCCTAAGCCGCATCGTCGGTGGCGACGCGGCATTCACCGTCTGTTCGCTCGCGACAAACCGGCCCGACCGCACCTCCCGCGTTATTCGCCGGAAGATTGCTACGTTGTCGCCCAATCGGGCGATCGATGGTCGGTCCGCACACCGGTCGAGGGAGCGAGATGGCAGCGGGGCGTGGCGTGAGACGAACGACGATCAGGGCGATCCGGACGATGGCCATGGTCGCGGTAACGGCGACCATGGGATTCGTGTCGGTGCCCGCGGCCGCGGAGCCGTCGGTCGATGCCCACAGTGTGCGGTGGACGGCGTTACACGACGGTCCCCAGCCGTATGCCGACGTGCACATCGACTGGGATGTGCCGATCCGGATGAGCGACGGTGTCGTGTTGAAGGCCAACGTCTACCGGCCGGTGAAGGAGGGCGGCGAGGTAGAGCGGCAGCCGCTGCCGACCATCGTCAATCTCACGCCGTACACCAAGCTCATGACCAACCTGATCGACACGGCGCTCGCGGTGCCCGGGTTGCAGCCGTTGACCGTGCGGCTGGTCAATCGCGTGAATCTGTCACGCACGCCGGTCAGTGGTTTCGGCGATCTGCTGCACGCGGTCGACGGCGGCACCGTGCAGACGGTGCTCGGTCTGGATCGCGATCTGATCCGCGCCGGATACACGCAGGTCGTCGCCGACGTGCGAGGTACTGGTTTCTCCCAGGGAGCATGGGACACCCTCGGCGAGCGGGAACAGCTCGACACCCGCGAGGTGATCGAGTGGGCGGCGGCCCAGCCTTGGTCGAACGGCCGGGTCGGGATGAGCGGCGGCTCCTATTCGGGAATCAACCAGCTGCGCGCCGCCGAGAACGCCCCCGCGCCGTTGCGGGCGATCTTCCCGGTGGAGCCGGGCAGCGACCTCATGCGCGACGTCGTCGCGCCGGGCGGCGGCGTGGGGACGACGTTCCTTCCGATGTGGCTCAGCACGGTCAACCAGCTGAAGCTGATTCCCGACGTGCAGTCGATGTTGAAGGGCACCTTCGACTGGGGGTGGCTGCAGGAACGGATGTCCGATCCGGCCAGCAACGTGGACCTGCTGGCCCAGGCGCTGCTAACACCGTCGCTCGATCACGTGCCGCCCGCGCTGGCCGACGCGCTGGACGAGAACAGTTATTTCCGGCGCGGCATCGAGGGTCATCCCGAGCGCATCACGGTGCCCACCTTCGTCTACGGCGGCTGGCACGACATCTTCGCCAACAGCGCGACGAAGCTGTACAACGCGATTCCGCTGCCCGCGGGACAGAAACAATTGGTCGTCGGCGACACCTATCACGCGAATCCCGGTGCGGGAACCGGTATTCCGGGGGCGCCGCCGCGGCTGGACGTGTTGCAGCGCATCTGGTTCGACAAGTGGTTGAAGGACACCGACCACGGCTTGGGCGATTTCGGGCCGATCACCGTGTGGGAACAAGGCGGCGGCTGGATCTCCCTCGGCCAGTTCCCGCAGAAAGATCTGAACCACCGCCGCGTGTATCTGTCGGCCGAGCCGAGCGGCACCGCCGGAAAGGCCGTGTACGACGGATCGTTGACGATGACCGCTCCCGGCGAACGGCAGACGCTGACGGTGGCGCCGGGCGTCGCCTCGGCGTGTTCCCGCGATACCGCGCAGGGCTCGGCCGGGATGGCGGCGGTGCTGGACGTATGCGCGAAGGACTCACGCATCGCCGAGCGCAACGCGCTGACCTTCACCAGCGCGCCGACGACCGAGCCCACCGTCATCTCGGGGCCGGTGAACGTGCATCTGAACGCGGTGCACGACGCCACCGACGGCTATTGGAGCGTCACCATGAACGACGTCGCGCCCGACGGGAGCTCGAAGGTGCTGTCCACCGGGCAGCTGACCGCATCGCTGCGCGCCGTCGACGAGCAGAAGAGCAGCCGCACACCGACCGGCGACCTGACCGAACCGTTCAATCCGATCACCTTGGACAGCGTGCGGCCGGTCGTGCCCGGTGAGCCGGTGGCGCTGGACATCGCGGTGATTCCCACCCAAGCGGTGCTGCAACCCGGCCACCGGCTGCGGATCGACGTCTTCGCGGGTAACTCGCCGAAGGCGCTGGCCTTCCGGCCGATGCTCAACAACACCGAGCTGAAGCCGCAACACCTGAAGCTCGACCCGTCGGCGCCGAGCTTCGTCGTGGTGCCGACCAACCGTCCGCTGGACTGAGCGCTACGACAACTGCGACTGCACCTGCGCGGAGATCAGCTCGAGGTGCTCGAGATCGCTCAGGTCCAGTACCTGCAAGTAGATGCGGCTGGTGCCGATCTCGGCGTACCGGCCGATCTTGTCCACCACCTCGGCGGGTGAGCCGGCCAAGCCGTTGGTCTTCAGCTCGTCCACCTCGCGGCCGATCGCCTCGGCCCGGCGCGCCACGTCGGCGTCGTTCGCACCCACGCAGGCCACCAGCGCGTTGGAGTAGACCAGGTCGTCGGCGGCGCGGCCGTATGCCTCGGCGGCGGCGCGCACCCGGTCGAACTGCCGCGTGCTGTCCTCGATGGAGGAGAACGGCATGTTGAACTCGGAGGCGTATTGCGCGGCCAGCCGCGGGGTGCGGGTGGCGCCTTGCCCGCCGATCACCACCGGGATCGGGTCCTGCACCGGCTTGGGCAGGGCGGGGGAGTCGGTGAGCTGGAAGTGCTTTCCGTCATAGCTGAAGGTGTCGCCGGGTTTGGTCGCCCAGAGCCCGGTGATGATGGCCAGCTGTTCTTCCAGCCGGGCGAACTTGTCGGCGGGGAACGGGATGCCGTACGCGGCGTGCTCCTCGGCGAACCAGCCGCTGCCCAAACCGAATTCGACTCGGCCGCCGGACATTTGGTCCACCTGCGCCACTTGGATCGCCAGCGGGCCAGGCAGCCGGAAGGTGGCGGCGGTGACCAGTGTGCCCAGCCGGATCCGCTTGGTCTCCCTGGCCAGACCGGCAAGCGTGATCCAGGCGTCGGTGGGGCCGGGCAGCCCGTCGGCGCCGCCCATGCTCAGGTAGTGGTCGGAGCGGAAGAACGCGTCGAAGCCCAGGTCCTCGGTGGCCTTGGCGACGGTGAGCAGGGTGTCGTAGCTCGCACCCTGCTGCGGCTCGGTGAAGATGCGTAGTTCCATGTCGATGACCCTAGTCGGTCGGCCGGAATCCGAATCGGGGCGTTCGCGGCTCCCCGTTCGAGCTGCGCAGCAGCTCGAGTGCGGTCGGCCCGGTGATGCGGTCGCTGAAAGATCATCGCGCGGACTGTTCGGGCCCCGGCGGTTGCGTGTAGGTCCGTGCGATGAGCGCGGCGCGCAATCGGTAGAGCGCGTGCGGAACGGCGGTGTCCAAGCCGGTGAGGCGGCCGATGCGCTTGAGCCGATGGTCGACGGTGTTCGGGTGCAGATACATCGTCCGGGAGGTGCGCCTGCGGTTGAAGTCGTTGCGGATGTGTTCGCGCAGGGTTTCGACCAACTCCGGATGCCCCTCCAGCGGATCGAGCAGGGCGGCCAGCCGGTCGCGTCCCGGGCCCGGCCGGGTGAGCTGGTATTCGAGGGCCAGATCCTCGAAGCGATACAGGCCGGGTGGGCTCTGCAGGCGACGAACCATGTCGAGCAGTTCGTGCGCCTGGTCGGCGGCGCCGGGAATCTGCTCGGCCTCGGCGGCGATGGCGGCGGCGGTGAGTGGCGCGGGCACCACCGCGGCCAGCGCGGCGACCAAGTCGGTGAGGCGGTCCGCGGCGACCGGCGCCGCCGGTACCAGGATCGTTCCGCCGATCGCGCTGAGCAGGCTGGGCACGTGCCTGCCGCAGTGCACCGCGAGGCAGAGTTGCATGCGTTGCCGGATGCTGTGCCCTTCCGCGGGGCGGCCGGGATTCTCCTCGGTGGGCCGGTCGACCGCCACGGCGAGCACGGTGTAACGGTCGGCGACCGGAATGCCGTACTCCCGGTAGACCTTCGCAGGGTGGTGCCCGCGCAGCAGTGCGGCGGCGACGGCGTGCGGAGCGGTCTGCTCGTCGGCGGGGGCGACGGACAGGTAGGCGAGCGAGACGGTCGTGGTGACCGCGTGGAGGGCGTCGAAGAGCCTGCGTATGTCGTTGTGCCGCGGCGTGTTCGAATCACGCAGGTACTCGTCGAGATACAGGCGGAAACCTTCGTGGACCAGATGCTGGACGGTGTCCATGCGCACCCCGACGCCCGCCCACCGGGTGGCGGCCGCGAAGATGCCGACCGTGCGGGCCGGTTGTGCGGGGGCGAGGGAAGTGGCCAGGTCGAGGCAGTGGGCGACGGTGGCGCGGATCTCCTCCCGCAGCAGATTCCCCTGTTCGACGTGCCGGCGGGGAATGATGCCGAGCAGGTGTCGCACGATGTGTTCGGTGGCCGGGACGGGCTCGGCGGTGCCGCGTGTGGGTGGCATGCCGGTCCCTCAGCGACCGCCTCCGCCGCCGACCATCCGTGGGTCGAGCGCGCGGTCGCGGTTCGGATGTCGGACCAGGCCGGTGCCTTGCGTCGTCGCAAACATTCGGTACTTCCCATCCAGTCGTCCGCACGTTTTCACGAAATGGCGTGATACGAAGCAGAATTCGAATTCACGGAAGTTCGTGACATCGCACGGTCTCGGTCCTTGAAATGTATCGGCGGCGGCGCGAATCGTCACTGCACGGGCCGACGAAGCAATCAGCCGCTACGTTGTTGCGGATGACAATGCCGCACGAAGATCCGTCACCATCAGGGAAGAAGGTTCGAGTGCGCGATGTGCCGATGATTGTCGTGATGGGGGTGTCGGGTTCGGGAAAGACGACGGTCGGTACCCGCTTGGCCGACATATTGGGGGTCGAGTACGCCGACGGCGACGATTTCCACCCGCCCGCGAACGTCGCGAAAATGGCGGCGGGGACGCCGCTGGACGATGCCGACCGCGCACCGTGGCTCGATGCCCTGGCCGCCTGGATGGCCGGGCGATCAGGGAAGGGAGCCGTCGTCACGTGTTCCGCGCTGAAACGGATCTATCGCGACCGGCTTCGCGTCTCGGCCCCCCACGCGTTCTTCCTGCATCTGGACGTGCCACGGCAGGAACTCGAGCGCCGTATGGCGGGCCGCGGGGGGCACTTCATGCCGCCGAGCCTGCTGGATTCCCAGCTGGCCACGCTGGAGCGGCTCGCGGCCGACGAGCGCGGCGACACCCTCGACGCGACACGACCGCCCGAGGACCTGATCCGGGACGCCGTGGCGGCGCTGAAGAGGTAGTCAGAGGCCGCCGAGGCCGGACAGGAGATCGAAACCGAGATCGAGCCCGCGCCACAAAGCGTCGATCTCGGCGGTGACGGCGGGTGCCGCCGCCGGGTCCTGCAAGGCGATCCCGTTCGCGAAGATGACGACGTTGGCGCCCGCGTCGGCCAGCCGGAGCAACGGACCGGTCGCCACGCCTCGGCCGAGCACCGCGTCCAAGCCCTCCCCGACGAAGTAGAAGCGCCACAGCGGTCCCAGGTCACCGCCGTAGAACGCCTTGGTCTCGTCGACGATCAGCGCGCCCTGCTGGGCGATCGAGTCGACGATGCGGAAATAGTCGCGCGCGTTGGCGGCGGTGCCGCCGACCGCCGCGACGGAATAGGACAGGTCGACGGTCAGATGCGCGTCGTAACCGGCCATCGCCACTCGGGCCGGGGGCAACTCGCAGCGACGGGTCAGCTCGAAGTAGTGCGCCCAGTGCGGTTCGGCGGGTGCGCCGGTGAATTCCGCGTGCAACGCGCGCAGGAAACGCGACAGCAGCTCGAGACTGATCCGGTGCGCCCATTCGGGGTCGTCGAACGACGCGGGATCGCGCTGGAGCGGCAGGACGGCGGCCTGCTCGACCGCGTCGAGCCCCAAGGCGAACACACCGCGCAGGTCGCGGTGGCGGACCAGGATTTCGGTGATCTGCCGGTGGCGGTCGATGGCCTGCTCCAGCTGCCACAACGAGGAACCAGCCGGTGCCTCGGTATCGGACAGCCGCGCGATCGCGGCTGTCTCCTCTGGTGTCAACGGTGTGCCGCAGGCGGTGTCGGCCGTCGCGGCGAGGCCTGTGGCCGGATGGAGCGCAATCGTGGCGAGCAGCGCGGTGACGGCCATGGCCAGTATCGGAAATCGTTGTCGCGCAGTGCTGATCGGTGTGCGCGCGAGGAGGCTCGCCATGCTGGCTCCGGAGGTCGTGAATCGCGAACTTGCGTCGGACGGCCGAAGCGGGTGCGCATCGGCGATGCGCCATCGCCGTAGGTGAGGCGTTGGCACAGGGCGAGTTCGAAGCCTAACCGAGCCGACCGGACCGCGCAGCGCCGCGATCAGTGAGCGGCGAAGCAGGACCCGGAGGGCGCGCCCGGCAGGCAGACTTCGGCGATGGCGGAGACGAGCAGCCACGCGCCGAGCGACAACGCACCCACGGCGATCGCGCCGAACACGAAAACCCACAGCAGGCCGGGCAGCCGGGTGAGCCTGGCGAGTTGATCGGCGTCGGAGTCGACCTCGTGATAGCGGGCACGTTGCTGCCGGGAGCGGCTTCGTTGCAGCTCCAGCACCGGCCGTGCCCCGGCGAACAGCAGGAACCAGGCCCCCAGGTAGGCGAACCCCGCTTGCAGCGTGTCGGTGCCGAACCAGGAGACCACGAAGACCACCGCGCCGAGGCCGAGCACGGTGATGGCGCCGTAGACGTTCCTGATCTTGATCAGCAGCGCGGCGAGCAGAACGATGGCGGTCCAGAGCATCAGCGTGATCCGGCTCGCGCCCAGCAGCGCGGCGAATCCGAGACCGAGCAGCGGCGGTGCGGGGTAACCGGCCATGGTGGTGAGGATCATCCCGAGGCCGTAGGGTTTCCCGCTCGACACGGTGAGCCCCGAAGTGTCGGAATGCAGTCGGATGCTGTTGAGCTTGCGGCCGGTCAGCAGGGCGACCAGGGCGTGCCCGCCTTCGTGCGCGATGGTGACGATATTGCGGGTCAACCGCCAGATCGGGGTGTAACCCACCAGCACGAGCGCCGCCACCGCGGCCGCCACCACCAGCCACCACGGCGGCTGCGCTTGCGTCGTCGTCAGACGATCGGCGATGGAAGCGCCGCGCTCGAAGAATTCCGCTCTTTCCACCGCCGCACCTTAACCGCCCGCGGACGACAGCGCTCGGGGCATGGGTTCGACGCTGGGACGTCGGAGCCGAACGCGTGCGGCTCGCCTCGCCGCGTCCTCTCGTGGAGGGCCGGTGCGCCGCTCGTCGCCCCTGAATCAGTCGCCCGCGCCGTTCAGCCGGTGCGATTGAGGGTGCCGGTCATATCCCCTGCCACACCCTGGGTTCGGTACGAGAGCGTCCCGTCAGGTCGCAACTTCAACCGGGACGTCGCGCCGTCATCGTTGCAGCCGCCGGGATCCTTGGTGAGTCTGGCGGTCAGCACCACACCGTTGGCCGTTGCGGACGTGAGCGTTTCGGACCGGCCGCATTGCAGATGCGCGAATCTGCCGGTATTGGTCGATTCTCCGACCTGCTCGCCGACGTTCCCAGGATTGATCCGCACGACGATGTCGTAGCTGCCCAGAATGTCCCGCGCGACACCCTGCCATTCGCCGACAAGTGCGTTCGGAACGCTCGTGCCCGACGGGCCTGCGCTGGTCGGCGTCCCGTCACCGGCTTGCGTGGCGGTAGCCGTCGGAGCGTCGCCGCCGGCTCGGGTGGTGGACGTCGGAGAATCACTGTCGGTCGGCGTCGCGGTCCGCGCGATCGAGTTCGCGGTATCGCGCCGTAGTTGCGCGCCGACCACGAACGCCGCCACGGCGACCGCGATGCCGACGACGAGGGCTCCCGCGACCAGCAGGACGCGGTTCGGACTGTGTGCGCGAGGTGCCGGGGTGGTGACCGGACCACCGGGCGAATCGTATTGCGCGGGTGGTTGAATCCGTTGCCCCATGGACGTGGCGGCCGCCTGCGGCGAGCCGGGATAGTGCGTCGGTCTGTGTGCCGACCGTCCGGGATCGCCCTGCGCGTACCGCGGATCGGTAGGTGGCGCGGGGCGGACCACGGTGTCGGCCGTACGCGCCCGATCCGTGGGCGCGGAGAACTGGCTGCGGTCGAATGCGCCGGAGTCCAGGTCCAATAGCTCGACCGCGCGTCGGCCGACCTCCTCGAGCACCGGCGCGGGCAGCCAGCCGCCGCGGTCGGGGATGCCCAGTGCGGTGAGCTGGGCGAACAGCTCGTCCGGAGTCGGGCGAGCCGCGGCGTCCTTGATCAGGCAGGCGGCCACCAGCGGGCGCAGCCGCTCCGGCACGTCATCCAGCTGCGGCTGCTCGTACACCACCCGCCACAGCATCTGCACCGTCTCGCCGACGCCGAACGGTCCGTGGCCGGTCGCCGCGAACACCAGGACGCCGCCCAGCGCGAAGACGTCCGCGGGTGGGCCGACCGGATCGCCGGTCACCTGCTCCGGGCACATGAATCCCGGTGAGCCGATGACTTTTCCGGTCGTGGTGAGCTTGCTGTCGTCGACGGCGCGGGCGATGCCGAAATCGATCACCTTGGGACCGTCGAGGGCCAGCAGAACGTTGGACGGTTTGAGGTCGCGGTGCACCACACCGGCCCGGTGGACGGCGGTCACTGCCTCGATCAGCCCGTGCGCCAGCACGAGCAGCGCGTTCTCGGTGAACGGTCCGTACCGGTCGACCGCGTCGGCCAGCGAGAATCCCGCCACGTAACCGGTGGCCAGCCACGGGGGATCGGCGTCGACGTCCGCGTCGAGCACCGGCGCGGTGAACTGTCCGCCGACCCGGCGCGCGGCGGCCACCTCGCGCCGGAAGCGCTGCCGGAATTCGGCGTCGATCATGTCCGGGCGGATGACTTTGACCGCGACGGTGCGCCCTCCTGGGTTCCGGCCGAGGTAGACCCGGCCCATACCACCCGCACCGAGGACGCCGAGCAGGCGATAGTCCCCGATCCGGGCCGGATCGTTCGTGCCGAGCGGTTGCATCGCGCAGCTGGCTCCCTTCGTGGCGTCGACCCTCCGAGAGGCTACCCACCGGGACCGCCCATGTCCGCGCGGCGAACTGCCCGGGCTAACCCGCCATGCTCGGCGCGGGCGCGGGCTGCTCTCGTCGCGCCCGCCTGGCCAGCAGATACGCGGCGATCGCCGCCGGGATGTTCATCAGAACCCCGTACACCGCGCCCGGAACGGCCATGGTGTCGTTGTCCAATACCGAAGCGGCGACGGCGATCGCGAGCGCCGCGTTGTGCACGCCGATCTCCATGGCCGATGCGATCGCCTGATCGGCTTCCACCCGCAACAGCCGGGGCAGGAAATAGCCCACGGCCAGACTGATCACGGCGAAGGTCAGGCAGATCGCGGACAGCTCTCCGATGTGCTCGGTCAGGATGTCCAGGTTCGAGCCCACTCCGGCCGCGATCACCAGCGCGAGGACCACGACGGACAGGATCTTGACCGCACCGCGCATCCGCCGCGACCACTCCGGGAACCGCCGGTGCACCACCATGCCGATCGCGACCGGCACCAGCACGATGGCGAAGACCTGCGCGAATTTGTCCGGCCGCAGTCCGACCGAACCCTCGCCGTCCAGGAACAAGGCGTAGGACAGCGCCACTACCACGGGCAGGGTGAATACCGCGAGCACCGAATTGATCGCGGTGAGTGTGATGTTCAGCGCCACGTTCCCCCCGGCGACGTGACTGAACAGGTTGGCCGACGCTCCGCCCGGCGACGCCGCGAGCAGCAGCATGCCCGCCGCGAGCGCGCCTTCCAGTCCGAACAGGCGGATCAGGCCGAGGCACACCGCGGGCAGCAGGACCATCTGGCACGCCAGCGCGATCACCGCCGCTTTCGGATACCGCAGCACGCGCGCGAAATCGTCGGTCGTCAAGGTCAATCCGAGCCCGAACATCACCAAGGCCAGCGCCAACGGCAGCAGCACGGCGAAAACCGTTGTACCCATTCGGGTCTCCTCTCACAGGGCGGCCCGGACCGGCCGATCCCGGGGACCGACGTTATCGAGTCGCGGCGAAGGTGGCCAGCCCCGATCAAGCGGTGACGGTCACACCCAGCGCCGCCGACTCGCGTGCTTTCGTCAGCAGGCGCAGGGTGGTGACGGCGTCGCGCGGGTCGACGGGCACCGGAGCGCCGTCGAGCAGCGCGGCGGCCATGGCGGAGTAGAAATCGGGGTATGCGCCGGGTGCGGTCGGCACAGGGGCGAAGTCCGGTTCCGCGCCCAGCACGCCCCAGCGCTCGGCATCGACTGTGCCCCAAGGGGAATCGTTTCCCGGGCGGCGACCGGATCGGAGTGCTTCCTCCTGCGGGTCCAGCCCGTAGGTCACATACCCGGCTTCCGATCCGAGCACCCGGAAACGCGGGCCGAGTTGCGCGGCGACGGCGCTCATCCAGAGGTGGGAGCGGACACCGCCGGTGTGGGTGAGCGCGACGAACGCGTCGTCGTCGGTGGTGATCCCTTCCCGCCGCCGGTCCAGCTCGCAGTACACCGAAGCCACCGGGCCGAACAGGGTCACGGCTTGGTCCACCAAGTGGCTGCCGAGGTCGAGCAGGATGCCCGCGCCCTCCTCGTCCGTGCCGACCTCCCGCCAGCCGCCCTTCGGCACCGGACGCCACCGTTCGAACCGGGACTCGAAACGCCGCACCCGGCCCAGTCTTCCGGTCTCGACGAGTTCACGCACCGTCCGGAAGTCGCCGTCCCAGCGCCGGTTCTGGAAGACCGACAACGCGAGGCCGGACCGCTCCGCGCGCCGGACGAGATCTTCGGCGTCGTCCACCGCGACCGCGAACGGCTTGTCGACCACGACGGGCAGCCCGGCCTCCAGCGCCTGCCCGGCCAGCGGCGCGTGCGTCTGGTTCGGTGTCGCGATCACAGCCAGATCGATGCCGTCCGGCGTGGCGAACAACTCCTCGGCGTGCGGCACCACACGCACACCGGGGTGTTCGGCGCGCGCCCGCTCGGCACGCTCCTCCGAGGAGGTCACCACGGCAGCGACCCGCATCCGCGGTTGCGCGGCGATCAGCGGAGCGTGAAAAACCGACCCGGCCAGGCCGTAGCCGACAACGGCGACCTCGATGATGCTCATACCCCGACGCTACCGCCGCTGAAGACCGCATCAGGCTTCACCACGTAGGCGCTGGTCGGCCGAGGAGCGCCACCTCGAGCGGCGTGCCACCGAAGTGGATCGGACCGTTCGCTCTTGTGCTGCCGCAACCGGTGGTCCGGTGACGATCGGATCGTATGTCCGGCAGACGGAGACGCATCGGCCCGGCCGTGTAGGTGCCGCGTCGTGCGCCGGTCGAGCGGATGTCGGCCGCCGATGGTCCGGCTGTCGACCTGCGACGTTCTGGCGCGTGCGGCGATGGTGGCCGGTGGACACTGCGCGAGGTTCGGGACGACCCGCCGGACCGGCCGCGCGCGGGCCGGTTCTTCCCGCCCCGCGCGGTCGGCTCAACGCTCCGGCGCGGCGGAGTACTCCTGTTCGGGCCGCCCGGTGCTGCCGTAGCGCAGGCTCATGCGCACCGCGCCGCCGGCGACGAGTGCGGCGAGATAGCGCTGGGCGGTGGCCCTGGAGATGCCGATGGCGCTCGCTACCTCTCCTGCGGACAGGGGCGTGCCCGCATCGAGAATTGCTTGCAGGACAGCGTCTTTGGTGGGAGAGGCCACGGTCGCCGCCGGGCTCGCGGTGACCGAAGGACGCAGCGCGTGCAGCGCCGCGGCGACCCGGGCGTTGTCGACCTGTGGCACGGCGAGAATGCGCCGGTAGCGGGCGTAGGCGGCGAGCCGGGCGGCGAGTTCGGTATGCGGGAAGGGCTTGACGAGGTAGGACACCGCACCTGCCGCGACGGCGGCGCGCACCGACTCGCTCTCGGTCGACGCGGTGAGCACCATGGCGTCGCAGTGCAGCTCGCGGACGAAATCGATACCGGATCCGTCGGGCAGGTAGACGTCCACCAGCGCCAGGTCGATCGGCCGCGCCGCGACGAGTTCCCGCGCGGCGGCGAGGGTATTGGCGGTGCCCGCCACCGTGAAACCCGGGATTGCCTGCACGATCCCGGCGTGCAGATTCGCCACCCGGAAGTCGTCGTCGACGATCAGGACGGTCAGGGACGGCGGGGCCATGACACCTCGCTCTGCGCGAGCACCCCGGGGATGCGTGCGATGAACTCCGCGCCGGTCAGTGGCGGCTCGCCGCCGCCGGGACTCGACAGGCGCACGTCGCCGCCGTGGGCGCGGACGATCTGGCGGATCAGGGCGAGGCCCACCCCGCGCCCACCGGGGACGCCGAGGTCGTCGCGGGTCGAGATCCCTTCGGTGAACAGCGTGTCCACCAGGTCGGGCGCGACACCGTCGCCGCTGTCGGCGACGGTGATGTGCAGCGTCGAATCCTCTTGCACCAGTTCCACTTCCACCTGCCGCACGGGTCGCTCCCGAGCGCGCACGGCCTCCATGGCGTTGTCCAGCAGATTGCCGAGCACGGTGGTCACGTCCACCGGATCGGCGAGATCGCCCTCGACCCAGGTGTTGGGCCCGAGCACGAGTTCCACCCCGTTCTCCCTGGCGTGCGCGGCCTTGGCGGCCAGGAAGGCCTGTAGATACGTGTCGTGGATGGCATCGATGCCCGGCGTCGCCGGACCGAGCGGACCCGCCCCGATCAGCTCGTCGACCGACCGCGCGGCCTCCTCGACATGCCCGCTGTGCAGCAGCCCGCTGACCAGGTGCATCTTGTTGGAGAACTCGTGGCGCTGCGCGCGCAGCACCGTGCTCATCGACTGCACCGCGTCCAGCTGCCTGGTCAGCGATTCCACGTCGGTGCGGTCGCGCACGGTGAGCACCGCGCCGAGATCACGGCCGTCCCGGCTGACTCGCCGCGCCGAGACGATGACGACGTTCGCACCGACCGTCGCCGAGGCGGGTTGCCGATCGAGGTCGCGGAACACCTCCAGCACTCGCGGGGTGAGCCCGATCTCGTCGACCGGGCGCCCGATGTCCGGCGCGATGCCGAGCAGCCTGGCCGCCTCGTCGCTGACGAAGGTCGTGCGCCACGACGCGTCGACGGCGAGCACGCCGCCGCCGATGCCGTGCAGCACCGCGGCCTGCCCCCGGACCAGTTCGGCCAGCTCGTCGGGTTCCAGCCCGAGCGTCAGCCCGCGCCAGCGGCGGGCGAGCAGGATCGATCCGGCGATGCCGACCGCGAGCGCCACCGCGACCAGGCCGCCCGCTGTGCGCAGGTCGCCGAGCAGTTGCTCGTGCACCGCGTCGGTGGCGATGCCGACGCTGACCGCGCCGACCACACGATCGGAGCCGGGCGCCGTGACGGGGACCTTCGCGCGCACCGAGTCGCCGAGCGTGCCGCGTTCCTCGGTGATCGACTCGCGGCCCGCGAGCGCCTCGGATGGATCGGTGCTGACGTGCTCGGCGAGCCGTGCGGCGTCCGGATGCGCCAGGCGGATGCCCGCGTCATCGGTGATCACCACGAACAGGGCGTTGTTGCGCTGGGTCGCGTCCACCGCGAGCCGCTCCAGCGGGCCGGTGGCCAGCTCCTGGCGCACGCCCGGATCGACCGCGCCCGGCGCGTACCTGGCCACCTCGGCGCGCACCACCGGGTCGGCGGCGACGGTGCGCGCGACGGCGAGCGCGCGCTGACCGTAGGCGTCGCGCAGCCGCTGATCACTGAGATAGCCGAACACCGCGAACGCGACACCGAGCGTCAGCGCGACGACCAGGATCTGCGACAGCAGAACCTGGGTCCGCAACCGCACGGCCCGCGCGCCCTCAGTGGCCATGGCCGCAGCATAGGCGCAGACCACCGCGCGCCGCGCATGAGCAGAATGCGCAAAACCCGCATATCCCGCGTTTGTGGCGGTTGTGCGCACAAGCTCCGGCGTGTGACCGGGGCCACGTACGTTCGCCCTACCCGATCTCGCAGAAGTAGGAAGCAATGACGCAATCCCTCATCGAGCTGCGGAACGCGACCAAGCGTTTCCCCGGCACCGGCGGTGGCATCCACACCGCCGTGCGCAATCTGAACCTCACGGTGCGCCCCGGCGAATTCGTCGCCGTCGTCGGCCCCACCGGATGCGGCAAGTCCACCACGTTGTCGCTGGTGTCCGGGCTGGAACCGGCCTCGGCCGGGCGAACGCTGGTACGCGGCAAGGACGTCGACGGCATCCCCGAAGGCATCGGCTACATGTTCCAGCAGGACGCGGTGCTGCCGTGGAAGAGCGTGCTGGACAACGTCGCGCTCGGCCCGCGCCTGCGCGGCGCGTCGAAGGCCGAGGCGCGGGCGAAGGCGTCCGGATGGGTGCGCAAGGTCGGTCTGGCCGGGTTCGAGAGCTACTACCCGCACCAGTTGTCCGGCGGCATGCGCAAGCGCGTGGCGCTGGCACAGACACTGGTCAACGAGCCGGAGATCCTGCTGATGGACGAGCCGTTCAGCGCGCTGGACGTGCAGACCCGGCAGCTCATGCAGGACGAATTGCTGCGCGTCTGGGCGGGCACCAACGCGGCGGTCGTCTTCGTCACCCACGATCTGGAGGAGGCGATCGTGCTCGCCGACCGGGTGGTCGTGATGACCGCGAGCCCGGCCACCGTCTGCGGAGACTTCACCGTGGGCCTGACACGGCCGCGCAGTGTCGAGGACGTGCGGCTGACCGCCGAGTTCCGCGACATCTACAAGGAGATCTGGGAGACCCTGCGCGATCAGGTCGAGGCCGCTCGGGCGAAGGGAGCCTCCCGTGTCGCATGACGTGCTGGTGCAGGACGCCGTCGACGAGCCCGCGGTGGAGAACGAGACCGAGGCACAGATCCTGGCCCGGGTGCGTACCGCCGCGCGGCGCGCCCGGATCCGGACTTGGGGCCTACGCGTCGCGCTGGTAGCGCTGTGGCTGGGTGCGTGGGAGCTCACCGCCACGGTGTGGATCGATCCGTTCTTCTACTCGAAGCCGTCGCTGATCTGGGCACGGTTGGTCGAATGGTTCACCGAGGGGACGCAATTCGGCTCGATCTGGCTGCAGATCTACACCACCGTGCAGGAGGCCGTGCTCGGTTTCGTGATCGGCACGGTGGCCGGCGTCGTGCTGGGCGTGCTGCTCGGCCGCAGCCGGTACTGGGCCGAGGTGCTCGCGCCGTTCATCAAGGCGCTCAACGCGGTTCCGCGCATCGTGCTGGCGTCGCTGTTCATCATCTGGTTCGGTCTCGGCCTGAGTTCGAAGGTCGCGACCGTGGTGGTGCTGGTGTTCTTCGCGGTGTTCTTCAACGCGTTCACCGGTGCGCGGGAAGTGGACGGCAATGTGATCGACAACGCCCGTATCCTGGGCGCGAGCCGCAGGCAAGTGCTGGTGTCGATCGTGCTGCCGAGCGCGACCACTTGGATCCTCTCCAGCCTGCACACCGCCTTCGGTTTCGCGCTGATCGGCGCGGTGGTGGGCGAGTACGCGGGCGCGAGCAAGGGCCTGGGTCTGCTGATCAGCAACGCGCAGGGCACCTTCGACTCGGCGGGCATCTACGCGGGCATGATCATCGTCACCGTGGCCGCGCTGATCGCCGAGTGGGGGATCGGCATGGCGGAGAACCGGTTGCTGAAATGGCGGCCATCACAGGCGACCTCGAACCACGGGATCTGACCATGAGGCATCGCAAGCAACTCGCGCTCGTCGCCGTCGTGATCGCGGCACTGTTGGCGGCCACCGGATGCCGGGACTCCCGCGCCATTCCGACGGCCGACGGCCGACCGCAGATCACCATCATGGTGGGCGGGCTGGAGAAGGTGATCTACCTGCCCGCCGTGCTGACCCGGCAACTCGGCTTCTTCGAGCGCAACGACATCGACGTGAAACTGCTCGGCGAGCAGTCCGGAGCCACGGCCGAGACGGCGTTGCTCACCGGCGACGTGCAGGGCGTGGTCGGCTTCTACGACCACACCATCGATCTGCAGGCCAAGGACCAATGCATCCGCTCGGTGGTGCAGATGTCCGACGTGCCCGGTGAGGTCGAACTGGTGTCGAAGGCGGACGCGGACATCACCTCGGTCGCCGATCTGCGCGGCAAGAAGCTCGGCGTGACCTCGCTCGGCTCGTCGACCGACTTCCTCACCCAGGCGCTCACCGGCCAGGCCGGGATGAGCACCGCCGATTACACCCGGGTGAAAGTGGGTGCGGGGCAGACGTTCATCGCGGGCATGAACCACGACGGCATCGACGCAGGCATGACCACCGATCCCACGGTGGCGCAGATGGTGAACTCCGGCGATGCGCGCGTCCTCGTCGACCTGCGCACCGAGGCGGGCACCAGGGCCGCGCTCGGCGGGCTGTATCCGGCGACGTCGCTCTACATGAGCTGCGCGACGATCGATGCCCACCCGGACATCGTGCGCAAGCTCGCCGCCGCGTTCGTGCAGACGCTGCAGTGGATCCGGACGCACACGCCCGAGGAGATCGCCGAGAAGATGCCGCCGCAGTACGCGAGCGCGGGCAAGGACCTCTACGTCCAGTCGATCCGCGATTCCATCGGCATGTTCAACGGCGACGGGTTGATGAAACCCGAAGGCGCGCAGAACGTTCTGGAGATCCTCGGCAAGTACTCGAAGAACGTGCGTCCCGTGCGCGATCGGATCGACCTGTCCGAGACCTACACCACGCAGTTCGTGGAGGAGGCGTTGCGCGCGCCGCGACAGTAGCGGCCGGTGAACCATGCCCGGTCGCCCGGAATCGTCCCGGGCGGCCGGTCGGCGGCCGGTGCGCCGACAGCCGCGCCGAGCTTCTCAACTGTGGAGACACCGCACCATAAACCGACATGAGAGGTGCTCCCATAAGCCGAAGTACGTCACGGCAGCCGAGGTGCGCGTGCATCATCTGATCGGATTCGCCGGGCTGATGTGCTTCCTGCTGCTGGCCTGGCTGCCCAGTACCGACCGCCGCGCCGCCGCCGCTCGGCTGCCGCGGATCGCCGTCCTTTTGATCGTGCAACTCGCGCTCGGTTTCCTGTTGCTGAAGACCGGGATCGGAGGCACGGTGATCCGCGCGGTCAGCGACGCCTTCGCCCACATCCTCGGCTACGCCGCCCAGGGCACCGCGTTCGTATTCGGCGACCTGCCCGCCGTCGGCAGCGGCGGGCCCGCGTTCCTGTTCGCGGTGCTGATGCCGATCGTGCTCGTGTCCGCGCTGATCGGCATCCTGCAACACCTGCGGGTCCTGCCGTTGATCATCAAGTACCTCGGCCTGCTGCTGGCCTGGGTGAGCGGCTTCGGCAGGATCGAATCGTTCAACGCGGTCGCCTCCGCCATCCTCGGCCAATCAGAGGTGTTCATCTCGCTGCGGGCCATGCTCGACGACATTCCGCCGCAGCGGATGTACACCCTGGCGGCCTCGGCGATGTCGACGGTCTCGGCGGGCATCCTCGGCGCCTATATGGTGCTCATCGACCCGAAGTACGTGATCGCGGCCATCGTGCTGAATATGCTGGGCGCCTTCGTGGTGTGCTCGCTGATCAACCCCTACAAGGTCGGCGCCGCCGACGATGCCCGGCTGATCGGCGAGGAGATCGCCGACAGCCGTAAGCGGCAATCGTTCTTCGAGATGCTCACCGAATACATCCTGGTCGGCTTCAAGGTCGCGTTCACCGTCGCGGCCATGCTGATCGGATTCATCGCCTTGCTCGCCATGGTCAACGGAATCTTCGCGGCGCTGTTCCACGGCACCACGTTCCAGGACCTGATGGGCCACGTCTTCGCCCCGCTGGCCTGGTTGACCGGCATCCCGTGGGACGAGGCGGCGGCCGCGGGCCGGTTCATGGGCACCAAGCTGGTGTCCAACGAAGTGGTCGCCATGCAGGAACTGAACCGGCAACACGCCGGACTGTCGGACCACACCGTCGCGATCGTCTCCACCTATCTGGTGTCGTTCGCGAACTTCTCCACCATCGCCATCGTCACCGGCGCGGTCCGCAGCCTCAGCGAGAAACAAGGCACCGTCATCGCCCGCAACGGGCTTCGCCTGCTCTACGGCGCCACCTTGGTCAGCTTCCTGTCCGCCACCATCGTCGGACTGCTGAGTTGACGGTTCAGCCGTTGGCCCCCTCGACCGCCCGCAGTTCGGCCTTCCACTCCCGGAAGCCCTCCTCGGTGCGGCCGCGGCGCCAATATCCGGAGATCGACGCCGCCCACTCGGCGGAAACGCCGCGATCCTTGCGGATGTAGCGGCGCAGGTCTTTCATGACCGCTTCGGCTTCGCCGTGGATGAACACCTGGACCTGCCCCGGCGTCCACGGCGCGGAGCGAACGGTCTCGGCGAGCACCTCGCCAGGGGGCCGCGCGCCGCGGTGCAGCCAGGTCAGCTCGATGCCGTCCGGCTTCTTCACCGGCAGTTCGTCGTCCGGACCGGCGACTTCGACGAACGCCAGCCCCGTCGCCTCGCCGGGCATCGCCTCGAGCGCGGCGGCGATGGCGGGCAGCGCCGCCTCGTCACCGGCCAGCAGATACCAGTCGGCGTCCGGGCGCGGGGCGTAGGCGCCGTTGGGGCCATGGAAATCGATGGTCTCGCCGGGCTGGACCGCGGCAGCCCACGGTCCCGCGATGCCCTCCGCGCCGTGGTAGACGAAGTCGACCGCGATCTCTCCGGCGACGGGGTCGACGGACCGGACGGTGTAGGTGCGCAGCACCTCGTTCCCGTCCTGCGGGAAAATGAATTTCACGTACGAGTCGGTGAACTCGCTGGGACGGAACGCGGCGAAGCCGGGACCGCCGAGGTACACCCGGATCAAGTGCGGGGTGAGCCATTCGGTGCGCTGCACCGTGAGGGTGGTGCGGGGACGTGCCAAGAGAACCTCCGATATAAATAATTAGGATTGCCTTACTTACCCTACCTGTGTTCCGCTCAGGCTGCGGCCAACCGCTGACGGCGCGCCGTCCTGGCGAAAGGATGATGCCCATGACGCAGTCCGTGCCGACCCCGACCCACGCCGTGCAACAGCGCTACCGCGACCCGCAACCGGTCGAACCCGCGCAGTGGAACCAGGTCCTGCAGGTGCTGCACGAGCATCGCTCGGTGCGCCGCTACCTGTCCGACCCGGTGCCGGACGCCACACTGCGGCTGCTGATCTCCGCGGCGCAGTCCGCGCCGACCTCGTCGAATCTGCAGGTCTGGAGCGTCATCGCGGTGCGTGACCCGCAACGCAAGGCGCGCCTGGCCGCGCTCGCGGGCGATCAGGCCCACATCGTGCAAGCGCCGGTGCTGCTGGTCTGGACGGCCGATTTCGCGCGCCTGCGCCAGCTCGCCGAAGACCGGAGCGCGCCGCTGGAGGGTGCGGACTACCTGGAATCGAGCTACGTCGGATTCATCGACGCCGCGCTCGCGGCGCAGAACGCGGTGGTGGCGGCGGAATCGCTCGGGCTCGGCACCGTCTACATCGGCGCGCTGCGCAACAAGCCGGAGGAAGTCGCCGCCGAGCTGGGATTGCCGCCGCAGGTCTTCGCCGCCTTCGGCTTGCTGGTCGGTCACCCGGATCCCGCCGAGGACGCGCGGGTGAAGCCGCGCCTGCCGCAGGACGCCGTCCTGCATCGGGAGACCTACGACTTGGACGCGCAGCGGGTGCACGTGGCCGAGTACGAGACCCGGATCGCGGAATTCTATGCCGAACAACGGCTCTCGCATTCCTGGACCGAACGTGTGCTGGCCCGGCTCGCCTCCGCGGCGGCACTCAACGGCAGGCATCGGTTGCGGGAATCGCTGGCCAACCACGGCTTCCGCTTGCACTGACCCGCCTCAGGCCGCGACCTTCTCGGTGAGCAGTTCGAACGATCGGGCGCGGTCGTCGATGTCGTAGACCAGCGTGTTGATCATCAGCTCGTCGGCCTGGGTGCGGCGCAGCAGATCCTCGAGCTGACCGCGCACCGTCTCCGGGGAGCCGAGCAACTGCCCGGCCCGGCGCTGCCGGATGAACGTGCGCTCCTGTTCCGACGGACGGAACGCGGCCGCTTCCTCCGGCGTGGCCAGTGCCTGCGGTGTGCCGCGCACCAGGTTCAGGAAGGCCAGGTCGCGCGGGCCGGCCAGGATTTCGGCGCGCTCGTCGGTGTCCGCGCAGATCGCCGCGACCGCGACCATCGCATGCGGGCGCTCCAGGCGCTCCGAAGGCCGGAAGTGCTCGCGGTAGAGCGCGAGCGCGGGCTCGGTGTTGTCGGGGGCGATGTGGTGTGCGAAGGCGAACGGGACCCCGAGCAGCGCCGCGACCTGGGCGCTGTAGCCGCTGGAGCCGAGCAGCCAGACCTCCGGTTCCTCACCGCGCCCGGGCGTGGCGGCGATCCCGCCGGGGTCGGACCCGCGGAAGTAGCCCAGCAACGCGGCCAGTTCCTGGGGGAACGACTCCGCCGACAGTCCGTCCGCGGTCCGCCGCAGCGCCCGTGCGGTCGCCTGGTCGGTGCCCGGCGCGCGTCCGATGCCCAGGTCGATCCGTCCGGGATGCAGCGCGTGCAAGGTGCCGAACTGCTCGGCGACGACCAGCGGCGCGTGGTTGGGCAACATCACCCCGCCGGAGCCGACGCGGATGGTCGAGGTGGCCGCGGCCAGGTGGGCCAGCAGCACGCTCGGCGCCGAACTGGCGATGCCGGGCATATTATGATGCTCGGCGACCCAGAAGCGGTGGTAGCCCAAAGCCTCGGTGCGCCGGGCCAATTCGGTGGTCGCGTCGAGCCCCTCGCCGACGGTGCGGCCGGACTGCACCGGCGCGAGATCCAGTACGGACAGCGGGACGTCGATCATGGGTCTCCTCACAGTGGCGATCTCCACTGCCAACGTCGCGGGTCCCCGGTGTATTTCGCCGGCCGGCTCAGCCGCGCGCGATCGCGCGGAACACCTCGATGGTCTCCTGCTCGTCCTGGGTGGTGCCGTAGTCGCTGAGTTTGACGATGACGGTGCCGCTGGGCGGGTCGACGTAGACGTACTGGCCGTAGACGCCGACGGCGGTGAGATCGGCGCCGTCCCCACCGGTCGGGTGCCACCACTGCGCGCCGTAGGGCCAGTCGCCCACCCGGTGGACCGGGGTGCGGATGCGTTCGATCCAGGCCGGCGGCACGATCTGCGCATCGCCGACGCGCCCGCCGTCCAAGACGATCTGGCCTATCTTGGCGAAGTCGCGGGCCGTCGCGTTCAGGCAGCAGAACGCTTTCTCCTGACCGCCCGCGCGATCGAGATTCCACAGCGCGGCGTCCTCGGCGCCGATCGGAGCCCACAGGTCGCGTTCCAGCAGTTCACTCAGTGGCAGGCCCTCGGCCCGCGCCAGCGCCATGCCCAGCAGCTGGGTGTCCACGCTGCGGTACTCGCCCGCGCTGCCCGGCGGAAACCGCAGGCCCTGATGCTCGCGGACGAACCCGGCGAGGTCCTCGGTGAGGTACATCCGGGCGGTGCCGGTCAGCGGCATGTACTTGTTGTAGTTCTCGTCGACGTCGACGCCGGAGGCCATGTCCAGCAAGTCGCGGATGGTCACGGTGTCGTACGGGCCGCCGGTGGTCAGCTCGGGCAGGATTCGCACCAGCCGGTCGTCTTCGTTGAGCCGCCCCGCCGCGATGGCGCGGCCGGTCAGCAGTGACACGACGGACTTCGCTACCGACCACGAGGACTGGCGGGTGGTGGCCGTGACGCCGTCGCGATACCACTCGTGGGTGAGAGCGCCGCCGCGCAGAACGAGGAACGAATTGGTGTGCGTGGCGCCGAGGAAGTCGGCGACCGAGATCTGCGAGCCCTTCCACGGCACCCCGTCGGGCAGCGGCCGCGGTGCGACCGGCAGCGGACGCGGCGTGGGGGAGGCGGCCACCGTGCGGCTCTCGAACAGTTCGCCCTGTGTCGAAGGCGGGTCGGTCAGCAGTCGCAGCAGCGTCGGCGGGGCCGGGATGTGCAGGACCGCGGTCGTCGCGAACGCCGCGCCGGCCAAGACTGCGACGACAGCGAGCAGGACGACGGCGGTGCGGAGCGCGTAGCGGCGCGTTCGCGTGCGCCGGGACGGCGATTCGGTCATGACGGGAACCCATCGTCGGGGAATCCGATGATGGCATGCGGGACGCCCGTCCGGTAACCGCGCACCACCGCCGCGGTCGGCCCGGAGACGACGCGCGCGCGGGCGGGGCGGTAGCGTGACCACGTGCTCCGGACCGGACGTGCGATGATCCGACGTCGCGTGTTCGGCGACCGGATCGTCGCATCGCTGCCCAGCGAAAGGACCGCAGTATGACAGCCTCCGACCGTCACCTCCAGGACGCGGGACCATCGGTTCCGGCGGACACCGGCGACTCGGAGGGTTATGCCCGGGGCCTGAGCCCGCGCACCATCCAGATGATCGCCATCGGCGGCGCGATCGGCACGGGCCTGTTCTACGGCGCGGGCGGCGCGATCGAGCAGGCCGGGCCCGGCCTGATCCTGGCCTACCTGGCGGCGGGCCTGGCCATCTTCGTGATCATGCGGGCGCTCGGCGAACTGCTGACCTACCGGCCGATCTCGGGGAGTTTCGCCGAGTACGCGCACGAGTTCCTCGGCCGCTTCGCCGGCTTCGTCACCGGCTGGTCGTACTGGGCGGTGTGGGTGGCCACCTGCATGGCCGAGATCACCGTGGCGGGCAAGTACGTGGAGTACTGGTTCGACATCGCCCCGTGGGTCACCGCGCTGGTCGTGCTCGCGGTGATGTTCTGCGCGAATCTGATCTCGGTGCGGCTGTTCGGCGAGGGCGAGTTCTGGTTCTCCACCATCAAGGTCACCGCGATCGTCGGCATGATCCTGCTCGGCATCGGCGTGCTGCTGTTCGGCTTCGGGCACGCGACGAACCCCACCGTCACCAATCTGTGGGCCGACGGGGGCGTGTTCCCCAACGGCATCGGTCAGTCGCTGCTCGTTTTGCAGATCGTGCTGTTCGCCTACGTCGGCGTGGAGTTGGTCGGCGTCACCGCCGGGGAGGCGCGCGAGCCGCGCAAGACTCTGCGCAAGGCGATCAACACGCTCCCCTTCCGGATCGGCCTGTTCTATGTCGGTGCGCTCGTTGTGATCATGTCGGTGTCCAGCTGGCGCAATTTCCACGCGGGCAAGAGCCCGTTCGTGGAGGTCTTCGAGCTGATCGGCATCCCGGGCGCGGCGGGCATCGTCAACTTCGTGCTGCTCACCGCGGCGCTGTCGTCGTGTAACTCGGGGATCTACTCCACCGGCCGGATGCTGCGCACCTTGTCGCTGCACGGCGAGGCGCCCGCCCGGCTGAACAAACTGAGCGCGAACGCGGTGCCTTATGTGGGGATCTCCGTGTCGGCGGCGGCGATGGTGATCGGCGTGATCGTCAATGTCATCTCCCCGGACAAGGCCTTCGCCTACATCACCTCGGTGTCGACCATCGGCATCATCTTCGTCTGGGGCGTCATCCTGGTCTGTCACCTGCTCTACCGGGCCAAGGTCGCCCGCGGCGAACTGCCCGCCAGCGACTACCGGCTGCCCGCCGCGCCCTACACCACCGTGCTCGCGCTGGCGTTCCTCGGTTTGGTGGTCGTGCTGCTGTTGTTCACCGACAGCGGGCGCACGGCCCTCGTCGTCGGCGCGGTGTGGGCGGTGCTGGTGTCGGCCGGATACTTCGTGCTGCGCAAACTCGGCAGTTCCAGCACGCCGACCGACGTTACGCACACCAGCTGACGGCCCGTTTCCGCTAGACGGCGAGGAAGAGCGCGGCGGCGCCGATCGCCTCCACCGCGCCGTAGAACCAGGTGGGATAGAACGCGGTTCGCTCATCGAGCACGGCCGAGAGCACCCGGCCGAGGGCCATGCCCGCCAGTGCCGCGCCGATCGCGACCATGATCCCGCCGCGCAGCCCTGCGAGGTCGATGGCGGCCACCGCGAGCACGGCCGCCATCGCCAGTCCGAAGCCGCCGTAGACGGCGCGCACCTCGTAGCGCGCGCTCGGTTCGGTGAGCCGGATGCCGAACGGCTGAATCAGAGCGGCGGGCGCGGCGAGCGCGTAGCTACCCATACCCAGGAAGAACACCCCGACTATTACGCATACGGCCTGCGCCACTGCGACCTCCAGAATCTCGTTCGGCTGGAACGCCAGCTTGCGCCGGCCGCGGTGCGAACGCTTCCGAAAACCCGCTGTCTCGCCTCAGGCGTTCGCCGAACGCCGGGGCATCATGGCCGAGGCGACGAGCAGGACGACGGCCATCGCCGCGATCGTGACGAAGACCAGATGCACCGCCGAGGCCAGTGTGGCGGGCTCCGGATGATCGGTGTGGCCGACGCGCGAGTTCACGATGGCGCCGAACACCGCGACGCCCACCGCACTGCCGATCGAGCGTGCGAACATGTTGGCCGAGGTGACCACACCCCGCTCGGTCCATTCGGCGCTGGTCTGCGCGGCGATCAAGGTGGGGGTGGCGACCAGTCCCATCCCGGTGCCGATCACGAAGCAGGACGCCGCGACCTGCCACAGGGTGGAATGCTGCGTGATGAACAACGTGCTGGTGGCGCCGAGGGCGGCCAATCCGCTACCGATCAAGGCAGTGGTGCGAAAGCCGAAGCGCAGGTACACCTTTCCCGCTTGGGACGCGGCCAGCGGCCACCCCAGCGTGAGTGCGCCCACCGTCAGACCCGCGACCAGCGCCCCGGTGCCCAGCACGCCCTGGGTGAAGGTGGGGACATAGGAGGTCGCGCCGAGCACGACGGCGCCGACCAGCACCGACGCCAAGCTGCTCGCGATCACGACGCGCCGGGTGAACACCCACAGCGGCAGGATCGGATTCCGCGCTCCGCGTTCCACCAGCCCGAACAGCACGAGCACGACCGCGCCGCCCGCGAAGATCCCGATGCTCGACGGAGACGACCACGCCCAGGCTTGCCCGCCTTCGAGCAGTCCGAGGATCAACGCGCCCGCGCCGAACGTCAGCAGTGCCGCGCCCAGATAGTCGACGCTCTGCCGCTGCCGGGGCGCGCTCTCGGCGAAATTACGCACCAGCATCCATCCGGCGAGCGCGGAGAGCGGAAGGTTGATCAGGAAGATCCAGCGCCAGCTGACGTACTCGGCGAACAGGCCGCCCAGCAGCGGGCCCGCCACACTCGACATGGCCCACACGCTGGCCAGATAGCCCTGGACCTTGGCACGCTCGGACAGCGTGTACAAGTCGCCCGCGATCGTCATCGTCATCGGCTGGATCGCTCCCGCGCCGATACCCTGGACGGCGCGGAAGACGATCAGTCCGAGCATGCTGGTCGCGACGCCGCACAGCAGCGAACCCAGCGCGAACATCGCGATGCCGAACAGGATCACCGGTTTACGGCCCACGGTGTCGGCGAGTTTGCCGTAGATCGGCACCGTCACCGCCTGCGCCAGCAGATAGATGGAGAACAACCAGGGGAACTGCGCGAAGCCGCCGAGACTGTCGGTGATGGTGAGCACCGCCGTGGCGATGACCGTCGAGTCGAGCGCGACCAGCGCGGTCGCCAGCATCAGCGAGCCGAGAATGGCACCGCGCTCGGATCGGAAACCCACGGACACCGTCGCGGTCTCGGTCGCCACCCGCGGCCCCTCTCGTTCGCCTGTCTAACCACCTCGAACGACCGTATCCGGTTGCGGACTATTCCCGCATGGAATTTTTTTCCGCCCTGTGAACCGGGAAGGGCTGCTCACCGGAGCATCGGTGAGCAGCCCGTGCTCCGATCTCAGTGGGACAGATCCGCCCCGGTGGGTGGCGGTTCGGCTTCGAGTACGGCGAGTTCCTCGTCGGTGAGCAGCCGCGAGCGGATCAGGAAGCGCACGCCTTCGGGCGCTTCGAGAGAGAACCCGCTACCTCGGCCGGGCACCACGTCCACGGTGAGATGGGTGTGCCGCCAGTAGTCGTACTGGTCGGCGCTCATCCAGAACGGGGTGTCCGCCGCCGGATACCCGAGCAGCACGTCCGACCCGCCGACCCGGAACTCGCCGCGCGGGTAGCACATCGGTGCGCTGCCGTCGCAGCAGCCGCCGGACTGATGGAACATCACCGGACCGTGCTGTTCGATCAGTCGGCGCAGCAGCGCTTCCGCGGGTCCGGTGAACTCGACGCGGCGGACCGGCTGCGGCATCAGAAGAATCCGAGCTTGTCCGGCGAGTAGCTGACCAGCAGGTTCTTGGTCTGCTGGTAGTGGTCGAGCATCATGCGGTGGTTCTCGCGTCCGATGCCGGACTTCTTGTACCCGCCGAAGGCCGCGTGCGCGGGGTAGGCGTGGTAGCAGTTGGTCCACACCCGGCCCGCCTTGATCTGGCGGCCCAAGCGGTAGGCGGCGTTGATGTCGCGGGTCCACACACCCGCGCCGAGTCCGTAGAGGGTGTCGTTGGCGATCTTCAGCGCCTCGTCCACGGAGTCGAACGTGGTCACCGACACGACCGGTCCGAAGATCTCTTCTTGGAAGATCCGCATGTCGTTGCGGCCGGAGAAGATCGTGGGCTCGACGTAGAAGCCGCCGGGGAACTCGTCGACCTTGCGCGGGCCGCCGCCGGTGAGCACCTCGGCGCCTTCCTGGCGGCCGATGTCGATGTAGGACAGGATCTTCTCGAACTGGTCGTTGCTGGCCTGCGCGCCGATCATGGTGGCCTCGTCGAGCGGATTGCCGCTGCGGATGGCTTTGGTCCGCTCGATGCACCGGGCGATGAACTCGTCGTAGATCGAGGAGTGGATCAGCGCGCGGGACGGACAAGTGCACACCTCACCCTGATTGAGCGCGAACATCACGAAGCCCTCCACGGCCTTGTCCAGGAAGGCGTCGTCGGCGGCCATGATGTCGGGCAGGAAGATGTTGGGACTCTTGCCGCCCAGTTCGAGCGTGACCGGGATGATGTTCTCGCTGGCGTACTGCATGATCAGCCTGCCGGTGGTGGTCTCGCCGGTGAAGGCGACCTTGGCCACGCGCGGGCTGGCCGCCAGCGGCTTGCCCGCTTCGACGCCGAAGCCGTTGACCACGTTGAGGACTCCCGGCGGCAGCAGATCGGCGATCAGTTCGACGACCTTCAGGATCGAGGCCGGGGTCTGCTCGGCGGGCTTGAGCACCACCGCGTTGCCCGCGGCGAGGGCGGGCGCGAGCTTCCAGGTGGCCATGAGGATCGGGAAGTTCCAGGGGATGATCTGGCCGACGACGCCGAGCGGCTCGTGGAAGTGGTAGGCGATGGTGTCGGCGTCGATTTCGCTGATCCCGCCTTCCTGGGCGCGGACCGCCCCGGCGAAGTAGCGGAAGTGGTCGACCGCCAGCGGCAGGTCGGCGGCCAGCGTCTCCCGTACCGGTTTGCCGTTCTCCCACGTTTCGGCCACCGCCAGCGTCTCGAGGTTGTCCTCGATCCGGTCGGCGATCTTGTTGAGGATGTTGGCCCGTTCGGTCGTCGACGTCGCGCCCCACGCGTCGGCCGCCTGATGCGCGGCGTCCAGGGCCAGGTCGATGTCGGCGGCCGAGGACCGCGCGACCTCGCAGAACGTCTGGCCGTCCACCGGCGACGGGTTCTCGAAGTAGCGGCCTTCGACCGGCGCGGTCCACTCACCGCCGATGAAGTTGTCGTAGCGCGTGGCGAATTCGACGACGCTGCCCTCGGTTCCCGGCTTCGCGTAGCTCATGGCGGGTGACTCCTCGCTGGTTGCGGACGTGATGCACACGGCGGGTCGGCCGTGATGCGGGTCACTATGCCCCGCGAGGGTTGACGAAACGTTGAGGCGCGCGAGCTCAGTCGCGCAGCGCGCCGTGCAAACGGGCGACCGCGAGCGCCCGGCGCCCGTCGCCCCGGGGAAGCAAGCGCAACGCGTGTTCGTGGATCTCGATGTCGTGCGGTGCGCGCTCCCCGTAGCGCAGCGCGTGCTCGACGTTTCCGCTGGACAGCACCGCGGTGCGCACACCGACTTCCAGGTACTCGCGCCACTGCACGATGCCCGGCGTGTCCGAATCCGGCAGCAAGGGGCCGCGATACAACTCGGCCGCCGTCGCGGTGTCGCCCGCTTCGAGCGCCGCGAGCACGTCCACGGCGTCACAGGACAGGGGGCTCACCAGACGATAGACCCGGCTGGTGATGTCTCCGCCGGTGGCGCGACGCAGATAGGACATCTCCGATTTGAGCGTGCTCGTGCCGACCGGCCGGTCGCCGTACACCGCGAAGTGCAGGCGTTCGTGGGTGAAGCCCTCGGGCTCGAGCGCCAACAGCGTCAGTAGCTCCAGGTGCCTCGGGCGTAGCCGGACGGGTGCGCCGTCCCGGATCAAGCGGGCCGCGCCGAGGCAGGTCAGTCGGACCCCGGGCGCGGCCATCCGGTGGTGCAGCTTGGTCTCGATGGCGGTGACCAGGGTGCGGGCGGTGGACATGGCCAGCGGGTGGGCGCGGTCCCAGGTGGTGGACAGGTCGAGTACGCCGAGCTGGCGACCGTCCGCGCCACGGATGGGTGCGCAGTAGCAGACCCAGCCGTGCAGTGCGGCGACCAGGTGCTCGGCGGAGAACACCGTGTGCGGCTGTTCGGTGCGCAGCGCCAGCGAGAGCGCGTTCGTGCCCATGTGCGCCTCGTCCCAGCGACCGCCCGGCGCGAAGTTCACCTGTTCGGCGCGGCGGCGCATCACCGGACCACCGTGCGACCAGAGGATGGTTCCGGTCTCGTCGGTGATCGCCGCGACGTAGCCCGCGCCCTCGGTGATGTCGCGCAACTGATCGGTCAACTCGGATACCGGTGTGCGCAAAGAAGACGCGGCCCAGCGCGCGGTCACGTCGGCGTCGGCGACTGGCGCGTGCTCGCAGGACGGATCGACGGTGCGCAGCGACCGCAGCCATGATTGCGCCACCTCGCTGCGCAGCGCGGAATCACCCTGCGGTGTCCCGGCCGGTATCCATCGGGACCACTCTTGTTCCAGTGCAGCGCGCCGCTGCGAGAGGGAACTGCGCTGTGCCATCTCGCGGATCCTGTGTCTCGCTCCGATCGTCTCCGTGCCATCCCATCATGCCCCAGCGCACGGCCGGGCATTTGGTTTTGGCTCGCGGTCCACGGGGCTGGACGGCAACCATCGACGGTCGGATCGCCGCGTCCCCCTCGGCGAGTGGCGCGCGAGCGCACGCGCCAGGGAATCCCGGCGGTTCGACCGGCGATCGGTGTGCGGTCGCCCTGCGGCGGCCGCACACCGAACCGGCCGACTACGGCGTGGAGAAACCGATCAGCGCACCGATGCCCGCGCCGATCGGGATGGTGACCAGCGCGCCGACCCCGCCGAGGAAGAAGCCGAGCACGGCGCCGATCCCCGCGCCGATGAGGGCGCCGATCCCGGCGTTGTACTGCTTGCGGGCGAGCGTCTCGTCCTCACCGACGAACTGGTTGAGGCGCTCGGTGGTGGCGGGCGAACCCACCGGTGTCACCGTGAGGGTGCGGCCCGCGTCGGTGATCGCGGGGGCCAGCCCGTGGGTCGCGCCGGAGGCCTGGAACGCCAGCGGCAGCGTCGCGACGACCTGTCCCGTTTCGCTCCGCAGCTCGACCGCCGCGGCGTCGGCCGTCAACGCGAAGGTGCCCGCGTCGAGGGTGGTGACCACCCCTGTCCCGTCGGCGGCTGGAGCCGAGGTGAAACCGAGGCCCTGCTCGACACCGTGCACACTGACCTGCGCGGGCGTCGCGGGCTGGGCGTGCGCGACGCCCGTCGCAATTCCGGTGGCCCCGACCGCGAGTAGGGCGGTTGCGGCGAATCTATTGACTCTCATCGTATTTCCCCACTTAGTCGTGTCGGCCACGAGTGCCGACGAATCCCCAAGTTGCCGGTTCTCGGCCCCACCATTCTGGCCGCAGTGGATTCCCGAAGCAATCGTTCTGCGAATTCCGTGGAAAAATCCGTGCCGCGCTCGCGACGAATGCGCGCATGAATTATGCGGGGACACTGGTGGTTTCGTCGATACGATGCTGCCGATTGCCGAATATGTGCTATTGGCCTGCGGCGCAGCAAAATTGGTCAAGCGCGTGGGGCGATTTCAGCAAAAAGTCCTGGTTCCGAGAGCGATTCAGTCAATAGCGACAGCTGGGCGCTGCGGGGATGCTGCGTCAATGCCCCCACTGCACTCAGGTGAGCGGTGGCCGCGGCGCCGGTAGTGCGCCGGGTCCGGTGTCGTAGCCGGTGACCGGGTCCAGATGTGGTCGGCGAGATAGCGCCCGCGCTGCGGCCGCCAGCCGTCTCGCCCACGGCGGCAGATGATTCCGGTTCCGCGCTCGTGATGCCGCGCGGAGCCGGGATCACCTGGCCGACTGTGCGGATCGTTGGTCTCAGAACGCGCTACCGGAGCCGGGCAGCAGCCAGGCGATGCCGGGCCAGACGCCGAACGGGCTGCCCCAGTAGCCGAACGGGCTACCCCAGTAGCCGCCGTAGCCGCCCCATCCGCCGTAGCCACCCCAGCCGCCGTAGCCGCCGTGGCCCCACCCGCCGTGGCGGTGCCAGCCGCCGTGGATCTCGTCGGCCTGGGCCGTCTGTGTAACGGTCGGCTGCGCCACAGCGGGTGCGGCGACCGCGGGCACGGCGGCCGCGGCAACGGGGGTCAGTGCGAGCGCGGCGACCATCGCCACGCGGACAACCGCTCGCCGGGCGCGTCCGGTCTCGACGTCGTGAATCATCGGTACTTCCTCACTTCGGTACGTCATCGTCCGGTCGGTGACCGATTCGGAAGGTCATCGACCCAATCTCACCACCACGCATCGTACCGTTGAATAACGGTACGTTCAATGTGGTTCGGTCGTGCGAAAATTCGCGGCACGTATGTCGGCGCTCGTGCCGGGCGGTCACGCTGGGTACCGTCGGGTCAGCGGACACTCGAGAGGAGTCGACTGATGGCGACCAGTGCCGACGTGCTGACCGACGCTTACGAGCGGATCAGGGAGGTGGTGCACGAAGCGGTCGACGGACTGGGGGAGGACATCCTCGCTCACCGGATCGATGCCGGCGCCAACTCGATCGCGTGGTTGATCTGGCATCTGACTCGTGTGCAGGACGACCACATCGCGGATGTGGCCGGTATCGAGCAGGTCTGGACCGCCCATGGCTGGTACGACCGCTTCGGGCTACCCATCGACAAAGGCGCGACCGGCTACGGCGACCAGCCCGCCGACGTGGCGGCGGTCCGAGCGCCCGCCGAGTTGCTCACGGGGTATTACGACGCGGTGCACGAACAGACGCTGCGCTTCGTCCGGGGACTGGTGGACGGCGATCTGGACCGCGTCGTGGACACCCGATGGGATCCGCCGGTGACCCTGGGTGTGCGGCTGGTCAGCGTGATCTCGGACGATCTGCAGCATGCGGGTCAAGCGGCATTTCTGCGCGGCGTGCTGGAACGAACGAGATAACCGGCACCGGGAAGTCGCCGGCTCTGCGCGGCCCGCGCTGTGACGTAAGTTGATGCCGCGCAAGCCGAATGTTCACAGAGAGTGCCGCCGTGGTCGTGAAGAGTGTTCTGGTCGGTGTCGCCGTGCTCGTTCTCGTGGGAGTCGTCGTGCTCACGGTGGTCGGCGCGCACTGGTATATATGGCGGCGACTCGTGCGGGACACGACCACAGCGGGTTCCCGCACGCGTCGCGTCGGCACCGCCGTTGTTTTGGCAGGACCCTTGCTGCTGTTGGGCACGACGGTGGCGGAGTTGGCGTCCGCTCCGTTCGCGTTGATCCGGATCATCGCCTGGCCCGGCTACCTGTGGGGCGCGTTGTTCATATACCTGCTGCTCGCGCTGGTGGCCGGCGAGCCGATTCGAGCTTTGGCGCTGCGCTGGTCTGATCGAGGCCGGGTGCCACGCGAACCGAAGACACATGCGGAAACCGGGTTCGCGTCGGAGTCCGTGGCGGGAGCCGGGTTGGGACCGGGTTCCTCGGCGGGAGCCGTGCAGGAGTCGTTGGCGGGGGCCAGGTCTGAGCTGGAGTTCCCAGCGGGAGTCGGGCTGGGGCCCGAGTCGTCGGCGAGGCCGGAGTCGTTGGCGAGGGCCGGGTCTGAGCTGGAGCTCTCAGCGGGAGTCGGGCTGGGGCCCGAGTCGTCGGCGGGGGCGGGGTCTGGGGCGGAGGCCCCAGCGGGCCCGGAGTCGTTGGCGGGGCCCAAGTCTGGGCTGAAGCCGTCAGCGGGAGCTGGGTCAGCGCTGGATTCGTCGGTTGGAGCTGGGGCTGGGCTGGATTCGTCGGTTGGAGCTGGGGCTGGGCTGGATTCGTCGGTTGGAGCTGGGGCTGGGCTGGATTCGTCGGTTGGAGCTGGGGCTGGGCCGGAGTCGCTGGCGAGGGCCGGGTCTGAGCTGGAGTCTTCAGCGGAAAGCGGTTCCACCTCGGCGAGAACCGTCTCCGCTCCGGAGTCCCCGCGGGGCACGACCGCTCCGGCCGAGTCCTCGCTGACCCGGGTGCCGCGCCGTGTCTTCGTCGCGCGGGTGATGGGTGGCGCCGCCGTCGCGGCGGCCGCGACCACGGTCGGCATCGGCGCCCATGACGTGCTGGACGGACCCAGTGTGAAGCGGGTCGCCGTGCCGCTGGCGAAGTTGCCGCGCCGAGCGGACGGGTTCCGCATCGCGGTGGTGAGCGACGTGCATCTCGGCCCGACCCTGGGACGCGGCTTCGCCGAACGCGTGGTGCGCACCGTCAACGACACCCGGCCCGACCTCATCGCGGTCGTCGGCGACCTGGTGGACGGCAGCGTCGAACACCTCCGCTCGGCCGTCGAGCCGCTGGCCGGACTGCGTGCCCGCCACGGTGCGTTCTTCGTGACCGGGAACCACGAGTACTTCTCCGGCGCCGAGCAGTGGGTGGAGCATGTTCAGGAACTCGGCATGCACCTGCTCGCGAACGCCCGTACCGAACTGCCCGGCTTCGACCTGGCGGGCGTGAACGACGTGCAGGGCGAGCGAACCGGACAGGGCCCGGACTTCGGCAAGGCGCTCGGCGACCGCGACCGCACGCGCACCGCCGTGCTGCTGGCGCACCAGCCCGTGCTGATCGAGGACGCGGTGGCGCACGGCGTCGACCTGCAGCTGTCCGGCCACACCCACGGCGGCCAGCTCTGGCCGGGCAATTACCTTGCGGGCCTGGCGAATCCGACCGTCGCCGGGCTGGAACGGTACGGCGACACCCAGCTGTACGTCACGAGAGGGGCCGGGGCGTGGGGCCCGCCGGTGCGGGTCGGCGCACCGTCGGACATCACCGTCGTGGAACTCGTATCGCTCCAGGCTTGAACGCCGAACTCGCGGGTCAGCCGAACAGGCCGCCCAGCACACCGCCGCTCTGGCCGGCCTCCTGCCCGCCGCCGGTGCCTCCGACGAAACCGCCCGGCGGCAGCTCCGACGGCTGCACGATGACGAAGCCGCGTCCGGAGAACGACAGCGTCATCCCCTCGCCGGTGCTGCGGCCCATCAGCCTGCCCAGCCCGAACGAATCATTGCGTTTGATGCCGGTCTGCAGGCTCGACGACCACGCCACCGCCGCCTGCGGATCGGCGTAGGTCGGCTGGTCGACGTTGAGCACCACGGGCGTACCGTGCGTGGTGATGGCGATGCGGCCGCGGCCGGTGAAGACGCAGTTGAACAACCCGGCGTTGCTCGCGAATCCGGCGGCGCCCTGCACCATCCGGATGTCGTAGCGTAGGCCGGAATCGAAGGCGAGCACATTGGCGCCGTTGATGGTGAGGCCGTCGGTGCCGTCCAAATCAATGGTGTGCACGTCGGCGGCGCCGTTGGCGACGAACAGGTCGCCGCGCCCGGACACCTTCATCAGCGGAACGCCCTCACCGGTCAACCGCTGCTGGATCGCTCGGCCGATCCCGCCCGCGCCGAGCGCCTGGAACTGCAGATCGCCCTGGTAGGCGACCATCGATCCGGCCCGAGCCATGACCTCGCCGTTGACGGCCACCTTGATCATCTTGCCGCCCTGCTTCTGGATGCCCGCGCCGGTGACTTCGGCGTGGCTGGGGGCGAACAGTTCGCTCTGCATCGGCAGCGCTCCTTGCTGAGGTGAGGGCATCGGTGGTGGCGGCACCGCGGCGGCCGGCGCGGAATAGGCCGGTTGCGGTGGATAGGCGGGCGGGGGCGCGGGCTGGTACGCGGGAGGTGGCGCAGGTTGTTGTGCCGGGGGCGGCGCAGGTCGGTATGCCGGTGCGGGAGCGGGTGACGAGGTCGGCTGGGCCGGTTCATCATCGATGTTCACACCGAAAGCCGTTGCGATACCAGCCAAACCGTTGTCGTACCCCTGGCCGACCGCACGCACTTTCCATCCGCCGCCGCGGCGGTAGATCTCCACGCACACCACGGCGGTCTCGGTGCTCAAGCCCGTCATCGGAAAGGCGAGTGTGCTCGACGAAGACGCGATGGTCGCGCGCAGCGAGCCCGCGGCGGCGAAAGTCGGTGGCCCGCTGCCGTCGAGGCTCGCGGTGACCACGACGCGGTCCACGTCGCTGGGCAGCGCGCCGGTCTGGATGTCCACCACGTCGCCCCCGCCCTGGCCGTGCCGGTAGGTGACGCCAGGGGCGACCGGTTGATTGAAGAACACGAAATCGGCATCGGAGCGCACGCGCCCCGCCGAGTTCAGCAGCAGCGCCGATACGTCGACGGGAGCCGAGCAGGTGACGGTCACCGCCAGCCGGTCGCCGGGCGCGGGGCGGTTCTCACCGCGGGCGAGATCGGTCACGGCAGGCCGTCCGATCCGCGGCGGTGTCGGGTTGACATGCGATTCACGGGCTCCAGTGTGTCGTGCGCCCGCAACCCGCGCCACACGCGTACCCGAAATGGGCGGCCACCAGGCATTTTCTTGTCACGCAGCCCCATTCGCTCGGGCCGGGCTTGCTGGTCGGGTGCGGTACCGGCAACTGCTGCCGACCGGACCGAACAGGGACAACAGCGTCGCATGGCGCCCGCGTCGACGTGAGCCGGCGCGAGGTCGCCACGACGCGGGCGGATCGCCATCTGTGCGCGAGCGGCAGGGAACGTATCCGCGCCTTCATCGCGTGATGGGGGAGCGCGCGGTAGTGATCGAGCGGAGGTGCCGAATCCGCCTGGCTGCTACGGCGAATCCCCGTGACCCGGAAGAGCCCGGCCGGGTCTGCCGGGCTCGAGGCTGGTCAGAGGACTTCGGCGTACATGGTGCCGTCGAGGATGCCGAACTCGACCTGTCCGGGGAACAGGGGCAGCGCGCCGGTGGCGTGCTTGGTGTGGTTGAGGGCGATCGTTTCGGTGGCCCACCGGTGCAACGGCTCGGGTAGCCGCAGAACCCGGTGGTCGGTGCAGCGAACATAGGGATAGGTGATCTCGCCCGGCCGGGCGAGCGGGTTGTGGATGTCGAGCGCGGCGATGTCCAGGACCAGGCCGGTCTGCTTGGCGGAGGCGACGGTCGGTGGCTGCAGTTCGATGTCGTCCATGACCGAAGACGGTAGCTCGAAGGATGCCCAATGCGGGTGATTCCCACTGAATGTCCTTCGGATTTCATAGAAAATGGGGGACGGCGAGGTTCATCTATTCGGGTGAACCCCACCGCTACCACCAGCGATCGCGGCACGCTTGGGCGTGCGGTGCCGCGCCGGATGTCCCGGAGCCACCGGGACGGTGACGAGCCTAAGCGACGCTGAAGATTCGCGGAGGCGTTTCCGCGGATTCGGCAGGAGTTGCCGACCGGCCCGCATCCGGGGGCGACCGGTCGGTAACCGCCGTCGGAATGTCCGGTTTCCGGCAGCCAGGCTTACTATGCCAGCGGCGTGAAACAAGCTGTGCGCGTTGCTTATCCGGCACGGCTGCGTGCTGTTCGGTCTACTTCAGGAGGGTGGAAGACGTGCTCTATGTAGTCATCGCGGCAATTGTCGTGACCTTGTTGGCCGTGTCGGCCGTGGCGATGGTGTGGGATCCGCGCCGCCGTGCGGAGTCGGACGAATACGACTACGAGTACGACATGAACGAGGAGGACGCCCTGGCGGACGAGTACGCCCGCCCGCGCAATGTCGAATGGCCGCGCAAGGAGAGCGTCTGATCGGCGGCAGCGGCCGCCCCGCAGGCGGTGGCAACCCTGGCGCCCAGCCGAGTGTGGCTGGGCGCCATTCTTTTTCGGGGAACTCCGCGCGAAGGTCGGGATCCGGTCACGCCACGGTGAAGTCGCGCCACGACGCGTGCAGTCCCTGCCCGCGCAGCGATGTGCTGCGCCCGTCTTCGATCGGATGCAGGGTGATGATGCCGAAACCGATCTGCACCGTCTCCGGCAACTGCGGCGCGCGCGTGGTGTACACCGGGATGTCGTCGACGTACCAGCCTGCGGTGCCCGCGGCACGGTCGATGGTGACGCTGTAGCGGTGGAACTCGCCGGGTTTGATGTCGACCCCTGCCAAGGGAGCGTGCACGACGTGGGTGAACGCCTCCTCCGCGGGGACGACGCCCGGCACGAACAGCCGCTCGTGAATGGCGTACGCGTGCCTGCTCGTCGCGATGAGGTCGAAGACCTGGGCGCTGCTCATGTCGAGGACGTTGAACGCGGCGAAGCCGTCCCGGTAGTCCTCGCCGGTGACGCCGATGTTCTCCGCCGCCAGCTCGACCGCGAAGGTCCGTGGTCCGCCGGTGAGATCGAACGTTTCCGTCGACACCAGCAGATGCTTCGGGTTATCCAGAATCTGGACCTCGGCGTGGGATCGGGTGAAGGCGTCGATCCGGACCGATACCGCGCCCTCGCCGACCTCGCTGCGGGCGGCCGGGTCGGCGTAGCGCCACGTCTGGTCCGGTCCGAGGGGGACTTCGAGGAAGCGCCACCGGTCTTCGCGTAGATCCGGTCCGCTCAGGTCGTCGTATATCATCGCGGCAGTTACCTTTCAGCCGATTCGTTCGGGGGGATCCGATAGGTCGTCCTCGGTCGCCCGGCGGCGCAGGGGGGTCACGACGCCGTTCGACGATCCGGACTTGTAGCCGACGCCGCCGAGCAGCAGACGTTCCTCCGTCAGCCGCGGCCGCAGCGCGGGCCCCATCGGCCACCAGTCGTCGAGTTCGACCAGACCGGGCTCGATCAGTTCCAGATCGCCGAAGTACGAGGCGATCTGCTCCCGGGTGCGGTACCACCCGGAGCCCAGGCCCATTTCGGTGAAACGCCGTTGCAGCTCGATGGCCATCTCGTGCGCCTCGCCGCCGTCGGCGGGATCGTAGAAATGCGTGATCGCGACGTAGGAGCCGGCGGGCAGCGCATCGATGTACTGACGCATGATCCCCGCCGGATCGAGATCGTCGTCGACGTGGTGCAGGATGCCGCACAGGATCAGCGCCAGCGGTCGGGTGAGGTCGAGGTGCTGGGTCACCTCGGAGTTCGCCAGCAGGGTTTGCGGGGCGGTCAGATCCGCGGGCACGAAATGGGTGAACTCGTTGCGCTCGAGCAGTACGCGGCCGTGGATGTTGCACACCGGATCGTTGTCGACGTACACCACGCGCGCCGCGGGATTCTGCTGTTGCGCGATCTCGTGTGTGTTGCCGACGGTGGGCAGACCCGCGCCGATGTCGAGGAATTGGCCGATGCCGACGGTCCCGGCCAGATAGCGCACGACGCGGTGCAGCCAGCGGCGATTCATGCGGGCCACGTCGCTCTGCCGCGGTGCGACTTCGGCGACTCGGTCGCGTACGTAGCGGTCTACTTCGTAGTTGTCCTTGCCACCGAGGGTGGCGTCGTAGACGCGGGCGATGCTCGCGCGAGTCGTGTCCACGCCTACCGGCGCGCGGACACCGGTCTGGGGAGCGGGATCGGACATGGAGACCTCTCTCTAGTTTCCGTCGCCTGGCTCACCAGCCTAGGGACCGCCGAATCGGGGAGCAATCCGTGCGGATGCATTCGGCCAGTGCTGCTTTCGTGAACCCATGGTGGTCTTGCCGAGCGCGACCGAGCATGGGAACCGGTCGGTATTCATCGGTTGCGGGCGATGACTCAGGACGCGCCGGGCCGGTACAGCACTCGTCCGGGCAGCCACCCGCCCTGGACATGCGTCACGCGCCACCAGTCGATGTGCACCTCCACCGCCTCGATGGGCGTGGACAAGAACGGTTCGATCTGTGGCTCCTTCCGTAACAGCGTCCGGAACGTCTCCTCCCGTTCGCTCGCGCCGGTGCGGACCACGGCCGTGCCGAGGCCTTGTGCGAACGGGTTGAGGAATCCGGCGGGGACGACCTTGACTCCGATGCTGGGATTGGCGCGCAAGCAGTCCAACGTCCGTCCGCCCGACTCGAGCACGAGCGTCAAGCGGAACGGATCGCCGTTCAGTTCGGCGAAGAACGCGTTCGAGCACCAGTTCACGCCCGCTTTCGACGTGGCGAGGTCGATGCTGGTGAGGCCGAGGACACCGGTCAGCTTGTCCTGGATGTCCTGATCGGTGATCCGCACGTCGTTCGATGTCATGTCGGGCTCCGTGGTGGGGGGACGGGTTCAGGTTTTGCGGCCGACGCCGCCGAGCATGAGACGTTCATCCGGCCACGGCGTGCGCAGCGCTGGGCCGCCGGGCCACCATTCGTGCAACTCCACCAATCCCGGTGGAACCATCTCCAATCCGTCGAAGAAAGCCTGGATCTCCGCGCGGGTGCGCCAGCGTCCGGTGCCGAGGCCCCCGTCGTGCAGTGCTCGTTCGGCCAGTCTGGCCAGCGCGTGCAGTTGTTCGCTCTCGGCGGCCGGATCGAAGAAGTGGCTGATCATCACATAGGATCCAGGGGCGAGGCGATCGATATACCGCCGCATGATGCCCGCGGGGTCCCGATCGTCGTCGACGTGGTGCAAGGTGCCGCACTGCATCAGCAGCACCGGTCGGGTCAGATCGAGGTAGCCGTTGACCGCGGGGTCGTCGAGCACGTCGTCCGGCCGGGTCAGGTCCAGGTCGAGAAAGTGCGTGCGTTCGTTGGCTTCCAGCAGCTTGCGCCCGCGCGCGGCGCAGATCGGGTCGTTGTCCACGTAGACCACCGCGACCTCGGCGCCGAGTTCCTGGGCGACCTCGTGGGTGTTCTTCTGCGTGGGCAGCCCACTGCCCAGATCGAGAACCTGGTCGACGCCCGCCGACCGCGTGACGTACCGGACCACCCGCTCGAGCCAGCGCCGATTCGCGGCGCCGACGTCGTCCTGGTGCGGCACCGCCTTCTTCAAGCGCTGGTACACCTGCCGGTCGGACTCGAACCAGTCCGTCCCGCCGAGGGCATAGTCGTACACCCGCGCGATACTGGGTATCTCCGGGTCCACACCCGCTAGTCGGGTCGATCCCTCTGCCGACGTCATGGCGCTCCTCCTCCGCGTGGCCACCGTCGGGGGCGACTCTACGCACAGCCGTCTCGGCGCGCCGGGGAATCCGGCCCGGATATTGCGTTGGCGCTCTTGCGAATCCATTCGTGCGTATCCGATTCGCGGCGCGCGCTCGCGTCCGGGCCGGCGTTTGCGTGCGGCCGAGTAGGATCGTCAGCCGACGTTCCGACAGCTGTGATGGTGGAGGCACTACGCCGCGCGGTCTAACCCCCGATCGGCCGGAGGCATGCATGACCAACGACGAGGACAGTGGTGACAACGCCGAATTCCCTGCGGCAGAACGTGGTCCGACGGTACTGCGGATCGCGCTCGGCAGCCGGTTGCGTCAGCTGCGCGACGGCTGCGGAATCAGCAGGGAGGCGGCGGGCGACGCGATCCGTGGATCGCATGCCAAGATCAGCAGGCTGGAGCTGGGCCGGACCGGGTTCAAGGAACGCGATCTGCACGACCTGCTGAACCTCTACGGAGTTGTCGAGCCCGCTGAACGCGAAACGTACTTCGAACTGGCTCGGCGGGCCAACGACCGGGGTGGTGGCAGCACTACAGCGATCTGCTCCCGGCGTGGTTCGAGACCTACATCGGCCTCGAACAGGCCGCCACCACGATCCGCACCTACGAGGCGCAGTTCGTCCCCGGGCTGCTGCAGACCGCCGATTACGCACGGGCGGTGATCCAGCTGGGCAATACCGACGAGACCGAACGCCGCGTCGCCATCCGCATGCGCCGCCAGCAGATCCTCTACCGTGCCGCCGCTCCCACGCTATGGGCTGTCATCGACGAGAACGCGCTGCGCAGGCCGGTCGGCGGAGTGGAGGTGCTGCGCGAGCAGATCGAGCATCTGGTCGCGATGGCCGACCGTCCCAGCATCCGGATCCAGGTGCTGCCGTATGCGGCGGGTGGGCACTCCGCCGCGGGCGGCCCGTTCAGCATCCTCCGGTTTCCCGAGCCCGAGCTGCCCGACATCGTCTACACCGAGCAGCTCACCAGTTCCCTGTATTTCGACAAACAGCGCGATGTCGAGCTGTACATGTCGGTCATGAACCGGATCAGCGTGGAGGCGCTTTCCCCGGCCGAGAGCGTGCGCTTCCTGCGCGAGCTGCTCACCGAGCCGCAATCCGGCGAATAGGACTGACTCGATCGTCGTTTCCGAGTGCGGTATCCGTGCTCCACGTGTGTGCGCCCGGCTCGGCGCGGGAAGTTTGCCAAAAGGGTCGCGGGCGATCAAGGAGTCGCCGCGGCGTGCTGTCGATGGCGGGACGGCGTCGTGCGTTCGGAAACCGGTCGGTCGGCGCGGAGCGGCGGAGAGTAAAGGCTCCGAATCGAATCCTCGTTGCGTGACGTGAAATCCGTTGTCGTCGGCGAGAACTCGGTGAAATGCGATCGGCGGAAGGTAACAGTTCGATATCGGCGCATTGCATCCGATACTGATTCGTTATCGATCAGCCTGCGTTCACCTCGATTTTCGCGGTTTTCGAGACCGGTGGCGCCAATGCACATGCACGCGCGCATGTACGTACCGATGGACGATCACCGATGCGACGCGGCCGCCGTGGTGTGGCAGTATCCCTGTCGAGGTCGGGGTCTGAGGATCGGCTCGGGCACTGGCTGGTTCGGCCACGGCGACCCCAACGCGAGTTGGGGTCGCCGGCGGAGCCGTCGCGAACCGCTCCGATGTCCGGATTGCCGATAGTTCACGGCGTCAGCACGATCCGGATCGGATTGCCCTCCTTGCTTTCCAACGCGTGTACCGCTTTGTCCGCTTCGGACAGGGGGAGCACGGCACTCACCGACTTGGCGAAATCGAGCCGATGCGCGCGGCGCAGGCGCACGAGTTCGAGCACATGGTCGGGCTCGGAGCCGTAATGCCCGCGCAGCTGTTGTTGCCGAAAACTGAAGATGGTGCCGTTGGTGATCGTGATCGGCTTGTCGGTGAGCCCGACCAGCACCAAGCGTCCCTCGTCGGCGAGACATCCGACGGCTTGTTCGCGCACGGGCGCGAAGCCGGCGAAGTCGAACGCGGCATCGAGTCCCGCTCCCGCGGTGGCGGCGTACACCTTTTTCGCCAGTTCCGGGTCGGACGGATCGAGTGCGAGGTCCGCCCCGAATTCGAGCGCGCGCTGCCGGGCGGCGGGCAAGGGATCGACCGCGATGATCGGCGCGGCGCCGATCAGCCGGAGCAACTGCACCCCGTGCGCGCCGAGCCCGCCCACGCCCCACACGCCGGCCGACTCCGCGGCCCGCACCTGACCGGTACGGGTGATGGCGGCCCACGGCGTCGATACCGCGTCGGGGATGAAACAGGCCTGCTCGAACGGTAGGTCGTCGGGAATCGGCACCAGGGTGTCCGCGGTGGCCAGCGCGTATTCCGCCCAGCCGCCGTCGTAGTCCACACCGCGGGTGTAGGTTTTGCCGTCCCGGATCTCGCCCGCCTGCAACAATACCCGGTCGCCCGGCTGGGGACCCTGCACCTCGGGCCCGAGGGTGTGCACCGTACCCGCGACCTCGTGCCCGAGGGTGACCGCGTCGCCGGCCAGGTACATCGGCGACAGCACGCCCTCGATGAGGTGGACATCCGACAGGCAGACACCGGCGGCCGCCACCTCGATCAGTACCTGACCCCGGCCCGGGGTCGGCACCGGGACGTCCTCCAGGCGGAACCGATGCCCGTCGGCGGCACGCGGGAACAGTCGTCCAGCAAGCATGTTCAACTCCTCAGCAGGCCGATCGGTTGATGTGCGCCGCGCGTTCCGGGGCGATCGATCAGGGCGTCCATGTGAGGCGGCCGCCCTCGAAGTCCTGGGCTTTCCCGTTCTCGAAGTCGTACTCGTCGCTGGTGGGGTAGCCGTAACGCCCGGCTTCGCCCCCCGCGGCCTCCCAGTTCTCGCGGATGGATCCCCAGACGACATGGGCGCCGGTGCGCGGGGCGTAATAGATGGCGCCGCCGCCGAACAGGTTGTAGCGGCCGTTGCCCGCGCGGGCGGGGGATTCGTCGGTGATGGGGAACCCGAGCGGGCTGCTCTCCCAGCCGAAGGAACCCCACTTGTCGCGGATCACGCCGCCGATCTGATGCGCGGCGGTGCCGAGCGACCAATAGATCGACCCGTTCTGAAAGACGCTGTAGCTTCCCGGCTTCGATGGTGTCGCCACCTCCCGCGCCACGGGGTAGCCGAGCGCTCCGCCCTCGTAACCGAGATTGCCCCATTTGTCGCGGATGGCGCCACCGACCTGACGGGCACCGGTGTCGGGGTGCCAGTAGATGGACGAGCCGCGCTCGAACGCTTGGTAGCGGCCGCCGCGCGCGGCGGAGTCCTCGGGTGTGACGGGGTCGCCGAAAAACGCGGGCCCACCGGCCTCGTCGTACTCCGCTTCGATCGCCCCGCCCACGTCGTAGGGTCCGATCGGGCGCGCCGCCGCATCGGGGAGGATGCCTGCGAGCAGAATGCCGAGCGCGGCGACGATGGCGAGCGCGCCGCGGGTGCGCGAGTGGTTCGGGCGACGGTGCCGTGCCAAAGTGAACTCCTGTGCATCTCGGGTGGGTGCGGGATGGAGCTGAAGCTTTCGGTCGGCGTGCGGAGATCAAGTTACCTCGCCGGGTCGCGATGCGGAGCGATACGAGGTACTCGAATGCCCTGGTGTCGTGCGGTGCGGTGGACGGCGGCCATCCAACTCATCCTGGGCTCCGAACAAACTGGCGGTGCTACCGTGCCCACGGTCGCGCCTTCTCGGATACGGTGCCGCCGGGGCAGGGTGCTCGCACCCTGCCTCGGCGGTGTCATGAACGGAACATGTTGCCGGGCAAGGGGTAAGTCCGATTTCAGCGGAGGACGTTCGCCGCCTCGGCGGCGATGGTCGCGGCGACCGCACCGAGGGCGGGGGAGTCCAGACGCCACTGCTGCCAGTACAGCGGGACATCGATGACGACGCCGGGATCGATCGAGACCAAGCGGCCGTCGGCTCGGCCGTCGCGGGTCTGCAGATCGGGGAGCATCCCCCAGCCGAGCCCGAGCCGGACCGCCTCGGCGAATCCGGTGGACGACGGCACATAGTGGCGTGGCGGATTCAGCGGTTTGCGACCGCGCCTGCGCAGCAGGCGATCCTGCAGGTCGTCTTTGCGGTCGAACAGCACGACCGGAGCCGCGGCGTAGGACTTCGCCGTCGCACCGTCGGCGAACCAGTTGGCGGCGAATTCCGGGCTCGCCATCGGCCGGTAGCGAATCGCTCCGAGTCGATCGACCTTGCAGCCCTGCACCGGCTGGGCGGTCGAGGTGATCGCCGCCATCACGGTGCCGTCGCGCAGCAGACGCGTGGTGTGTTCCTCGTCCTCGCGATGGATCTCGAAGCACACGCCGCGCGGTGCGCGGGCCAGCGCGGGCAGCACCCAGGTCTCCAGGGAATCGGCGTTGACCGCGATGGGCACCCGGATCGGGCCGTCGGAGGGTTCGCCGCCGAGTTCGCGTGCGGTATCGCCCGTCAACAACTGGATCTGCCTGGCCAAGCGCAGGACGGCCAGCCCCGATTCGGTGGCGCGCACCGGCTTCGTGCGCTGCACGAGAATCCGGCCCGCGGCGTCCTCCAGCGCCTTGATCCGCTGACTGATCGCCGACGGCGTGACACTCAGCCGTCGGGCCGCGGCGTCGAAGGTCCCCTCGGTGATCACGGCGTCGAGTGCGCGGAGCTGGTCGAGCTGGAGATCCATATTAAGGAAGCGTAATGATAGATAAGAATCTTTAGCTTGTCTGGGTATGATCCGCGGCCTTAGCGTCGCTGGACGTGAGCGTTTCCTCGGCGGTGGTGGCGGCCGTGTCCGGTTTGGGCTTCGGCCTGTCGTTGATCGTGGCGATCGGTGCGCAGAATGCGTTCGTGCTGCGGCAAGGGATCAGTGGCAGGCACGTACTCGCGGTGGTGACGGTGTGCGCGGTGTCCGACATCGTGCTGATCGCGGCCGGGGTCGGCGGGTTCGGCGTGGTCGTGCAGTCGGCCCCGGAGGTGCTCGTGGTGGCGCGTTACGCCGGGGCGGCGTTCCTGATCGGCTATGCGGTGCTGGCGGCACGGCGGGCGTTCGGCTCCGCCGCGCTGAGCGCCGAATCCGGGCGGACCACCGCGGCGCTCGGCGCGACGGTGGTCACCTCCCTCGCGCTGACCTGGCTCAACCCGCACGTCTACCTGGACACCGTGGTGCTGCTCGGCTCCCTCGCCAGCACGTACGCGAGCCCGGATCGCTGGTTCCTCGGCGCGGGGGCGATGCTGGCCAGCGTGCTGTGGTTCACCGCACTGGGCTTCGGCGCGCGCCTGCTCGGCCCGCTGTTCGCCCGTCCGCGCGCGTGGCGCGTGCTGGATTCGGTGATCGCGGCGGTGCTGCTCGTCCTCGGGCTGGGACTGTTGTGCATCGGGTGAAGGCCGCGCTCACAACTGCTCCTTGATCTTCGCGGCGAACTCGTAGCCGGCCTGCCACTCCGGGCCGGGAAGGGCGAGGACGACGCGCGCCGCGCCCGCCTCCGCGTAGGCGGACATTTGCTCGGCGGCCTGACCGGGATCGGTGGCCAGCGGGGGCGCGACGACCGTCACAGTGAGCGGCGGACGGCCGTATTCCGCAGCGAGTGCGGACAATTCGGCTACGTGCGCGCCGATCTCGCTCGGCTCGAGTCCGATGGCGACCCAGCCTTCGGCATAGGCGGCGGCGCGCCGCCGCGCCCGTTCGGCGTCGCCCGCGACGAGCACCGGCGGCATGGTCGCACCTGGCGCCAAGGCGACCTCGGTGCCGTCCGGAAGGACGACCGGCCGCCCGGCGACCAGATCGGGCAGCAGACTCAACGCCTCGTCCGTGCGGCGGCCGCGCTCGGCGAAGGACGCGCCCGCGGCACGCCACCCGACATCCCCGTGCGCCGGGTTGCCGGTGCCGACACCGAGGATCAGCCGGTCACCGGAGACGTACTGCAGCGTGGCGATCTGCTTCGCGGCCCAGGCGACCGGCCGCAAGGCCAGCAGCATCACGCCGTACCCGATGCGGATGCGATCGGTCGCGGCGGCGGCGGTGGCCAGCACCACGGTGCTGTCCAGGATCGGCGCGCTGGCCACGAGATGATCGGTGGACCATACCGAGTCGAGGCCGCTCGCTTCGGCCAGGCGAGCGGCGGCTCGCACGTCGCCGAGGATGGGTTTCGCGGGGTCCGGCGTCGAGGTGGGCAGGATGATGCCGATTTCCAAGGTCATGCTTCCGACGCTACGAACACCTCGCGTCCGAGCCAATGTTCCGCTCGCTCGAGTCGATATCCCGGACGCTCACATCGATTCGGCTGCCGCGTAGCGAGTTTCGGCGACCGCCTCCGGTGCGGGCCGCAGGCGGGCACGGATGACGTGGGCCGACCGTATGTCGCGGACCGGCTGATGCGAGTCGGCGAGCAGTGTGGTCCGCGCGACATTCCGGATCGGTCGGACTCGCGGGAGGGCAGCGCATCGACCAGCGGGTCGGGACCGTAGCCCGGCCGAACGCGGTGTCGTGGCCGATATCGGCGTGGTCGCGGGCGTAGCGGGCATGACCGCGCTCGAGCGCGCTGGATCTGGAGCCGGACATTGGAGGCGAACGGCGGCTTCTTCCTCCGGTCGGAATCGCTGCGGCGGTGGTCGTCGGACACGAACCGACATCGGCGGGTGGCGCCCGCGCTCGAGGCTAGGGTGGGCGCATGGTCGAGTCGACGCGAATCGTGCTTGCTTCCCGGCCGGTGGGTGCGCCCACCGCGCAGAATTTCCGGACCGAGACCGCGGAACTCCCCGCTCCGGGCGAAGGCGAAGTTCTGCTGCGCACCCTGTACCTGTCGCTCGATCCGTACATGCGGGGCCGGATGAGTTCGGCGAAGTCCTACGCCGATCCGGTCGAGATCGGCGCGGTGATGGTCGGCGCGACCGTGGCCGAAGTGGTCGAATCCCGCGACCCGTCGCTGACGAAAGGCGATGTGGTCTTGGCCTATTCGGGGTGGCAGTCCCATGACGTCGTCCCGGCGCGCGGACTGCGCAAGCTCGACCCCGGCAGGGTTCCGGTCTCGACCGCCCTCGGCGTGCTCGGCATGCCCGGCTTCACCGCCTACGCCGGACTGCGCAAGATCGGCAGACCCCAGCCGGGCGAGACGCTCGTGGTCGCCGCGGCCACCGGACCGGTGGGCTCGGCCGTCGGCCAGATCGCCAAGATCGACGGCGCCCGCACGGTGGGGATCGCGGGCGGCCCGCGCAAGGTCGCATATCTGAACGAACTCGGATTCGATGTCGCACTCGACCACCGCGCTCCCGATTTCGCCGAGCAGCTCGCGGCGGCGGTCCCCGACGGCATCGATGTCTATTTCGAGAACGTCGGCGGCGCGGTGGCGGACGCGGTGTACCCGCTGCTGAACACCTACGCGCGTGTGCCCGTCTGCGGGCTGATCGCAAACTACAACGTCGCCGGCGCCCCGGAGGGCCCGGACCGGCTGCCCGCCTACTACAGCCGGATCCTGACCAAGAGCCTCACGGTGCGCGGGTTCATCCAGAGCGAATTCGTCCGTGAGCTGTATCCGGAATTCTTGCGCGAGATGGGCGAGTGGGTCGCCGACGGACGCGTGCGGTACCGCGAGGACGTCGTGTCCGGCTTGGCCGCCGCACCCGAGGCGTTCATCGGCATGCTCGAGGGCCGCAACTTCGGCAAGCTGGTGGTGCGGGTCGCCGACTGATCAGCTCGCCACCGCGCCGCCGCCGATTCCGAGGTAGACCACCATCAGCACGAACAGGAACCAACCCGCGCCCTGCCAGATGGGCCAGGTCCGGCCGCGGCGCCACTGCACGTAGGTTTCGACGAAGGCGCCGATGCCGCCGATCAGCAGCACCACCGACGGCCCGAGCACCACAGCGACCTGCGCGGCGGTATCGCACAGCAGGTTGTCCGCGTCCGCGCACTCGCGCTGCGCGGCCCACAGCACGGCCAGCAGGAAGACCAGCGCGGCGGTGGCGAGCACCGAAGCGACGTAGGTCGCGGCGCGCCGGAACCCGCGCGGATCGCGCCAGCGTTTCTCGACGTCTTCGACCATGTTCACCACCTCGCCGTCCCTGGCCGCCGGTTCCTCCGACGTGATTGCCGAACGGCGGCGGCTCAAACGCCGCTCAGGGTTTGCGTCCGACGCCGGCCAGGTACCAGGCGGACCGCGTCGCGGCCGGGGCGACATCCGTGTCCGGGCGCCACGCGTCCACCGGAACGATTCCCGGCTCGACGAGTTCCGTTCCGGCGAAGAAGGATTCGGTCTCCGCGTGGCTGCGCGGCTGGAACGCGATGCCGGCCTGCTGAGCGGCTGCCGCCGCGCGCGCCATCGGGCGCGGGTCGAAATCGCCGGTGAAGTGGGTGAGCACCAGATAGCTGCCGGACGGGGCCGCGTCCAGCAGTCGGCCGACGACACCGTACGGGTCGTCGCTGTCGCGGAAGAACATCATGACCGCGACCAGCAGGATCGCGATGGGCCGGTCCTGGTCGAAGGTATCGGCCAAGGCGGGTGCGTCCAGGATGGCGCTCGGATCGCGCAGATCCGCGTCCAGGAAGGCGATCCTGCCCTGCGGCGTGCTCGCCATCAGTGCTCTGGCGTGAGCGAGCACGAGCGGATCGTTGTCGACATAGACCACCCGCGCGGCCGGATCGGTGTGTTGGGCCACCTCGTGCGTGTTGCCCGCGGTGGGGAGACCGGGGCCGATGTCGAGGAACTGATCGATGCCCGCCTCGCAGGCCAGATGGCGCACCGCCCGGCCGAGGAACGCGCGGTTGGCGCGGGCCATGTCGCGGATACCGGGGATGTGCATGGCGACCGTGTCGCCGAGGGCGCGGTCGGCGGGGTAGTTGTCCTTGCCCCCGAGCCAGTAGTCGTACACCCGTGCCTCATGGGGGAGGCTCGTGTCGAGCTTGGTCGACGATCCGGCGCGCACTTGCGCGTGACCGTCCGGCATGGCGACTCCTTTCCCGGCGACGCAGGACCGGCGCCGCACCCCTGTCGCCTCCAAAGGCGACCTCGCGCTACGAATTACGCGTCAAGAATAGGGTGACGCATCCACAATGAGCGGTAATTCGGCCGATTGGTCCGTTTCCGGAGAGTCAGTCGGCGGCGGCGAATCTGGCCGCGATCTCCTGGGCGGTGACCTTCGCGAGTTCGACGAAGAACGGCACCCGTTCGGGAATCATCAGTGTCGTGGGGCCGCGCAGACCGAGTGCGAACCGGCAGCGGCCCGCCGGATCGAGGATGGGCAGGCCGATGGTGCGGAAGCCCGGATCGAGTTCCTCGTCGTTGTAGGCGTATCCGCGCTCCCGCGTGGTGACCAGCTCGGCGCGCAGTTCACCGGGGCCGGATACCGAGCGCTCGGTGCCCTCGTCGTAGGGGAGTTCGCGTAACTGCTCGTCGGTGGCCTCGGACCAGGCGAGCAGGGCCTTGCCGAGCGCGCTGGCGTGCAGGGGCAGCCGCACGCCCTGCAGTTTGTGCCCGTCGGTCTCCCGCCACCGGCTGGTGCCGAGCAGCACGGCGTGGATGCCGTGGCGGGTGGCGACCGAGCAGCTTGCCCCGGTGGTGCCCGCGAGCTGCTCCAGATACGGTTCGGCGAGGTAGATCCGGTGCTGGCGGTAGGCGATCTGCCCCCACTCGGCCAGCGCGCCGCCCATGCGGTATCGACTGGATTCGGCGTTCTTCTCCAGAAAACCCGCCTGCACCAGCGTGGTCAGCAGCCGGTGCGTGGTGCTGACCGCCAGACCCTGTTGCCGCGCGACCTCCGAGACGCCGCGCTCCCGGCCGTCACGGAAGCAGTCCAGCACGGAGAGGGCGCGGGTGACGGTCTGCACGCCGGAGGGTTCCACGACTGTGACGGTAACACAAGCATGCGGACCAGAGAGTTTGCTCTTTCCGTTATTTGGAAAACTCTCGTGTGAGCAGCGTGGACCGATCGGCGATGTCGGGGTCCGATCCACATTCACAGTCGCATTAAGTCCGGGCAGTACAGAGAGCTCGATATGTCAAGCTTTCCGATCTACGGAAAGCATTACCTCGTGACCCCGCGCTGCCGTCCCTACTCTCCGAGAGCATTGATCGACGATTCGGACAAGGAGTCCTCACGATGTGGCGGCAAGCCCTCATGCGCATCGCGCTGGCGATCGTTCCCCTAGTCGCACTCGTCGCCGCGTGTGGTTCGGACACCGACCGCGACACCGGCGCAGGCGCTTCCTTCGTGCTCAAGGTCGCCGACCCGGGGAACTCCGGGCCGCTGGCGGTCGGCAAGCGCGACGGCACCTTCGATGCCGCGCTGGCACCACTCGGCGCGAAGATCGAGTGGGTCAGCATCACCCCCGGCTTCAGCTCCAACCTGAAGTTGTTCAACACCAAAGAACTCGACGTCTCCGGCGCGGCGTTCAGCCCCGTCGTCGGCGCGCTGTCCAAGGACGTCGGTGTGCGGATCGTCGCGGTACAGGATCCAGCGGGCAAGGATCAGAGCGGCATCATCGTCACTCCGGAATCGGGCGTGCACTCGGTCGCCGAGTTGGTCGGCAGGCGCGTGGCGGTGAACCCGGCGGCCAAGGGCGAATACATCCTGCTCAAGGCGCTCGCGCAGGCAGGCGTCCCGGCCGACAAGGTGACCAGGGTTCCGTTGCAGCAGAAGGACGCCGCCTCGGCGTTCGCGACCGGCAAGGTGGACGGCTGGTCGTCGTTCCTGGTGCCCTACCAGGAGGCCAAGGCCAACGGCGGCGTCGAGATCGCCACGGAGAAGAGCATCGGCTCCAACGACAACTCGGTGGTGGTGTTCCGCACCGAGGTGCTCGATCAGCGTCCGGACATCGCGGCGAAATACCTCGAAGTGCTGCAGGACCTCACGGCGAAGCAGCGCGCCAACCCCGCCGAGTTCGAGAACGTCTTCGAGAAGACCGGCCCGCGCGCCCTGTCGGGCCAGCGGCTGTCGGACGCCTACCGGGTGGGGGCGGAGGCCACCGTGCCGCACCTGCCGAACGAGACCGACGCCACCGCGCTGGCCGACGTGGTGAACACCTTCTTCGACAACGGCGTCGTCACCCGCAAGGTCACCGCCGCCGACATCTTCTACGACCTGAAGTCGAAGCTGACGCCCGAGCAGCTGGCATCGGTGAAGGCGGGCAGCTGAGATGGCGGGCGTCGTGGCGGCCGGGCTGGGGCCGACCGAGCTCGCCCCGCCCCGCACGCGCGTCGGCAAGCGCAGGCCCGCATGGTTTTCCGTGCCGCTGCGGTTCCTGCTGCCGGCAGTGATCGTGGCAGGTTGGTGGGCGGGTTCCGCGAGCGGAGCGATCTCCGAGCGCGTGCTGGCGGGACCGCCCGCGGTGTGGACGGCGTTCACCGAATTGCTCGGCACCGGCCAGTTGTTCGACTTCGCGGTGGCGTCGTTCACCCGCGCCGCGTTCGGCGTCGGGATCGGCGTGGCCATCGGGCTGGCGCTGGGGTTGGTCTCCGGGTTGTCCGGTCTCGGTGAGGAACTGGTCGATTCGACCATGCAGATCCTGCGGGCGGTGCCGTTCCTTGCGCTGGTGCCGCTGTTCATCGCCTGGTTCGGCATCGATGAGCTGTACAAGGTACTGCTCATCGCCGTCGCGACGGTCGCGCCGATGTACGCCTACACCTATCTCGGCGTGCGCAACGTCGATCGCAAGATGGTCGAGGCCGCCCGCAGTTTCGGGCTGATCGGGCCGCGGCTGGTGCTGGAGGTCATCCTCCCCTCAGCGCTGCCCGGCGTGCTGATGGCGCTGCGCGTGTGCCTGTCGATCAGCATCACCGGTCTCATCGCGGCCGAGCAGGTCGGCACCAAGGAGGGCGTCGGCTACCTGGTCACCTTGGCCCAGGAGTACAACCGCACCGACTACATGGTGCTGTGCGTGGTGTTGTACGCACTGCTCGGCCTGGTCTTCGACGGGTTGGTGCGGCTGGCGGAGCGCTTCGCCATGCCATGGCGCGGACAGGTGGCGATCCGATGACCACCATTACCGAACCTGGAGCCGAGGTGGTCACCGCACCCGCCGGGGAGGAGCCGGTCGCCGTCTCGATCACCGGCCTGCGCAAGTCGTTCGGCGCCAAGACCGTGCTCGACGGCGTCGACCTCACCATCCGGCGCGGCGAGTTCGTCGTCCTGCTCGGGCCCAGCGGCACCGGCAAGACCACACTGCTGCGCCTGCTCACCGGACTGGAGGCGCCGGACGCGGGACAGGTGCTCGTCCCGGCGCGGCGCACCACCGTCTACCAGGAGCCGCGGCTGATCCCCTCGAAACGGGTGCTGGCGAACGTGATCGTCGGACAGCGGCGTTCCCGGCACAACCGCGAAGCCGGGTTACGCGCACTGGCCGAGGTCAACCTCGACGGCAAAGCCAGGCAATGGCCCGCCACGCTCTCCGGCGGCGAGGCGCAGCGCGCGGCGCTGGCACGCGCCCTGGTTCGCGAACCGGAACTGCTGCTGCTCGACGAGCCGTTCGCGGCGCTGGACGCGCTGACCCGCCTGCAGATGCAGGATCTGGTGGGCGATCTCGTGGCCCGGCACCGTCCCGCGGTGCTCATGGTGACCCACGACGTCGACGAGGCGATCCGCCTGGCCGACCGGGTACTGATCCTGGACAAAGGGCGCTTCGCCGTGGACGTCGACATCGACGTGGCCCGTCCGCGCGACCGCGCCGACCCCGAAACCCTGCATTTCCGATCACTTTTCCTCAGCCGGCTCGGCGTGGGTAGCACCACGTCCGCTCCAAGGAGTGCCTCATGACCGACACCCTCTGGTACACCCGCTGCCCGGTGCCCACCGCGAGCGGGCTCGCGCACAGCCTCGGCTGGCTCGGCGACGCCGCCACCCGGGCCGGGCTCGAGTTCGGCGTCCTGCAGGACGCCGGGCCGGAATTGGCCGGCCACCATTTCCTGCACGATCTGTCCGGGCTGATCCGCGAGGGCGGCAACGTTCCGGCCCTGGCGGCGCGCGCCCAGGGCTCGCCGACCCGGTTGATCGGACTGACCTGGATCGATGAGGCGCAAGCCATTCTGGTCGGTCCGGAATCCACCGTCGGGGGCCCCGCCGAGCTGGCCGGTCTGCGCATCGGCGTCCCGGCGTGGGCGCGGGACCAGCCGCGCAGCTTCCCCCGCGCGATGGCCTTGCACGGTTTCGCGAACGCGCTGCGTCTCGGTGGACATACCCTCGCCGACGTCCGCGTGACCGAGATCGGCGTCGAGCGGAACCCGCAGGTGCGCACGGAGGTCCAGGCGAATCGCCGCGTGGTCACCTGGGGCGTCGAGGAGTTGCTGCGCGGCGAGGTGGACGCCATCTATGTCAAGGGGGCCCGGGCGCAAGAGGTCGCCAGGGAGCACGGCCTGCGCGTCGCGGTGGACCTGGATGCCACCGAGGCCAAACGCTTCCGGGTCAACAACGGCACGCCACGCCCCATCACCGTGCACGAGGAGCTACTCCAGGCGCGTCCGGAGGTGGTCGTCGAGTTCCTCGCGCAGAGCCTGCGCGCGGCGGACTGGGCCGCGGGCGATCTGAGCGGAGTGCGGGACGTGCTCCAGCGGGAAACCCTGTCCGGTCCGGAGGGGGTCGTCGCGGCGTACGGCGAGAACTTCCACCGGGATCTGCACCCCTCGTTGTCGGACGAGCGGATCGAGCTGATCGGCGTGCAGAAGCAATTCCTCTACACGCATGGATTCCTCGCCGCCGACTTCGACCTGGATTCCTGGGTCGCGCCCGAGCCGCTGGCCCGGGCCAGGGAGATCGTCGAGTCCGGGAAGGTCCCCGCATGACAGAGTTCTTGTGGCGCTTGCCTTCCCGTGGAGACGGCCGCCACGCCCGCCCAGATCGACGCAATCGCGGCGGATTCGGCGGGCCCGCGCCGGTGACGCCGGTGACCGACCTGCGGCCGGGGCGGTTCGGTCCGTTCGACGACCTCGCCCAGATCGTCGACGCCGCCGAATTGGCCGGGCTGGACGGCGTGCTCGCGCCCTACGATCCGCACGGCGAGGAATCGTGGATCGTGGCTGGCGGCGCCCTGCGCGGCACGCGGTACTCGCGCGTCGTCGTCGAATTCCAGCCCGCTTTCGGCACTCCGGTCTATGCCGCGAAGATGTCGGCTACCCTGCAACGCATTTCGGGTGGTCGCCTGGCTTGGCAGCTGGCCATGGACACCGATACCGACGACGCGCGAGCACGCGGTGATCGCGTCACCGGTGACGACCGCTACGCCAGGGCCGCGGAGTTCCTGACCGTCGCCCGTGGCGTATGGAACGACGCTCCGGTGCCGTCGGCGGGATTCGCCGGTACCGGATTCCACTACGAAGGCACGTACTACGACGTGATCGACGGCGGTTTCCGCGGCATCCTCTCCGGGCTGCCGTTTCCGGCGGTCTACTTGTCCGGCGATTCCGCGGCGGCGCTCGAGCTGTCGGCCCAGCACGGGGACGTGCACGTCTTCACCGAGACCGCGGCGGGCGTGGATACCGCGATCGCCGCCCTGCGCGAACGCGCGACGGCGGCGGGACGCGCGGTCCGCGCCGGACTGGAGCTGCCGGTCGTCGCGCGGGAAACCGAGGACGAGGCGTGGGCCCGCGTCGAACGTCAGTGGCGCGAGGTGCGCCCGGACGGCACCGGCGCGCGGCAACACGATCTGGGCGACGGCCGCTGGGCGGGGTTCGCCGAACTCGGATACGCCGCGAACATCGGCCTCGTCGGCAGCTATGAGCAAGTAGCGCAACGTCTTTCGTCCTATGTGACGGCGGGCGTCGACAGCGTGGTGCTCTCGGGACACCCGCACATCGAGGAACTGCACCGCGCGGGCGAACACCTGTTGTTCCTCGCCGACCCGGCCGGCCGCACGCTGACCGCGCAGGAGGCAACCGCATGACCATCGACATCTACTGGCGCATCGGCATGGAAGGCGACCACGCATCGCTGCGCACGCCGCGCCGCTACAACCGCGGCCACGCCAACGGTTACGGGCCGGGCAATATCGCACCGGCCATCCGCGACGGCGCGCTCGACGGCTACGGCTACATCGACCACATGGCCGCGGTCGCGAAGGCTTCCGAATCGGCCGGATTCCTCGGCGGCCTGCTGCCGTCGTTCCCCGTGACCGACGACCCGTGGGCGGTCGCGGCGGCCCTGGCCAGGGAGACCACCACCTACCGGTTCATGGTCGCCTTCCAGCCCGGCTTCCTGCATCCGGTGCAGGCCGCGCGGATGTCGGCGAGCCTGCAGCGCGCGACCGGCGGCCGGTTGGTCTACAACATCATCAGCGGCGGCGGTGGTCCCGCCCAGCTGTGGTGGGGCGACAAGGTCGCCCACGACGACCGCTACGCCCGCACCAGCGAATTCCTCGACGTGCTGCGCGGCGTGTGGGATGGCGAGCCCTACGACCACGACGGCCGGTTCTTCCGCACCGAGGGTGCGGCGCTCGCGCCGGGCATCGCCGGTCAGCCTTTCCCCGAGGTGTACTTCTCGGGGTCGTCCGCCGCCGCGGTGCACGCCGCGGGCAGACACGCCGACTACTACCTGTCCTGGCTGGAGCCGTTCGCCGATCTGCGCGCCAAGTTCGACGGCGTCCGCGCGAACGCCGAAACCATCGGCCCTACACCGAAATTCGCCGTCCGCATCGACGTCCTGGCCCGGCACACCGAGGAAGCGGCGTGGGCGGAGATCGAGAAGGGCTGGGCTTTCGTCGACCGTGGCGCGGCCGAGCGCGCCGCCAAGGGCGATTCGGTCGGGGCCGCCCGCATCCAGGGCTGGGTGCCCGAGACCATCACCGGCTACCGGGACCTCGAGGTCGAACCCAACGTCTGGTGCGGATTCAGCCTGATCCGAGGCGGTCCCGCGTTCGGCCTGGTCGGCAGTTACGAACAGGTGGCGCAGCGGCTCGACGAGCTGATCGATCTCGGCGTCGACGCGTTCATCCTCGCGGGCAACCCGCATCTCGAGGAAGCCTACCGCGTCGGCGAAGAGGTGCTCCCGCTGCTCGGCCGATCCCGGCTCACCGCGTCCGCCGCCGCGGCATCCCTTTCCCCCGCTCGATAGATTCAGGAGAGACCATGACCACCACCGAGACCCGGTTGCCGGAGTCCGTCACCGCTTTCGTCGCCGCCGCTGTTCGCGACGCCGAGAAGGCATTCCGGGTGTTCCGGGAGACCGGCACCGTCGCGGGCAACGGCACCGTCAATTTCGTGGAGCGAGTGCCCGGCGAGGAGATCGCCGTCGCCCTGAACGAACCGGGCCCGTGGGCCGATGACCGCACCGTCGCGCCGGTGGTCGCCACCTTCGACGGCGAGGTGCTGTCCGGCACCGGCTCCGCGGGATTCGTCACCGGGTACGCGAAGGTGTTCCGCGCGCATCCGGAAATCACCTCCGTGGTGCACATCCACACACCGTGGCTCGGTGGATGGGCGCAGACCCATCGCACGCTGCCGATCCGCTACGCGGCCGCGCAGCGGCTGACCCTGTCCCGGACCGTTCCGCCGCACATCGATCGCAGCATCGGCGCGGGCGATTTCATCCTGTCCAAGCTGGTCGACGACCCGGATCTGGTCGCGATCTTCGAGGCCAACGGCGGCGCGAACGTCATCGGACGCTCGGGACTGCTGGAGCTGGCGAAGTTCGTGGTGCTGCTGGAGGAGGGCGCGCAATATCAGGCGATCGCCGAAACTCTCGGCGGCTCGGTCGAATTCGACCCGTCCAATCTCGCGGTGCAGTGGGGCCGCACCGGTCTCGCCGACGAGGCGCGCCGCCGCGGCCTGATCTGACCGGCCCCGCACATCGAGATCGAGGAGCGATCATGACCATTCGTGTCGGCTACTTCCCGCACAACAACTCCCTGTTCGTCCTGCGCCACCGTGGCATCCTGGAAAACCTGCTGCCCGATGTGGAATGGGTCGACCTGCGCGAGCTGCCGCGCCCGGCTCCGGTCGACCCCGCGCGCGGACTGCCGTCGCTGCATTCGGATCATCTGTTCGACGGCGGCTACGACTTCATCGGCACCGGCTTCACGCCGCCGGTGACCGCGCTCGCCAACGGCCGCGACATCGTCTACGTCGGTATCTCCGGGCCGCGGGTGGAGAACGGCCGCCTGGTCGCCAAGGCCGATTCCGGCATCGAGACGGTGCTCGATCTGAAGGGCAAGCGGGTCGGCATCGCGCACGGTTCCTGGCAGACCACGCTCGCGCTGTTCGCGCTGGACCAGGCGGGCCTGGCCTGGAAGGACATCGAGCCGGTGGACGTCGACGTGCACGACGGCGGCGCGGCTCTGCTGCGCGGCGACCTCGACGCGTGGGTCGGCGCGTATCCGGGTCTGGCCGCGGTCGAGGCGGCCGCCGACCTGCGCACTCTCGTGGACACCGAATCGCTGTTCAGCCACCCCTCGCTGTGGTTCACCCGCCGGGACTTCGCCGAAGGCAACCGCGAGGCGCTGACGGCGATCATCACGGCTCTGCAACAGTCGGACGCGTGGATCAAGGCGAATCCGCGCGCGGCCGCCCAGTACTTCGTGGACGACGTGGTGGCTCGCGGCGGGACGGCGAGCCTGGACGCGTGGGAAGCCGCGCTGCGTGGCAGGCCCTTCGGTGTCGAACCCGTTTCCGAGGACTTCCTGGACGAACAGCAGCATGCGGCCGATCTCCTGGCCGCCAACGGCCTGCTGCCGCGGACGGTGCGGGTCCGGGACGCGGTCGTGCCGTGGATCGGCGACACGGTGCGCGCCGAATCCGGCGTAACGGCGTAAATCGGAGGAAACGGGCGGGCCGGGGTGTCGCAGCGATCCCCGGCCCATTCGGCTGTCCGGGAAGGTCAGCGCGGCGAGATATCCGGACGGCCGCCGTGCCTTTCGGTGGAGCGCAGCTCGAACCAATAGGCTGCGACGACGGTGGCGTAACCGGCCACAACGGCCGTCGCCGTGACGATCAATAGTGTGATGAGCAGTGGAATCAAGAAAGTGGTGTGCATTGTGCCCTCCCCGCGGTCACGGTGATCTCAGCGGAAGGTTCGGCGCCGCACTGCACCGATGTCATATCAGCCCCTGCACCTAATGAAATCCTAGAGGTCGCAGCCTTGTCCGGCACGGGGAAGGGCTGTGAGTTGAATCATGCGCACGACGGTGTGTCGCGCGGAACACCCCTTCGCAATGCGGTCTAATCGATCTTGTCGCGCGTTTTTCGGCAATTATCCGGCAAACGGGATACGATCACGACGCGGAACCGCCGGAACGGCGGCCGTGGGCCTCGCAGTGCCCGTGGCCCGCCGAACGTCTCGGTAGCGCAGCTCTTTCTCTCGAATTGTCTCCGGCATCACCTCGGCATGCGAAAAGGAGCACGAACGTGAGCATGATTCTCGCCGCGCTGCACGACACAGTGATCGCGCAGCAATTCGATAATCCGACCGCCGAAGAGCCGCCGCTGGCGGACAAACTGATGCAGATGGGCCGCTACTTCACCTGGTTGGTGCAGCTGTCCGGCATCACGGCGATCACTTACGGCGGGGGCAGATTCGCGTGGGAGAAATGGAACGGCGGCACCCTGCAGTCGCCGAAGATGGTCGCCAGCGCGATGGCCGGTGGCGCGGTGGCCACGAGCGCGGGCACGATCATGAACTCGATCGTCGGCTGACCCCAACCGCGCGGGCCGCGAGGTCGCGCGCCTCGAGTGGCGTCGACCGCGTTCCCGCGGCGTGGCGCTCGGTGAAGGCGTGCTCGCCGAGCGCCACGGTGGCGCGGTTCGCCGGACGGTCGATGTCGGGGCGTTCGGCCGGAAGCAGCGCGATGCCGTTGGCCTCGCGCACCGCCGCCGCCGAGCCGAGCAGCTGTGCCGCGATCTCCGGCAGGCCCAGCTCGGTGAGCGCCGAGGCGAGCGCGGCCAGGGCGAAGGCGGTGTCGCGTGGTGCGCCGATGCGTTGCGCGCCGTCGAACGCGGTCAGATAGAGGTCGAAGGCGGTGCTCGGTTCGCCGCGCTGTTCCAGGATGTAGCCCAGCTCGACTTGCAGCATCGGCAGGAACAGCGGCGTCTCCGCACCCGCGGCCAGCGGGAGGGCGAGTAGTTCGCGCAGAATTCGCTCGGCGGCATCGGTTCGGCCGTCGCGGCGCGCGGTGAAAGCGAGCACGAGCGCGGCGAACAACCGGCCCGGCTCGTACCCGTGTTCGGCCGCGATGCGCTGTGCCTGTTCGCCGAGCGCCCGCGCCCGGCCGAAATCGGTGTGCTGCATGGCGATCCAGCCCAGCCAGCACAGATGGGTGCACGCCTGCCCCCACAGCTCCAGCTCCTGCGCCAAGCCGAGTGCTTCGGCGTGGATATCGGCGGCGGAGGTCAGATCGCCGGTGAGTTCGGCCAGGCCGCCGAGCCATTCGGCGGCCTGGAGCCTGCCCCAGCGGTCGTCGAGTTCGGCGAACAGCCGGGCGGCCGTGCGGGCGTGCCGCTCCAGCGCCGGGAGATCGACCCGATTGTGGGCTGCCTTGGCCAGCGCGACGTGCGCGGCGGCCACACCCCAGCGGTCGCCGAGATCGGTGCAGACCGGAAGAGCTTTGCGCAGCAGCGCTTCCAACTCCTGCACGTCACCGGAGTCCAGTGCGGAGAAGCCGAGGAAGAGTTCCGCGCGCGCCCGCCCGGCCGGATCGTCGACCATGTCGTACAGATCGAACACGGCGGCGCGCTTGGCCGAACCGTCCTCGAAATCGCCTTGTTGGAAAGCGAATCCGATGCTCCACGCCAGCGCTCGCGCCCGGTGCCGTGGCGAGCCGCCGAGCGCCAGCGCGGCGTCGAGCCAGCGCCGCGCCTCGGTCGGCCTGCCACGCAGCTGCCAGTACCAGGCGAGCGCGTTCACCAGCCGCAGGGCCTGATCCGCGTCGCCCGCGCGCACCAAACCGTCCAGCGCCGCGCGTAGATCGGCCGATTCGTCGTCCAGCCGACGCAACCAGCGACGCTGGTCGGCGCCGTACAGCTCGGGCTCGGCGCGCTCGGCCAGACCCAGGTGGTACCGATGGTGGGCGAGGTGCACCGCGTCGAACTCGCCCGCATCGGCCAGCCGGTCGAGGCTGAACGCGGCCACCGATTCCAGCAAGCGGTAGCGCTGTCCCGCCGGGTGCACCAACGACCGGTCGACCAGCCTGCCGATCACGTCGGCGACGAGCGACGCGTCCACCGCGGGCTCGGCGCCCGCCGAGCACACCGCCTCCGCGGCCGCCAGGGTGCAGCCGCCCGTGTGCACCGCGAGCCTGCGCAACACCGCCTGCTCGGTCGCGTCCAGCAGTCCCCAGCTCCAGTCGATCATCGCCGCCAGCGTCTGCTGCCGCGGCGGCACGCCGCGATGCCCGGTGGCCAGCAGCTTGAACCGGTCGTCGAGCCGGGCGACGATCTCGTGCACGCCCAGCGCGCGTACTCGGGTGGCGGCGAGTTCCAATGCCAGCGGTATGCCGTCGAGCCTGCGGCACAGCGTCGCGACCGACGTGGCGGCGTCGGCGTCGAGCGCGAAATCACGGGCGCCCGCGCGCGCTCGGGCTACGAACAGCCGCACCGCTCCCGCTCGGGCGATCTCGTCGAACGCCGCGTCCCGCGCGGGCACATCGAGGGGTCGCAGCGCGACGACGTCCTCACCGGGCAGCCGCAGCGGTTCCCGGCTGGTGGCCAGGATGCGCAGCCGGGGAGCCGCGCCGAGCAGCGTCTCGGCCAGATCGGCGGCGCGATCCACCACGTGCTCGCAATTGTCCAGGACGAGCAGCAGTTCCTGTTCGGCCAGCGCCTCGCACAACGACGCGGTGATGTCGGCGCCGTCGGCGGCGCGGATGCCGAGCACACCGGCCACGGCGTCGGCGAGGAACGTGGCGGCATCGGTCGCGGTCGGTTGCAGCGCGGCCAGTTCCACCAGCCAGGTGCCGTTGGCGAATCGCTGGGGCAGCACCGCCGCGGCGGCGAGCGACAAGCGCGTCTTGCCCACGCCGCCGGGCCCGGTGAGCGTGACCAGCCTGGCGTTCTCGACGGCGTCGCACAACTGCGCGAGGTCGCTGTCGCGGCCGATCAGCTCGGTGCGCTGCGCCGGAATGTTCGAGCTGCGCCGACGGGCGACCACGATCTCCGGCGGCGCGGCCTCCGGCAGATCCTGGGCCAGGAGCGCGCGCTGCAGCGCGACCAGCTCCGGGCTCGGGTCGATGCCGAGTTCGTCGGCGAGGTGCCTGCGCAGATCCTCGTAACCGTCCAGCGCCTCGGCCTGCCTTCCCGCGCCGTACAACGCGCGCAGGTGGGCCGCGCGCAGCCGCTCGCGCAGCGGATGCGCCGTCACGACTTCGCTGAGCTCGCCGGCCACTTCGCGGTACTCGCCCAGCGTCAGCCGCGCCTCCGCCAGTTCCTCCACCGCCACCAAGCGCTGCTCTTCGAGTTGCGCGATGGCGGGCTGGGCGAATGCCGCGTCCCGGAAATCGGCGAACGCGGGCCCGCGCCAGAGAGCGACCGCCGCGGCGAGCGCCCGGGCCCGCTCGGCGGTGTCGGTCGTCGCTCGCGCGGACGCCACCAGTGCGCGGAACTCCTGCGCGTCGGTGTCGGAGGCGGCCAGCCGATACCCGGGCGGCGGGGACACCACGAGGTCCCGGCCGCCGGGTTCGGCGTCTTCCAACGCCCTGCGCAGTTGCGAGGCCTTCGCCGCCAGCGTGCCCGCCGGATTGCCGGGCGGGTCGTCGGTCCAGATGTCGTCGATCAGCCGGTCGCCCGATACCGGTTGGCCGGGCGTGACCAGCAGGTCGGCCAGCAGTGCCCGCACCTTGGCCCCCGGAATCGGCACTACGGCGCCCGCATCCGTCCAGACCGTCAACGGACCCAGCACCCCGAAACGCATTGGGGCAGCCTATGCGAGCGGCGGCGGAAGGCGACCGCAAACAAATCGGAAGGTGGCGCGCCCACGATGAGAACGCCGAAGGCCGAACTCGTGGAAGGAAAGCACGATATGCCACTCATCGCGACTATCGCACGTCGAATCAGCGGTGGTGAGAGTCCTATCGAGGAGGCGTCTGCCTGTCTGAACAGACCGCGCGGGGACCGCAGGGTGCACCCGGTACCCGGACAGCGACGGGTGCCGGGCGACGCCGATCGACACACGAGGCCGGGAGCCGATGCGCCACCGGTGCGTGACGTGCGATGAGGGGACCCCGCCGGGTACGGGTGGCGCTGATCGTGGGCAGCACCCGCACAGGTCGCTTCGGCCCCACGGTGGCGGAGTGGTTCGCCGGGCGGCTGGGCCGCCGCCGCGATATCGACGTGGACCGGATCGATCTCGCGGAGACCGGGTTGCCCGATCGATTACCCGATCCCGACGAGCCGCTACCGCCCGCCGTCCGCGCGCTCGGCGAACGGCTGGCCGCCGCGGACGCGTTCGTCCTGGTCACTCCGGAGTACAACCGGAGCTTTCCGGCCGCGGTGAAGAATGCCGTCGACTGGTTCGACGCGGAGTGGGCCGGCAAACCGGTGACTGTGGTGGGATACGGCGGCGACGCCGACGGCGGTCACGCCGCCGCCCAGTTGCGTCCCGTCTTCGGCGAACTGAACGCGGTCCCCATCCGCCGCACGGTCACCGTGACCAAGGTCTGGCAGCGCTTCGCGAGCGACGGCAGCTGGCCGCGCCGCGACGCGGAACTCGACGAGGCCGTCGACGCCACGCTGGACCAGCTCATGTGGTGGGCCCGCGCCTTGCGCCAGGCGCGGGCCGAAACGCCGTTCGTGCGGTAGAAAGCAACCTCGAACACCGGTTCGCCCGAAACGACGGACCGACCGTAAACAAACCGTAAGGCGCGGCCAGCAGAGTCGTTGTCGACAGCGGCACCGGGCCGCACCCGGCGACCGCCGCACCCGATGAAAGGAAAAACATGGGAACCATCGCAGTCCACGAGTTCATCGCCCTCGACGGCGTGTACGAGGATCCGTCCTGGACCTTCGAGTACGGGTTCGACCCGAAGATGGGGGAGACCCTCGCGGCGATCACCTCGGCGTCCAAGGCGATCCTGTTGGGCCGCACCACTTTCGAGATGTTCGCACCGGCCTGGTCGACCCGCACCGTCGAGGACGACCCGGGGGCGCCGTTCTTCAACGACACGACGAAATACGTCGTCGGTGCGAGCGAGCCGCAGGTGGAGTGGGCCAACAGCACCCGCGTCGGCGCCTACGACCCGGAGGTCATCCGCAAGCTGAAGGACGAGATCGACGGCGTCATCTACATCAGCGGCAGCGGCACACTGGTGCGGGTGTTGCTCGCCGACGGCTTGATCGATGATCTGCACCTGTTCGTCTACCCGATCGCACTCGGGAAGGGCAAGCGCTTGTGGAGCGACGGCGTCGACGCGACCAAGCTCGCGCTCAAAGAGCACGAGGTCTACGCCAATGGCGTCGTCCACCTGTCCTACGGTCCGGCCGAGGGCTGATCGCACGCGGACGGGCGGCCCGTTCGGGCCGCCCGGGCGATCCGGCTCGCCGCCGGTATGGGTATCAACGCCCTCCGGTGCAGTAGCCCTCTGGGGTGTACTGGCACGGGCGCTCGTTGCGTCCTTGGTATCCGCCGTGGTTGCTGCTCCGGGCGCGCTCGCCCACTCCGGAACCGCGCTTGTCGGCGGGGTTGTGGGAGTACCGGTCGGCTGTGGTGGTCACCGTGGATTCGGGCGAAGCGACTGCCGCCGCCATGACGACCGCTCCGCCGATCAGCGCCGAGGCCACCACTCGACGCACTGTCACGCGCTTGCTGGTGTTGTGCATTAGTTCATCCCGTCGATTAACGTGCCGTCATATAACGATACATTCATCGGTGATTCACTGGATAGCGCGTTCCCAATGGTGGGAAGCTATGTGTCGCGAAACGGCTGTGAACTGCGGCTTTGATCAAGTTGTCCTCGCGGTCGAGGAAATCTCTACCCTGACCAACGTGCCGTTGTACGGGTCACTCAACGGTAGATCCATGCTGTCCTCGCGGACCGTAGAAGGCGGGCGTCACGCCCTCGCCCCGAAGGAATCGGCGACGGGCGGCGCCATGCCGGATCACTCGCCCGGCGGCCGTGGCGTGCCCATCTCGTGCGCTCGGCGCTTGTGCTTCCAGCGGTGCGGGTCGGCTTCCAGGGCGGCGCGGTCCCAGTGGCCCAGATCGGCGGCGGCCTCGTAGGTCGTCTCGAGGAATTCGAGCAGCGCGCGTTCCGGGGTGGGGGCGGTGCGAACGGCCTCGTACGGCAGGAGGAACTGGCCGTTCTCCCGGCTGTAGAAGGCTTCTCGCGGGCCGACCGGGTGTTCGGCGAATCCCGCGGGCTCCGGGTACGCGTAGGCGTAGAAGGCGCCCTCCGACCCGCCGCCAGGCCAGAAGCCGCAACTGCTCAGTTCGTGTGAGTAACCCTCGATCATGACCCAGTCGCCACAGTTCGGCGCGCCACCCGGGTGTCGCGGAGCCGCCCGCCCTGAGAAACGGGTGCACGCCAAGTCCATCGCGCCCCAGAAGAAGTGCACCGGACTCACTTTCCCGATGAAGCGCGCGCGGAACTCGTGCATGACCCGGTCGGCGGCCAGCAGTTGCCGCCAGAACAAGGTGGCGGCCGCGGCGTCGTAGGAGCGATGTTCGTAGTCGTCGGCGAACGGGATGGCGAGTTCGACCTCGTTGGGCTTGGCCTCGATTCGCACCGGAATCCCGAGTTCCTCTAGCGCCGAGACGGTTTCGGCGTAGAAAACGGCTACCGGTTTGGGTTCCAGCGCGACCTGCCTGCTACGGCCGTCGCTGGACCGGATGTGCAGTCGATGATCGAGGAAATCGAATTCGATGTCGAAGCATCCCGCCGGGTGCGGAATGGCGGAGGTGGTCAGCCCTCTCGGGCTGACGTAGAAGGTGACCTGCCACCAATGGTTGACCAGCGGGGTGTGTGAGAGCCTGATCTTGCCGATGATCTGCGTCCACATGTGCAGCGTCTCCCGTGTGGGAGTCCAGTCATCGACGCGCAACACCGGCCACGGCTCGGGCGCGGTTTCTGAGCCTGTCACTGCCGCACCTCCGTCGTCTCGGGATTCTCGGTGCCAGTGCCGCACGCGGACGCCTGCGAAGGCGCAGCGCAGCGCCCACCGTACCCGGTGCGCCTACGTCGTGAAGCAGAACATGCCAAACGGTTGGCAACTGTTTGGCAACATCGCGGGCTGTGGCGGCAGCTCGGACCGATCGGCTCGGCGGACCAGAAGGAACGGGTCGCGGCGGGGCGAAGCGTCAAGATCGCCGGGGCCACCTGTCGTGCGGCGATGGCATGCCCGCCAACGGCAGCGCTGCGCTCCGATCGGTCGCCCGGGCTTTCCGGCGGGGATTCGGATCCCACACCATCGCCGCGGCCGCACCGCCGAGCAGAACCACGACGATGGCAACGATCACCACCCACAGCAGTACCACCGCTATTTCTCCAGTCATCCCCGTCCGCTCCATATGGCGCGTTATCCCCAGGCGGACAATTACTTTCGTGATTGCGAGCATTCTTCACACGTCGCGTGCGCCTGCGCGAATCGACGCGCGGATTTCGTGGTGTGCCAGCACCCGGGCACACGGAATTTGGGATACGTCTGGTAACGCATAATGGCGCGACCGGACGCGCCCTCCCGCACCGCTCACCGCGGCGCGGCCCGGCCTCGAAACCGTCCCAGCAGAACCAGAATCCGTTCCTCAGAGTTCCAGTAGGTCGGCGGTTTCCTCGCCGAGGACGGGGCCGAGGGTCATGCCGCGACCGCCGGGTCCGGTGATCACCCAGACATGGCGTTCGGCTCGTACGCGGGTGACCGCGGCGCGGGGATCGGCGCTCTGGCTGTACACGCCTGCCCAGCGACGCACCACGGGTGGCAGTCTGCGGCCCAGCAACTCCTCGGTCACCGACGTCAGGTGCTCGTAAGGAGCGTCGTCCAGGTCGAATGCGAACGGCTCGGTGTACTCGTGGGTGTCGCCGATGGTCAATCCGCCGTCCAGGCGCTGGACGCACAGCAGTTGCATCGCGTGCTCTGCGGCGGTCGCGGTCTGCGATTGCTCCCGGTTCAGCGCGTCGACTTCGGGACCGGCGAAGCCGGGGTGGTAGCGGAAAGTGTCGCCGTCGGCGACGGCCGTGGGAAGCGGCTCACCCAGCGGAGCGGTTTGCATCATCTGTAGCCGGACCCGCCGCACGGGCAGCGCTCCGGCCAGTTCCCTGGCCAGGCCCGTGTGCGCGGCGCCGGGGCAGACGAGCGCGAGGTCGGCATCGAAGAAACGATTACGGTCGTCGCGCACCCGCACGCCGGAACCGGTGTCGGCGACTTCCCTGGCTTCCGTGCCGGAATGAAAGGTGTAGCGCCCGCTCGCGGTGAGATAGGCGCGCAACGCGGGCAGCGCCTGGCGCGACTCTACGGCCGCGTCGGTCGAACAATGCAGTCCGGCAAGGAATTTGCCCCGCAGAGCGGGATTGACGGCGCGGACGCGTTCGGGGTCGAGCAAGGCGAAGCCACGTGCCTCGGCTCCGGGGCCGGCCGCCGCGGCCTCGGCGACGGCCAATTCCTCCGGGGCGCGCACCAAGGTGAGCGAGCCCGAGGGCCGGAAACCGACGCCGGGCACTTTCCCGCCGATCTCCTCCCACAGCCTCCGCGCACGCAGAGCGAGATCCAGTTCCGCGGCCGACCGGCCCGACACCCAGACCAGGCCGAAGTTGCGCACGGTCGCACCGCGCGCTTCGAGTTCCCGTTCCAGCTGCACGACCTCGTGCCCGCGGCGGATCGCGGCCATGGCGTGTGCGGTGCCGAGGATGCCGCCCCCGATGATCGCCAATCGCATGGACCGAGGATGGCAAATGGTCTGGACCGATCGGTGTGGTCCGCGCGAACGTGAGGTTAACCACCGCGAGCCCGTCGAGCGCGTCCGGTCGCTCGCCCGTGGTGACGGGATCGCCTTCGAGGCCCGCCTCGCCAACTGATCGGCATGCGCCGATCCTGGTCGTAATCGTCTGTGTCGGGGCTACTTTCGTCGCGGCGTTCGGCGGTCCGCCTGCGCCGGGTCCGGTGTGCGGATGGATGCGGGTAGCTCTCTGTCGATCCGGTCGCGTCGCCGTTTCGTGACTCCCCAACGGAGTTCGTGGTTCTGGAACAAATCCGGCAGCATCTCGGCTGCAGGCCGCGCGCAGCTGGGTAGCCTGCGCGGCGGACTGGCGGAGCGCCGCTCCGCGGTGGCGCGGCTGTCGACCACGAGCGCGATCAGCCGTCGAGGTCGCCGCCGCGAGCGGCGGATCGTTCGCGGGCGGAGTTCAGCTCGCCTCGAAAGCGGTGGCGACCATGGAGCGCACCTGCTCCATGGTGGCCGCGCCGGATTCCCTGGCCACGGAGGACATATCGACGTCGGGGAGCCCGCACGCGACGGCCCAGTGCCATGGCTCGAGGTCGCCGTTCACATTGAGGGCGAAGCCGTGACTGGTGATCCCTCGGCTCTGGCGCATGCCGATGGAGACGATCTTGCGGCCGGTGTGCCGGGTCCACACGCCGGTGAGCAGTTCGGAGCCGGGCGGAGTGTCGCGGCGTTCGGCGGGCACGCCCAACCGGCCGAGTGCCTCGATCAGGCGGAACTCGACCTCGCGGATGTAGTCCACCACCCCTTCGCCGGAATCGAGCCGGACGATGAGATAGCCGACCAGCTGGCCGGGACCGTGATAGGTGAGCTGGCCCCCGCGGGTGGTCTGCACGACCGGGATGTCGTGTGCCGGGTCCGGCAGGTGCTCCTGCGGCGTCTTCCGCCCGATGGTGTAGACCGGCGGATGGCTCAGCAGCCACAGGGTGTCCGGCCGCGCGCCGCTGTGGCGTTCTTCGACCAGCTCTCCCATGCATTCCATGGCCTTGTCGTAGTCGACGAGGTCGTCCTGGATCAAAGTCAACGGCCGGGCTCGCATGCTCCGACGATAGCGCTCCCCGCCGCACCGGGAATTCGACCCCATCGCCTGTGCAGTCGTCCGCACCGAGCATCACTCCGGTATGGAGTTCTCGTTCGGCCGTCGAAGCACCGTCGGCAACCCGAACGGCCGGAACAATTCGTCGCCGAGGAAGACGGTGATGCGTTCTATGGCGGTATCCGTGGTGCCGAGAACGTGGATGGAGTGCGCGCGGTGGGTCCCGTCCGCGTCGCGCAGGTAATAGGCGACGGCGGGCTGGGTGTTGGCGGCTGTCGGCACGGCGCGCCAGGTGTCGCCGTCCCGGGCCGCCTTGGCCGCGAAGAAACCCACTACGTGGGCGCGGCCCGCGAACCACAACAGGGCGGGCGGCATTTCGAGCACCACGTCGTCGCGCAGCAGCTTGCTCAACTCGTCCATATCGCCGTTGCCGAAAGCGGTGACGTAGCGGTCGATCATCGCGCGCTCACCGGGGCTCAACGACTCGGACGTCCGATCGATCATGGGGGTGGCCTTCTCGAGCTGGGCGCGGGCGCGTTGCAGCGCGCTGTTGACCGCGGCGGGGGAGGTGCCGAGCAGGTCGGCGACCTCTGCGGCGGACCAGGCGAGCACGTCGCGCAGGATGAGCACCGCGCGCTGGCGGGCGGGCAGATATTGCAGCGCGGCGATGAAGGCCAGGCGGATGCCGCTGCGCGCGGCCACCACGGTCGCCGGATCATCGGCCGAGCCGCCGAGCAGCGCGTCGGGAATCGGTTCCAGCCAGGACACTTCGGGATGCCGGGCCGGCCGGGTCTGGAGAGTGGCGGCCGGTCCGTTCAGATCGGTGGGCAAGGCCCGCCTGCCACGCTGTTCGAGCGCGGTCAGGCAGGCATTGGTGGCGATCCGGTACAGCCAGGTGCGCAGCGAAGCCCGCTGCTCGTCGAACCGGTCGGCGGCACGCCAGGCCCGCACCAAGGTCTCCTGCACCAGGTCCTCGGCGTCGTGGACGGACCCGAGCATGCGGTAGCAGTGCGCGAGCAACTCCGGCCGGTAGGCCATCGTCTCGGCCGTGAAGTCGGCGCCGATCGTCATGGCCGCAACCTACCGAGCCGCGACCGGCTGCGCGTCGGAGCGTGCCGCGACGGGCGCGCCCGCGGGTAGCAGCAGCCCGAGCGCGGCGCCGATCAGCGCCAGCAGCGCCGCCGTGCCGATCGCCGCGGCGAATCCGGTACTGAACGCAGCGGCGGATCCGAGTCCACCGAATGTCGCGAAAACCGCTGCGGGCAAGGCGATCCCGAACGTGCTGCCGAGCTGGCGCAAGGTGTTGAACGTGCCCGACGCCGCACCGACCGCCGCCAAGGGCACCGAACGCAGCACGGCGCTCTGGGCGGCGGGAATGGCCATCGAGACGCCGACACCGCAGAGCGCGAACGGCGCGATCATGGCCGGGTAGGACAACTGCGGCCCGGCCGTCAGCGCGAGCCAGCCGTAGCCCGCGGCCTGCATCAGCAGTCCCACGACCACCAGCGGCCGTTCCCCGAAGCGGTTGACCTGCTTGCCCGCCACGGGAGCGACGAGGAACAAGGTGATCGTCCAGGGCGCCAGCCGCACTCCCGCGCCGAGCGGGCCGTGGTGCTGGACCGTCTGCAGGAACTGTGCGAAGAAGAACGCCCCGCTGAAGATCGATCCGAACAGCAGGAAGCCCACCGCGTTGCCGACCGAGAAGCCGCGCGCGGCGAACAGCCGCATCGGGATCAGCGGGGTCGCGGTGCGCAGCTCCCAGCGTACGAACGCGACCAGCGCGATCGCCGCGAGCAGGAACGCGGCGACGACTTCGCCGCTGCCCCAGCCCGCTTCGTCGCCGCGCAGCAGGCCCCACACCGAGCCCAGCGCGGCGGCGCAGGCCAGCCCGATGCCCAGGCGATCGAGTCCGCGTGCCTCGCCACGGCTCTCCGGCAGCCGGGTCAGCATCAGCGGCACGAGCAAGGCGGCGATCGGCAGGTTCAGCCAGAAGATCCACTGCCAGGTCGAGCCCTCCACCACCGCGCCACCGAGGAGCGGGCCGCCGAGCGTGGCCAGGCCGGTCACCGCCGCGAAAAGCCCGAGCGCGCGGGTGCGCTGCGCGGGCGGGAAGGCGGCCGACAGCAGCGCCATACCGACCGGCATGACGGCCGCCGAGCCGGCACCTTGCACCGCCCGGGCGGCGACCAGCCAGCCCAGGTTCGGCGCCGAGGCGCACGCGGCCGAGGCCGCCGAGAACAGCAGCACCCCCGCGACCAGTACGCGGCGCCGTCCATATCGCTCGCCGAGCGCCGCGCCCGCCATCAGCAGTACCGCGAAGCTCAAGGTGTAGGCGTTGACAGTCCACTCCAGTTCGGCCAGCGAGGCGCGCAGGTCGAGCTGGATCGCATGCAGGGCGGTGGTGACGACCAGCGCGTCCAGCATGATCATCAACGCGGCCACCGATGTCAGCGCGAGTACCCAGCGCTGTCCCGTGGTCGTTCTCATGGGCGAAAGTCCTCCTCCGATGGGTTCGCCGGTACATACCGGCGCCGCCGCCCCGATTCATCGCAGGTTCGGAGAAAACTTTGTTTCGTGCCGATCGCGGACGTACGAGCGGCCGGCAGGAGCCCCGCTTCGGAAGCGTCGTCCGGAGTTGCCGCCCCGGGTTCCACCGGGCTCGGCGGCGCCCGCGTCCGCCCCGGCCGACTAGGACGTGGCGAGGCGACCGGCGCGCCGACGTCGCACGGCAAGCGGCAACACCAGCATGTAGAGGCCGGAGAACAGCAGCAGAGCGAGCGGCAGCAGCGGCAGGTAGGACACCCAGACGATCGGTTCCTCCTGCGCCAAGGCGACGAAAGTGGCGAGAACGGTCGCGACGAAGCCGATACCCGACCAGCGATGCAGCTGCCGGACCCGCGGTGCGGGCACGACCCGCCGCGGCGAGGTGTTCCCGGCCGCCCGGCCGCGCCGCTCGGCGGACCACGACAGTCCGAATACGCCGAGACCGGAGAAGAGAAGCAAGGCGAGCGGGGGCAGAGGCACGTAGGAGACCCACACGGGCCCCTTCAGCGCCAAGGCGACGACCGTGACGACGACGGTCGCCGTGAATATGACGGCCAGCCACCGGTGCGTCTGCCTTATCCGTCTGTCCCAGTTCATGAGTCCTCCTCTGCGTGTGAACGGCTCGCGTCCCAACGCTAACGGCAGCGCGCTGACCAGCGCTTCTCGATTCCTGATCGTCTCACTCCGCACACCGCGCGGCCGGGTGAAGGGTTGACAGCGACCCGTCGGCGGATGTTATGCATGAGTCATGCATGATGCTCGCCTGGAGAACCTGCTCGGAGCAGCGGCGCTTGCGATCAACGACGTGATGCTCGCCGACGTGCACGGCGCCGGTGCGGTGAGCGGCAGTAGCGCGGCCGCCTTGGTGACGCTCATGGAATCGCCGGGCATCAGCGTCACCGACCTGGGCAAACGGGTCAGGCTGACGCAATCCGCGGCCGTTCGCATGGTCGATTCGCTCGCGGCCGCCGGACTGGTCGGCCGCTCTCCCGGCGCCGGACGGCTGGTCAGCGTGAACCTGACGCCGTCCGGCCGGGACACCGCGGACCGAATCCTCGCCGCCCGCGCCCGGTCGTTGGCCGAGCTGGTATCCGCACTCGACGACGCGGAGCGCGAAGCCATGACGAGCCTGCTTGCGAAACTGCTGGCCCGGCTGTACGGGGAGATCGGCGATTCGAATGTGCTGTGCAGATTGTGCGACCGCGCGGGCTGTACGCGATCCGCGGTGTGTCCGGTGGGGCAGGCCGAGCGCGACCGGAAGGCCTGATCATGGGGACGCTTCTGGCGCTGATGTCCGCGTTGAGCTATGGCCTGTCGGATTTCTGGGGTGGAACCGCGTCCCGCCGAGTCGGATTCGCACGCGTGGCGCTGCTCGGCCAACTCGGCGGGCTCGCCGTCACCGCGCTCGCAGGCCTGCTGGTATTTCCCGCCGGGCCCCATCCCGCCGATCTCGGCTGGGGAGCGCTGTCCGGAGTGGGCACCGGTATCGCGATGACGTTCCTGTTCCGCGGAATCAGCCGCGGCGCGATGTCCGTGGTCGTACCGATCAGCGCCGTGGGCGGCGCCGCACTGCCGGTTCTGCTCGGAACCGCTCTGCTCGGTGAGCGTCCGGCGGCGTCGGTATGGGCGGGTATCGCGATGGCTGTGCCCGCGCTCTGGCTCGTCGCGGGCGGTGCGACCGGCGCCGGTCCGAATGCCAGGGCCGCTGTCGGCGACGGGCTGATCGCCGGTGTCGGCATCGCCGTGCAATACCTCGCACTGGCTCGCGCCGCCCCGGCCTCCGGTATCTGGCCGGTGACCGCGGGCCGGGCGGCGGCCGTCGTTCTCGTCGCTGCGTTCGCATGGACGCTGGCATCCGGATCCTCGGATACCGCGCCAGGCCCTGAACATCGGACCGACCTCACAGCCGTGTTCTCCGGCATCCTCGCTGCCGCCGCGCTCGTGTCCTATCTCTTCGCCACGCGGACCGAGTACCTGGCCGTGGCGGTCGTGTTGTCCTCGCTCTACCCGATCGTCCCCGTGGTACTCGGCGTGACCGCGCTGCGGGAGCGATTGCACAGCAGCCAGATCATCGGGTTGGTCGCCGCCTCGGCCGCCAGCATTGTCATCGCCACATCGTGACGACGGACTCGCAACCTGGCTCTACGCCGTGCGCGGTCCCGTGGAGCTGTCCCGCATAGCGCCGCGCCGCTGAGTTCCGGGCAGCCGGGTCACGCCGTACCGGGTCGCAGTATCGCCGGTCCGTACCAGTGACAGACGAGCAGTGCGAGCTCGACGTCCAGCCGGTCTTCGGCGATGGGCTTGCCGCGTCGCGAAACCGCCCGGCCCACCCGGTATTTCACCGAGTTCGAGTGGAGGTCGAGCTCCGCGGCGGCTGCCTTGTAGCTCGATCCGGTGCGCAGGAAGACCTGGAGCGTGTCGCGCAGCCGCGCGTCGTTGTCGGTGTCGGAGGCCAGGTCGCCCAGCACGTCGCCGACCCATTCCCGGACTTCCGCGATGCTCTCACCGAGCAGGGCCGCGACCGACAATCCGGGGTCTTCGGCCGCGACCACCCGGTGTTCGGCGTCCGCCCCCGCCAGCGCTACGGTGCGTGCGTCCTGAGCCAGGCGATGAGATCGGCGGAACCCGGACAGGCCCGGGACCATCGTGCCGATCGCCACGTTCGGGGCGTCGCGTTGCGCGGCCGCGAATGCACGGATATCGGCGACTGCATCGGGTCGCGCCGAACGGTAGGGCAGCCACGCCCAGCCGCTCAGCTGATCGTCGGCGACGAAGAGGGGCTGCCCGGAGGTTCCCGTGGTCTCGGCCGACCCACGAACGAACCGTTGCAGCTCGGCCAGTTCGTCACCGTGGGCTTCCGTGTCGGGATACCAGACGATGAGCGCCAGGTGATGCCAACGCAGGGGATAACGGATCTGCTCGGTGGCGCTGTCGACGTCGACGGACTCCTTCCCCTTCAGTAGCTCGCGCACACAGAGCGCTCGCACACTGTTGCGGGTGTCCAACCACTGCTCCCGCTCTCCTTCATAGACCGCGACGACCTCCCGGATCACCTGGTCGAGGTAGGTGAAGAGCCGGGTGGCGATGGCCCGGCCGACGACGAATCGATCGACCGGCCCGACGTCGGCGGCCTGCAACTCGGCGAAGATCAGTTCGGTCGCCCGCCGTTGTCCGATGTGATAGGCGCGCACCAGGGCGTTGAGCGGGACGTCGCGCTGCGCCAGACGCTTCGTGTACTCCGTGCCCGCCGACGGCAGGTGGATGCGGGTGGCGGGGATGTCGTGACGCAGCGCGTACAGCAGGGTGTCGACGTTTCCCTGCACACTGGCCCCGAGCAGTTCGACGGTGTGGACATCCGCGCGCAGCTCGGGTATCTCTTCCTCGAGCGCGCTGTGGATGCTCGCGCTGATGTCCGTCACCCGCTCGTTCATGCGGGCGGCGATCGTCGCGACACAACGGTCGACCTCGGCTTCATCGTTGCGACGAGAACTCGTCACGAGCCGATCGTATTACCTCGCCGTGCGCGCGGCGGCGGATCTCGCCGGTCGATATTGTCTCCAGGCGACAAGACAGGCGACGAATTTGATCCTTGCGCGACGGTGGCGAGAGGAGCTCCGCTTCCTACCGTTGTTATCGAACAACTACGCCGTTGCCGAGGACATCGCATGATGCTTTCCACTCTTCCGGACCGTCGCGCCGCAGCCGCCCCGCAGGCACCAGCCCTTGCCGCTGACGGCATCGAACTGAACAACAGCGAGTTCCTGTCCGCCGTCCAGCGTGCCGCGTCCCGCCTGCGCGCCGCGGGCGTCACGACCGGCGACGTCGTCGCGACCATGCTGCCCGGCGCCGTCGACCTGGTGGTGTCGCTGTTCGCGATCTGGCGCCTGGGCGCCACGGCCGCCGTGATCGACCCGACGGCGTCCGACGAGGAGGTGAGTCAGCGGATAATCGACGCGGACCCCGAGGTCCTCATCGTCATCGAGCATCCGTCGGCGATCGACGCTCCGGTCCGGGTCCTGCCCGCCGCGGCGCTCGGCGCGGCGGAACGCGACCCGACACCGGCGGTGCGGCCCGGCGGGGAGGCGCTGGCGCTGATCACCTACGGCGGCGGCATCCGGGCGATGCTCGATCACCGGAACCTGGAGGCCATGTGCCGATTCGTGATCGAGGTCTTCGCCCTCACCGATGCCGACCACAGCCTGTCGACGCTGCCGATGCGGCAGCTCTGCGGCATCTTGCTCGGCGCCCTGTCGCCGTTGGTCGCGGGAGGTCGCACTACCTTGGCAGGCCCGCTGGACCCGGAATCGTTCCTGGAACGGGTCGAGCGAATCCGGCCCACCTACTCCTCCGCCTTCCCGAGCCTGTACGCGGCACTGACCGATCTGCCCGGCCGGGCGCGGTGGGACACCTCGTCGGTGCGTTTCGCCCTGTGCTGTGCGGCACCGGCCGGAAGTGAACTACGAAGCAGGTTCGAACACCGCTTTGGTGTACCCATCGTCAACGGATACGGGCTGAAGGAGGTCATCGCGCGGGCCCACGCGATCCGTTCACCGGCGGCAGGGGAGTCGAACCGCGCGTCCGTCGTGTCTTGACCCGCCACGGGTGAGCACCGCACGACCGACGTTCGGCTACCAGGGCAGGGCGCCGTCGGCGTCGAAGTATCCCCCCGTGGGGCCGTCCTGGCCCAGCCGCGCCATCCGCACGATGATCTCGGCGCCTTGCTCGACGCTCTGCAGGCCGGTGTTCCCGTTCAGATCGGTCTGGGTGAAGCCGGGCTCCACCGCGTTGATCCGGATGTTCGGAAACGCTTTCGCATACTGCACGGTGATCGCGTTGACCGCGGTTTTCGATGCCGGGTATGCGACGCCCGGGTAGGCGTACGCCCGGCTGCCGGGATCGCTGACCCGGGTCAGCGAGGCCAGCCCGCTGCTGACGTTCACCACGACCGGGGCGGTGGAACGTTGTAGCAGAGGGAGGAACGCGTGCAGGACGCGCACCGTGCCGAAGACGTTCGTCTCGAAGGTCTGGCGCATGAGGTCCGCGGTCACGTCCGCGGCGCCGATCACGGTGTTGGTCGCGGTCCATTCCGTGGCGATCCCCGCGTTGTTGACCAGCACGTCCAGGCCGCCGTCGGCTTCGATGGCCGCGACGGCGGCCGCTACGGACGCGTCGTGGGTGACGTCGAGCTGGACTGTCCGTCCCCCCAACTGTTCGGCGGCCCGGCGTCCGCGCTCGACGTCCCGGCTTCCGAGGTAGACGGTGTGGCCCGCGGCGATGAGCCGGCGGGCGGCCTCGAAACCGAGACCTTTGTTCGCTCCGGTGATCAATGTTGTCGTCATGATCACGGACGCTAAATTCTAGAGCGTGCTCGAAGTCAAGCCGCAGCCGGAATCCGGTCCGCCACAGCAAGGTATGAGCATCGCCGAGGCCGCCCGGCGGACGGGGGTCAGCGTGCACACCTTGCGCTACTACGAACGCGCGGGCCTGGTCGTCACCCCGGTCGATCGCGCGGCCGGTGGCTGGCGGCGCTACCAGCAGTTGGACCTGGACTGGATCACCGTCTGCACCAAGCTGCGGGCCACCGGCATGCCCATCAAAACCATCCGCCGCTACGCCGAACTCGTCGCCGCCGGGCGCGGCAACGAATACGAGCGGCTCGCCCTCATGGAGGCGCATCGCGCCGAGGTGGCAGCCAAGATCGCCGAGTTGCACGAGAACCTCGACCTCATCGACCACAAGATCGACGTCTACCGCGGCAGGCTCGCCGTTGGCGACGCCGATCGGTTGTGGGCGCCCGACCGCCGAGCCGACGCACGCTGAGCAATCGGCTCCGAAATGCTTGCACCACAAGCCTAGTGGTCGAGCTGGGACAGGGCGAAGGCGGTGAGGAACCCGGCCACCGTGATCATTCCGACCCACAGATGGGCGTCCTCGAAGGCCTCCGGGATCATCGTGTCGGTGATCATGGCCAGGATCGCGCCCGCGGCCAGTGCGGTGATCGCGGCCAGCGCGGCGGGCGCGGCGTCACCGAGCAGTCCGTAGCCCGCCATGGCGGCCACACCGCTGATCACCGCTATCCCAGCCCACAAGCTGAACACGTAGCGCGGGCTGCGGTTCGCGCGGCGCATACCGGCCGCGCTGGACAGCCCTTCGGGAATATTGCTGATGAACACCGCGGCCACGGTGACCGCGCTGACGGTTTCGCCGCCGAGCAAACTCGCCCCGATGACGATGGACTCCGGTACACCGTCGAGCAGCGCGCCCAACGCGATGGCCGTGCCCGAGCCGGACTGCTCGGATTCGCTGGGTTGCTGGTCTCCCGAGCGCTTGCGGTGGCGAGCGCCGCGGCGGGCGAGGGCGACATTCGCCAGGGTGTAGATCCCCGCGCCGCCCACCGCGCCGAGGGCGGTGGGCGGCAGTCCGGCCTTCTCGTGCGCCTCGGCGATCAACTCGAACGACACCGCCGAAAGCAGTACTCCGCTACCGAATCCCATCACGCTGGCCACGATCTTCGTGGGAACGCGCGCCCAGAATCCCACGAGAGCGCCTATCAGCAGGGCGGATCCGGCCAGTAATCCCCATCCGCCCGCAGCCCACAACCCCGACACTCAACCGTCTCCTCACCGCTCGGAACGCGTCGACCAGCGCGGATCATCGCCGGCCACCTGTCCGAGCTACCCGCACCCGCCGGGACGGAAACGAAGCCCAGGAACAGCGGGGGAAGGGGCGGCGCATCGGGTCAGGGTGTGGCGGTGCGCGTCGCGGTGATCGCCACCGTCGTGTAGGGCAGGGTGAAACTCCCGCCCATCGCATCGATCGCCGCGCCGACACCGTCGAGCACTTGTGTCAGTTTGTCCTCCGGGAGGCGGGTCATGGAGCCGTGCGTCGGAAGTTGATCGAGCCACTCGTCGCGGGTGTAGGTGCGCTCCCACTGGAAACTCGATTCCAGTGGATCTTCGAATCGACCGGTCTCCCGGATGCCTTCGGCCGCTTTGTCCAGCATCTGCCGGTACACCTCCAAGGCTCGCGTGCCCGGCTGGAGGGTGAACGGCGAGTCGGGCGCCACCCGCCGGTACACCACGCCATACGCTTCCGCCACCTCGGTCGGGAGATGGAACACATGCCAGAATGCGGAGAGCACGCCTCGGGGACGCAGAACCTCCGCCGCTTTCGCCGCCCCCGCGACCGGATCGACCCAGTGCCAAGCCGTTCCCGCGATGACCGCATCGAAGACGCGGCCTGCGCCGTCCCAGGTTTCGAAGGTCGCCACGTCGACCTCCAACCCTCGGCCCCGTGCGAATTCCGCCATCCGCGGATCCGGTTCGACCCCCAGCACCGTGCAACCGGCCGCCTGGAACTGCCGGGCTTCGACACCGGTGCCGCAGCCGACATTCAGGACCGCGCGCCCGGGACTGATGGAAACGATGTGCTCTATCAGGGCTTCGGGATAGCTGGGCCTGGTCCGGTCGTAGCGTTCGGCATTCACCCCGAAGGACTCCGCGATCTGCCGGTGCCGGTGCGGCGTTTCCTCCGGCGAAGGTATAGTGGGCATGCGCCCACTTTAAATGGGCATGCGCCCACTCGGCAACGGGTGGGCCCGATCCGAACGGAAAGAGGCACCCGTATGCCCACCGGAGTCGCCCTCCGCGACGTGCGCGAGCAGTTGTTCGACGCCGCCGACCGGATCCTGCTCCGCGCCGGGCCGAGCGCGCTGACCAGCCGGGCGGTCACCGCGGAGGCGGGCTGCGCCAAAGGCGTTCTGCACCGGCACTTCACCGACTTCGACGACTTCCTCGCCGAATTGGTGACCGCCCGTATCGTCGAGATCGAGCGACGGGCCGCCGCTCTGCGGGAATCCGCCGGGAGTGGCGCCGTGGTCGAGCACCTCACCACCGCGCTGACGGACGTGTTCGGCCCGGTCACCACGGCCATCGTCGGCTTGATCACGTTCCGGGACGAATTGCGCGCACGCCTGCGCCGCGACCGGCCGACCGGCGTCCCCGTCCTTGCGGAAGCGACCGCCATGATCGCCGGGTACCTCACCGCCGAACGCGACCTCGGCCGGATCGCCGCGACCGCCGACGTCGACTCGCTCGCCCCCATGCTGATCGGGACCGCGCACCTGTTGTTCGCCGATCGGGACGCCGGTCCGCCCTCGCGTGAGGCGGTCGGCGGCGCGGTGAGCGCGGTCGTCGTGGGGGTGCTGTCCGGCTAGTGCGAGCGCCGAGGTGAAGTCTCCGGCCCGGTGCTCGGCGTCGGGGCTCGGTCAGTGCGCGCCGAGCGCGTCGAGGATCATCGGACGCGCGGTCGCGAGTGCTTGCTGCCAGTAGGGCCAGGTGTGTGTCCCGTCGACGGTGTCGACGCGGGCGGTCATCCCGAGTTCCGCGAGCCGATCACGGAACATCTGGGCGGCGATCGTCGTCATCGACTCGAGGCCCATCGCGTTGACCGTGTTCCCGACTCCGAACGGCACGTCGAGCGGGCCGGGCAGCCCGTTGCCGGTCGAGACGTATATCGGCAGTCCGCGCAGCAATTCGGCCTGTTCGGTGGCGTCGTTGCGGCTCCAGGCAGGGTCCCCGACCGGCCCCCACATGTCGTCCACATTGAAATTGCCTTCGTCCCGCATGGCGGCGCGCATCGCTTCGTTCCAGAGCGGGAACGTCGGGTGCAGGAACCCGGAGAACGATCCGGCGAACTTGAACTGGTTGCGATGGTATCCGGCCAGGATCAGCGCGGCGTTGCCGCCCATGGAGGCGCCGACGACGGCATCGTTGGTTCGCGACACGCCGAACCGCTGGAGGTAGGCGGGCAGTTCCTGGGTGAGGAAGGTCTCCCATTTGTACGTCGTCTCTTGGCCGTTCGTGCTGCTCGGCTGGTACCAGTCGGTGTAGAAGCTCGAGTGGCCACCGACCGGCAACACCAGGGTGACGTTGTCGTCCGCGAATTGGGCCAAGGCGTCGGTATCGGTCGTCCACTGACTGTGGTCGGCGGGCGCGCGCAGGCCGTCGAGCAGGTAGAGCGCCGCGCTTCCGCCGCGGGCCGCCCATTGGACCTGGACTTTGATCGGTCCCATGCTGGACGGCACGGAGAGCTCGCTGAAACCGCGCGCCGGTGCGCGCAATATCGGCGCGTGGATCGGCGCGGCGGTAGCGACGGCTCCCCCGAGGGACGACATGAGCACGGCTGTTGCCATGACAGCGCCGGTCTTCCTCATTCGACCGCGAATACCCCGCTGTTTTCCGGACCGCGCCGCTGCGCCCACCCGCATACCTCCTACCCGTTCCTCGCTCGAAAACGAGATCCAATTCATTTGTAGTTCAGTACGATTCGCTTTCCCGGCATGCGCCTCCGCGCCCATGATCGCGAATTCATCCTACGTTGCGCCGTATTGGCTACCGGATCCATTCCAGTCAAACCTGGGAAGTCCGGGCTGCCCACCGGTGCGAGTGGTGTGGGCAGCGCACCGACGTCGGCCGGCTGCTGTGGCCCGGTCGGGCGACGAATCGCCGGTCGGGGAAACGCTGGTGAGCGCCTCGCTCTAATGGTAGCTCGACAGTTGCTATGCGACGGACCTTCGGCGTGTTCGAAATGCGGCGTGTCGCGACCGGGAGCCCAGTCGTCGGGATCCCGCAGTAGGACCGGGCCGTTGCGCGCTGCCGATCCGGTGCGGGGCGAGAATGGTCGCATGGCGATCTCGCTCGACCAGGCAGACTCGGTCCTCGCCGCGGCCCGCGAGGCGGCGACCGGACTCGGCGAGGCCGTGTCGCTGGCAGTGGTGGAACCCGGCGGAATCGTGGTGGCCGTCGCGCGGATGGACGGTGCGCCTGCGCGGGCGAGCGAAATCGCGAAACACAAGGCGGAGGCGGCCATCGCGCTGGGGTTCGACACCGTGCACGTGACCACCGCGCCGCGAGAACAGTCGCTGTTCGGCGAACCTCGGCGACCGGACGCCCACGCATTGGTGCCCAACGGCGGTGGCGTCCTCATCCGGATCCGCGGTACGGTCCTCGGTGCGCTCGGAGTATCCGGCGCGGCCTCCTCGATCACCGATCACAAGATCGGCGCAATCGCTGTCGCTCAACTGAATTGATCGCTCACTGCCCTCCATCCGGTGACACGGGCGCGTTCTTCGGCGGCAGCCCACCGGAAGCGATCGGACGGGGCTTGTCCTGCGCGCCTTCGAGGCCGCTGCGACCGAGGCGGGCATGCCCAGCGGTCAGGCGTCGAGCGCGCGCGGCTGCCGTCGCACCACCGGTGGCTCGGTGGACCACGGGAAATTGATCCAACGGTCGGTGCGCCGCCACACGTATTCGCTGTCGACTTCCGACCACGGCTTCTGGTAGATCACCGCACAGCGCACCTCGGCGACCTTGCCGGAACAGAAGTCGCGCACCAGCTTCAGGGTGGCGCCGGTGTCGGCGACGTCATCGGCGACCAGCACGGTGGCGCCTGCCAGATCCACCGCCTGCGGCACCGGCGGCAGCATCACCGGCAACTCCAGGCGCTGGTCGACGCCGGTGTAGAACTCGACGTTCATCACGTGCAGGTTCTTCACGTCCAGGGCGTAGCCGAGTGCGCCCGCCACGAACAGCCCGCCCCGCGCGATCGAGAGGATCAGATCGGGCTCGAAGCCGTCAGCGGCGATGGTCGCGGCGAGTTCCCGGCTCGCGGAACCGAACGACTCCCAGGTCAGTACTTCGCGATCCGTCACAGGCTCTCCCATCTCGCTGGCGCGACGCAGCGAGCATACGAGTGGCCGCGCAGGTTTCCCGGGCGGTTGCTCACTGCCATGGGAAGCCGGAGGCAAGATGGCCGGAAATCTCGATATCACGTCCGTATCTCTCGTCCGGCCTGTGTGTTCGCCGCCATACGCTCGAGCGCATGGACAGCCACTACGACGTGCTCGTCATCGGTTCCGGCTTCGGCGGCAGCGTCGCCGCGCTGCGCGCGACCGAGAAGGGATACCGGGTCGGCGTGCTCGAGGCGGGCCGGCGGTTCGCCGACCACGAGTACGCGAAGAACTCCTGGCATCTGCGCGAGTATCTCTGGGCGCCGAAACTCGGCTGCTACGGCATCCAGCGGATGACCCTGCTCAACGACACGTTCATCATGAGCGGGTCGGGAGTCGGCGGCGGGTCGCTGGTGTACGCCAACACGCTGTACGAGCCGCCGGAGAAGTTCTACCGCGACCAGCAGTGGGCGCACATCACCGACTGGCGTTCCGAGCTGGCGCCGTACTACGACCAGGCGAGGCGAATGCTCGGTGTGACCGAGAATCCGGCGACCACTCCGACCGATCGAATCCTGCGCGAAGTCGCGCAGGACATGGGCATCGGCGACACTTATCGCCGCACGCCGGTAGGGGTTCTGTTCGCGGACAACGGTTCTCGGCCGGGAAAGCAGGTCGCCGACCCGTTCTTCGGCGGCGTCGGGCCGGCGCGCTCGACCTGCACCCACTGCGGCGAGTGCATGACCGGCTGTCGGCACGGCGCGAAGAACACATTGGTGAAGAATTATCTCTACCTGGCCGAAAAGGCCGGAGCCACGGTGCATCCGCTGACGACGGTGACGGACGTGCGGCCGCGACCGGAGGGCGGCTACGAAGTGCGGACGGTGCGGACCGGGCGGTGGGCGCGCAAGGGCGAGCGGACGTTCATCGCGGACCAGGTGATCTTCGCGGCCGCCGCGCTCGGCACCCAGAAACTGCTGCACCGGTTACGCGAGAACGGCAGTCTGCCGCACGTCTCGTCGCGGTTGGGGCATCTGGCCCGCACCAATTCCGAAGCCGTGCTGGCCGCGCGGTCGCTGCGCAAGGACACCGACTTCACCAAGGGCGTGGCGATCACCTCGTCCATCCACCCCAACGAGCACACCCACATCGAGCCGGTCCGCTACGGCAAGGGCAGCAATGCGATGAGTTTGCTGGCCACCGTGCTCGTGGACGGGCATGAGGGCAGGGCGCGCTGGTGGCTGGGCGTGCGGGAGTTGATCGCGCACCGTCGCCACCTCGTCCGGCTGCACAGCCCGCGCCGCTGGTCCGAGCGCAGCATCGGCGTGCTCGTCATGCAGAACGTCGACAACTCGATCGTCACCTACACCAAGCGCGGCTTGTTCGGCAGGCGCATGACGACCAAGCCGGGCGACGGCGCCGCACCGCCGACCTGGATTCCGGAAGGACACGAGGTGACCAGGCGCATCGCGGAGAAGATCGGCGGCCTGCCGCAGGGTGGCTGGACCGAACTGATGAACATCCCGATCACCGGCCATTTCATCGGCGGCTGCGCCATCGGCGACTCGGCCGAGTCGGGCGTCGTCGACGCCTACCACCGGGTCTACGGACACCCCGGCCTGCACATCACCGACGGCTCGACCATCTCGGCGAACCTGGGCGTGAATCCATCCCTGACCATCACCGCCCAAGCCGAACGCGCCATGTCGTTGTGGCCGAACAAAGGCGAGGACGACCTGCGTCCACCTCTCGGTACGGCCTACCGCAGGCTCGCGCCGATCGAGCCGAAGAACCCGGTGGTTCCGGTCGCCGCGCCCGGCGCGTTGCGCCTGCCGATCACCCCGGTCTGAGCGGGTGGAAAACCGGTCGCGTGCGGCCGGTCCCGGTGCCAGGATCGGCGCATGCCCCGCCATGTCGTCCTCGAACCGCTCGACGAAGCGTTGCTCACCGATCTGCTGCACACCGCGGTGGCCGACGCGGATCCGGGCGAGGTCATGCCGGTGGAAGCGCCGGACGCGAGCTGGAATGCCGACCGAGCGGCGGATTTCCGAGCCTTCCACCGCGGCCGCGCGCTGGCGGAGCAGCCCGTCGAGTCGACCTACGGCATACGGGTGGACGGCGAGGTGGTCGGCGCGGCACGACTGTGCCGGTTGCCCGCCTCGGACGGCGCAGCCGAGGCGGGAGTCTGGCTCGGCCGCTCCCGCCGAGGCACGGGAATCGGCACCGCCGTGTTCGCCGCATTGATCGAGCGGGCAACCGCCGAGGGCTACTCGGGGCTGTTCGTGAGCACGACGCCGGACAACATTCCCGTACTCCGCCTGTTGACCGCACGCGGAATCGACTACGCCCTGAACGGCAACGAGGCCACCGCTTGGATTCGCTGCGGCTGAAGCCAGTGTCTCCGCGACTGAGTGAAGCGAGACCGAGCATGCGCCGTTCGCGGCCCGGCTCGCGTCCGAGATGCGACTGCATGAGCGGCAAACCACGCGCAGCCCGGTCACTTCAACCGCGCGCGACGTCGCAGCATTGATACCGACGCGCCCCGCGCACCTGCACCACGTCTTTCGAGCGAAGCGAGACCGAGCATCCGCCGTGGGCGGCCCCGGGGGCGGGGGGGGGGGGGCCCCCCGCGCGCCCCCCCCCCGCCCCCCCCGGGGGGGGGCCCCCCCCCCCCCCCCGCCGGCCCCCCCCGCCCCCCCGCGGCGCCCCCCCCCCCCCCCCCCCCCCGGGGCCCCCCACCACGCCGCGACGAAGTCGCGGCAAAATGGTCCAGTGCGCATCTTCTTGGCCGGTGCGACCGGCGTTATCGGAGTCCGCTTGCTTCCGCTGTTGATCGAGGCGGGGCACGAGGTCGCGGGGATGACCCGATCGGCGGGGAAGGCCGATCCTTTGCGGGCGCTGGGGGCCGAGCCGGTGGTGTGCGATGTGTACGACGCCGACGCCCTGTCCGCCGCCGTGGTCGGGTTCGGGCCCGACATGGTGATGCATCAGCTCACGGACCTGCCGGACGACGCGGCGCTGCTGCCGGAGCGGGCCGAGGCGAACGCGCGCATCCGTACCGAGGGCACCCGTAACTTGATCGCCGCCGCGCGGGCGGCCGGGGCGAAACGCTTTCTCGCCCAGAGTATCGCGTGGGAGCCGGCCGCGGGCCGGGGCGCGGTGATCCAGGAGCACGAAGCGGCTGTGCTGGACTTCGACGGCGTGGTGGTGAAGTACGGCCAGTTCTACGGTCCTGGCACCTACTACGAGACCGAGCTGCCCGCGCACCCGCGTGTGCATGTCGACGATGCCGCGGAGCGGACCATTCCGCTGCTGGATGCCTCGAGCGGTGTGGTGATCATCGCCGACGCGTCCTGACCGGCGGTCAGGACGCGCAGGGGCCGGTGTCGACCGGGCGGTCGGAGCGCCACCCGTGGTCGAGCCGGTCGAGGACTTCCGGCAGGCTCGTGGCGAATCCGACATTGCTGTTGTTCTCGTCGACACCGAACACGATGCCCAGCACCCGGCCGTCGCGGTCGACCAGTGGCCCGCCGGAATTGCCGTGCTGGATCGAACCGTCCAAGGTGTAGATCTCGCGTTCCCCGACACCGGTGCGGTAGATGTCGCGCACCTGGCGTTCGGCCCGGCCGCGCACCCGCGTGGCGGACGCGGTGTAGGACCCGCCCCTGGGGTAGCCGAGCGCGATCGCGTCGTCGCCGGGATCGGCCGGTTCGGGCGCGACGGTCAGGGCGGGCGCGGTGAGCCCGGGGACGGCGAGCACCGCGATGTCCATGGTCGGATCGAACCGCACCACAGTCGCGGTGAGCGATCCGGCCGCGGTGTCGACGGAGACTTTGCTGGAGCCCGCGACGACGTGCGCGTTGGTCAGCACGCGCTCCGGCGCGATGACGAATCCGGAGCCGGACTGGCGCACGCCGCAGGTCGGCGCGAGATCCTGGACGCGAAGCACACTCTGGCGCAGTGCGGCGGGCATCGGTCCCGCGACGATGCCTGGATCGGGCGGCGCGAGCGGGCGGCCGAGCCCGGCGTCCACGATCGGTCCGGTGAGCACCTCCGACAGTCCGGACAGCCAGAACGGCGCGACGTCGTCGACGGTCCGCACGGTCGTCGAATCACGCACCAGGGCGGACGATTCCAGCGGTGCGGCGAACAGCCACACCACCAGCGGCACCGCGAGCGCGTAGGCGAGACATCCGCAGACGGCGTCGGCGCGTTGCGCGACGGGATCGGACACCGTCGCGCGGGCGGCTCGTCCGGCCCGGTGCCCGGCGACCGCGCCGAACGCGACCAACCCGGCGACCACCGTCAGCGCGAGCAGGAGCCGCACGGCGCCGGGAGCCAGCTGACCGAACACCGTGGCCGAGAGCGCCGCGCCGAGAATTGCTCCTGCCAAGGCGCCCGCGAAACCGGGCAGCCCCACGATCGCGCCGCGACGCCAGCCGAGCACCGCGGCCACCACGACGGTGGTGAGCACGGCGAGATCCAGCCAGTTCGGCAAGGTCAACGCCATACTCCCGTCGCTGCTGGTGGACAACGGCGACGGATTCGTCGTCGGCCGCCCCGTCGCCATCCGGCTGTGTCACGGCCGACGAGTCGGCAACGGTCGAGCCGCTAATCTAATCAGCGATTCGAGCTGCGGCAACCACGCCGCGCTAGGCCGTCGGCTGGGTGGCCAGCGCTCGCCGGGCATACGCGCGCACGTCGGCATCGGTGTCGTCGATCGCGGCGCGCAGCGCGTCGTGCGCGGCGGGCAGGTCCGGCCACGCCGACAGCGACAGCACCGCCGCCTTGCGGACGTCGAGATGCGGATCGTGCAGTGCCGCAGCCAGGATCGGCACCGCGAGATCCGGGTCGGCACCCGCGAGCCCGCGCGCCGCGCCCACCCGGATCTGCCAGGCCGAGTGACGCAGGGCGCCCGCCAGCGCGGTGACGTCGGCCGGCTCGGCGCCCAGCTGCGCGAACGCGGTCAGGGCCGCGGCGCGGACCAGCGGGTCTTGGTCGTCGGCGAGGCGGCGGATCACCTCGGCCCCGCCGCCGCCGATGGCGGCCAAGCCTTGGGCGACCGCGATCCGCACTTCCCGGTTGCCGTCGGCGGCCAGGGTGGCGACGCCGTCCCGATCGTTCAGCGAGACCAGCGCGCGGACCGCCTCGATGCGGACGCGATGATCCTCGTCCGCCAACGCCGCGCGGTAGTGCGCGGGTTCGCCTGCCCGCAGGGCGCGCAACAGATCGATCACCGTGGACCGCACGACGGGGTCGGCCGAGCCGAGCCGGTCGGAAAGTCCTGCCGCCGAGGGCAACACCTCGACGAGTTCGCGCAGGCTGGCCGCGGCGGCGCGCCGGACCGAGGCCGCCGTGTCGTCCAGCGCGTCGCCGAGGGCGGTCGCGAAGCCCTCCGGGGTGTGCTCGGTCAGCACCGAGATCGCCGCGGCCCGCACGCCCGCGTCGGCATCGGTCAGATAGCTGGACAATTGCTCCACGGTGGGCTCGTCGAGCGCGAGCAGCGCGACGATCCGGGGAGACGGGGGAGTGGCGGGCTGCGCCGGCGAACCGGCCGCGGTGCGATCGTGCTCAGCGCCGCCGCCGGTGTGCGGCGCACGGCCGACGACCTGGTGCGGCTGGTGCACCGGCACCACCTCGGCATCGGCCGAGGGCAGGTCGTCGAGCCCGGGCACCGGAACCAGGTACGGCGCCACCGGCCGCTTCAGGAACGCCATGGTTCCGTCGGGGTTCTTGCGCAGGTTGAGGTGGTATCGCCATTCGACATCGTCGCGTTCGGGTAGGTCGGCGCGCTCGTGGTAGAGGCCCCAACGGGATTCGGTCCTGGTCAGTGAGCTGCGGGCGGCCATCTCGGCGCAATCTCGGATGAACGACACCTCCGCCGCGCGCATCAGCTCGTGCGGGGTGCGCGCGCCGATGCCCTCGACCTCCCCGCGCATCCGGTCGAAGGTCTCCACCGCGATGGCCAGCTTGGTCGCCGTCTTGGGCGGCGCGACATAGTCGTTCACGAAACGTCGCAGCTTGTATTCCACCTGCGGTTGCGGCGGCCCCTCCGGCTGGCGCAGCGGCCGGTAGATCAGCTCATGGGCGGCGGCCAGCTGGTCCTCGGGCAACTCGGCGGGCGCGGCGACCTCGTCCAGGGTGGACGCGGCGTGCGCACCGGCGAGATCGCCGAAGACGAACGCGCCGATCATGTAGTTGTGCGGCACGCACGCCAGATCGCCCGCCGCGTACAAGCCGGGCACCGTGGTGCGCGCGTGCTCGTCGACCCACACGCCGGAGGCGGAATGGCCACTGCACAAACCGATTTCGGAGATGTGCATCTCGATGTCGTGGGTGCGATAGTCGTGGCCGCGGTTGGCGTGGAAGGTGCCTCGGGTGGGTCGCTCGGTGGTGTGCAGGATTCCTTCGAGCGTGCTCAGCGTCTCGTCGGGCAGGTGCGACACCTTCAGGTAGATGGGACCGCGCGCGGATTCGATCTCGCGCTTGACCTCGGCCATCATCTGGCCGGACCAGTAGTCGGAGTCGACGAAGCGTTCGCCTTCGGCGTTGACCTGGTAGCCGCCGAACGGATTGGCGACGTAGGCGCAGGCCGGGCCGTTGTAGTCCTTGATCAGCGGGTTGATCTGGAAGCATTCGATGCCGCTGAGTTCGGCCCCGGCGTGGTAGGCCATCGAGTAGCCGTCGCCCGCGTTGGTCGGGTTCTCGTAGGTGCCGTACAGGTATCCGCTGGCGGGCAGCCCGAGCCTGCCGCACGGCCCGGTGGCCAGGATCACGGCTTTCGCACCGACGGCAACGAATTCGCCGGTGCGGGTGTGCAGGGCGGCGGCGCCGACGGCGCGTCCGTTGTCGGTGAGCACGCGCACCGGCATGAGCCGGTTCTCGATGCGGATCTTCTCGCGCATCTTGCGCTGGCGCAGGACGCGATACAGCGCTTTCTTGACATCCTTGCCCTCGGGCATCGGCAGCACGTACGAGCCGGACCGGTGCACTCGGCGCACGGCGTACTCGCCGTACTCGTCCTTCTCGAACTTCACGCCGTAGCGTTCCAGCCGCTGCACCATGGCGAAGCCGCGCGTCGCGGTCTGGTAGATCGTGCGCTGGTCGACGATGCCGTCGTTGGCGCGGGTGATCTCGGCGACGTAGTCCTCCGGCTCGGCCTTGCCCGGGATCACGGCGTTGTTCACGCCGTCCATGCCCATGGCCAGCGCGCCGGAGTGCCGCACGTGCGCCTTCTCCAGCAGCAGCACGTTCGCGCCCTGCTCGGCGGCGGTGAGCGCGGCCATCGTGCCCGCCGTGCCGCCGCCGATGACGAGCACGTCGCAGTCCAGCCGAATCCGTTCCGATAGCGGCGGAATGTTCACAGTTTCTCCAGGATCTCGGCCTTGGTCGCGGCCCGGTCGATCGCGTCCCTCGGGCTGGGCACCGGCACCAGCGCCCGCAGCGTGCCGCCGCCGAGCACGGCGATGCGGTCGCCGAGCAGCAGGGCCTCGTCGAGGTCGTGGGTGACGAAGACGATGGTGGTGGGGTGGGCGCGCCAGGTCTGGATCAGCAGGCGCTGCATGGTTTCCCTGGTCTGGGTGTCCAGTGCGCCGAAGGGCTCGTCCATCAGCACGGCGCGCGGCGCGGCGGCCAGGCTGCGCGCGAGCTGGACGCGCTGGCGCATGCCGCCGGACAGGTCGCGCGGCAGGTAGTCGGCGTAGCCGGTGAGCCCGACCTCGTCCACCCAGTGCAGGGCGGTGGCCCGCCGCTGGGCTCGCGTGTGCCGCGCAGGCGCAAGGCGAGTTCGATGTTCTGCCGCACGGTGCGCCACGGCAGCAGGGCGTCGTCCTGGAACACCAAGGCACGGTCGGCCGCGGGCCCGGTGACGTGGTCGCCGTCGGCCAGGATGGCTCCGTCCTCCGGCCTCCGCAGTCCGGCGACCGCGCGCAGCAACGTCGACTTGCCGCAGCCGGATTTGCCGACCACGACGAGAATTTCGCCCGGCGCGATGGACAGGTTCAGCCCGTCGAGCACCGGCTCGCCGCTATAGGCGATGCGGACACCGCTGAGACTCAAGGCCATTCCGGTCGATGCCGGTGCGTCGATCACTGTGGTCATGCTTCGACCTCCCTGGGCAGCCAGCGGGTTATGCGGCGGCCGGCCAGCTCGACCAGCCCCGATGTCGCGAAACCGAGGACGCCGATGGTGATCATGCCGACGAACACCGCCGGATAGTCCACGATGGTGTAGGCCTGCCAGGTGCGGTAGCCGACGCCGAGGCGTCCGGAGATCATCTCCGCGGAGATGAGACAGATCCACGCCACGCCGACGCCGACGGACAGCCCGCTGAAGACGCCGGGCAGGATGCCGGGGAACACCACGCGGGTGAGCACGTCCAGCCGGGACGCGCCCAGCGTGCGCACCGCGTCCTCCCAGATCGTGGGCAGTGCGCGCACCGCGTGCCTGGTGCTGACCAGCACCGGGAACAGCGACGCGGTGAACGTGATGAACACGATGCCGGACTCGTCGTTGGGGAACAGCAGGATCGCGACCGGCACCAGGGCGATGGCCGGGATCGGGCGGACGAGTTCGGCCAGCGGGCCGAAGGTGTCGGCGAGCAGCCGCGACCGGCCCAGTCCGATGCCCGCGATCACGCCGATGACCGCGGCCAGCCCGAAGCCGGTGACGATCCGGATCAGCGACTGCGCGATGTCCAGGTAGTACTGGTCGGAGCGCAACTGCGTGCCGAATTCGGCGACGATCTCGGTGACGGTCGGCAGCGTGTCGAACCGCAGGCCCGCCGCCCGCACGTTGTTGACCGTGAGCAGCTGCCACAGTCCGACCGCGGCGGCGACCGAGCCCACCCGCAGCAGGCGCGAGCGCCAGGCCGATCGCAACGCCGGCGTGGCCGCCGATCGGGTGGCGGCGGGTTCGGCCGCGGCCCGCACCGCCGGTGCGGCCAGTTCGCTGGTCATCCGCGTACTTCCGTGACGGCCTGGTCGTAGCCGACCGGCGTGGCGGACGGGTGCGCCTGCCGGTAGCGCTGCGCGGCCGCGGTGGTGGTGAAGGGCAGGTAGGCGGCGCCGTCGCGCAACCAGATCGACTTGTCGGCGAACCAGCGGGTGCCGAGTTCGGTGTCCGGGACGTAGGCGGCGCGGATCGTCCGGCCCTGCGCTTTCGCGGCCTGGACAGCGCGCAGCAGGCAGGTCGGGTCCGCGGCCGGTTGCGGCTTCGCCGCGCCGTCCACCCACAGTTCGCCGGCCAGCGCGGGGTTCTCCGCCGCTTTGCCGCAGATCGGGTCGGCGCCGGTGACCCGGGTCGGGTTGGCGGTGGCGGCCAGGTCGCGGTCGTAGTCGCCGCGTCCGGTCTCCGTGTACGCCTTCCGCAGCGGCCCGTCGTCGACGAACCGATCGATGTCGAGGTCGGCGAAGTCGCCGATCGACTTCAGGTAGGCCACATCACCTTTGAGCGCGTTGACCAGGCTCGACTTGAGCGTGGTGTCGAAACTCGTTCCGCCGGGACCGTTGTAGAGGTACACCACCTCCTGCGGCAGCCCGGACCCGTCGGCGACGATCTCGGCGGCTTCGAACGGCTTCTCCTGCAGGAATTGGGTGGCATCCAACTGCGCGGCCAGGAACGCCTGCAGGACCTCAGGGTGATCGGCGGCGTACGCGCGTCGGGCCACCACGCCGTGGAAGGTCGGCACGCCGAGTTCGGCGCCGTCGTAGAGCAGCTTGGCCTTGTTCTGGAAGACGACCAGACCGGGCCACGCGACGAATTGGGACAGCGCGCCCACTTGGTGGGATTCCAGGGCGGTCGCGCCGACCTGCGGCTGCTGGTTGAGCACTTCAACGCCCTTGGCCGGATCGATGCCCGCCCGGGACAGCGCCTGCACCAGCGTACCGTGCCCGGCCGAGCCCACGCTGGCCGAGATCTTCTGGCCCGCCAGGTCGCCGATGCTGGTGGCCGCCGAATCGTTCGGTACGACGACCATGTTCAGCGCGCCCTTGGGGTTGTACCCGGTGACCGACACCAGTTCGGTCCGCGCGCGCTCGTTGACCTGGGTGCGAGAGCCGTTGATCAGCAACGGGTAGTCGCCCATGGAGCCGATGTCGATCTTCTCGGCCACCATCTGCGCGGTGATCGGCGCGCCGGTGTCGTAGTCCTGCCACTCGACCTGGTACTTCGCCCCACCGTTGTCGGTGATCTTCTGTAGCCGCTGCTCGAGGTAGCCCTGCGCGCGCAGCAAGGTGCCCGCGGTGACGGTGTTGATGGTCTTGGACTGGTAGCCGACGACCACCTTGACGGTGCCGGCGGGGGTGTCGTCGGACTGCTCCAGCGAGCACCCGGTCAACGCGAGCGCGGCGGCGAGCAGGACGGGGGCGAGTTTCACTTTCATCGGTCTTCCAGATCAGCGGAGCAGGTAGGGCATGTTGACGGTGACGGCGCCGGTGGGGCAGCGGGCCGCGCAGGGACCGCAGTACCAGCACTCGTCCACGTGCATGAAGGCTTTGCCGTTCTCGGGGTTGATGGCCAGCGAGTCGAGCGGGCAGATCTCGACGCACAGCGTGCACCCCTGGATGCACAGCGACTCGTCGATGGTTACGGGGATGTCGGCGCGCTGGTTGACGAGTGCCATCTAGAGGACCTTCCATTCGGGTGTGCTGCGGGTCAGGCTGCCGCGCATGGTGATGCGGTCACCGCGCATGCGGATGTACTCCAGATCGACCGGACGGCCGTCGTCGAGCCGGGTCAGTCGTTCCAGCATCAGCAGCGGCGCGCCGCCGGGGACGTCGAGGGTGGAGGCGGTGTGCGGGTCGGCGGGCACCGCTTCCAGGGCGAGGTCGGCCGAGCCGAGCGACTGGCCGCTGATGCGTTCCAGCAGCACGAAGACGTCGGTGTGCTCGAGGTCGTGGCCGAGCACCTCGGTGCCGATGTCGGGCACGAGGTAGGTGAGGTCGAGGCTCAGCGGCAGATCCGCCAGGTAGCGCAGGCGCTCCAGATAGACCACGCGCTCGCCGGGCGCGAGACCGAGCCTGCGCGCGACGGCGGGCGGCGCGGCGACGTGCATCGCCGCGCGCACCTCGTTGCGCACGGTGCCGTGGCCCTTGAAGGTCTCCTGCAGCCCGAGCAGAGCGTCGAGCCCGTGGTCGTACTTGCGGGTGGCCACCCGGGTGCCCACTTTCGGCGCCCGGTCGATCAAGCCCTCGTCCTTCAACAGCGCCAAGGCGTCGCGCACGGTGTTGCGGGAGGCGCCGTACTCGGCGGCGAGTTCCTGTTCGCTCGGCAGCGCGTTCTCGAACGCGCCCGCGTGCAACTGGTGGCGCAAGATGTCGGCCACCCGCCGCGCTTGATCGGCGCGCAACTGCCGCACCGGCGTGGGTTCCGCTGCCACCGTCTCCGCCTTTCTATCGCTGACCTGCACGAATAGCGACGATAGTGTGGTTGTGGTCGCGCGCTTTCCCGCGTCGCCGCCGGGAGAAATCAGAGGATGTTATTGCGCCGGGAGCCTCGCGGCCCGACCTGGCGATATGCGCGGCCGTACGGCTAATACGCCACGTCGGGTTACGGCGGCCGAATTCGGATCACAGCGATTCGAAAGCGAGGTCCCGCGGGCCGCGTCGCGCGAATCTACGGTCGCGGACCGTAGGTATTGAGGAACAGCGCCGGCCCGGCGCCGAAGAAGCCCGCGCGATCCAGAGCGAGCAGGGCCGCGAGCGCTTTGGCGGTGTAGACGGTCTCCAGGTGCAGCCCGGCGCGTTCGGCGCGCTGTGCGGCATCCACGGCGGCGGGCGTGGTGTGGCCGTAGCCGGGGCCGAGCCATTCGATGGTCAGCGTGAGGTCCTCCGGCCGCAGCCCGGTCGGCGCGAAGCGCGCTCCGCGGGCGCGGAGCAGACGCTCGGTCCGTCCGGCGAGCCGGACGATGTGCTTCGCGTCGAGGGGGAGCGTGTCGTTGACGACGACTCCGACCACGCGCGTGCGCAGTCCGGCCAGGCGCAGGCCGAGTGCGAGGCCCGCGGCGGTGCCGCCGGATCCGACCGCGGTGACGATGTGCCCCGGCTCGGGCAGCTCACCCGCCGCGATCTGTGCCGCGAGTTCGCACGCCACCTCGACGTAACCCAAGGCTCCGACCGGCGACGATCCGCCCGCAGGCAGGAAGTACGGACGCGTGCCGCCCCGCACGCGTCGCAGATACAGCCAGGGCGCCGCGAGGATCGTGCGCAGTTTGGTGTGCGTGAAATGCAGAGCGGCGCCTGATTTCTCCAGCCGCCGCAGTTGCGCGCGCACGTGGTCGTCGACCGGCTGGTCCACCAAGGCGAGCTCGGTATCGATGCCCTGGGCACGGCCGTACAGGGCGGTGGCGAGCCCCCAGTTTGTTCCGGTGCCGCCAACGGTGAGGATGGTGCGCGCGCCCCGTCGCCGTGCCTCCGGCAGCAGCCACTCCAGCTTGCGGACCTTGTTGCCGCCCCATTCGCCGTCGCCGTATCCGCTTTCGTCCTTGCACCACAGCTGGGCCGTGGTGCCGAGGTCGCACCGGCGGACGGGCGTCGGAGCGGTGCCGAGGCGGACGAACGGCAAGGTGTCGGCCACCTCGGGAAAACGCTGGTGCAGCAGCGCCCCGGTCACGGTGTGATCGCGTCGGGGATGCCCAGCAGCGCCGCCTGGACCTCGTGCAGCCGGTCGATGTCGCCGCGAATGCCCGCGACGTTGTCGTTGTACAGGAACGCCTCACCGAGCCGGACGAGCGCGTAGGCCAGCAGCGCGGGTTCCAGCGGCGGATCGTATCCGTCCTCTTCGGCGGCGCGCGCGATCAACTCCTGGACGGTGCCGACGACCAGCGGCTGTACCGGCCCGTCGCTCGCGGTGAGGATGCGCAGGCCGGACAGCGGCTCGTTCTCGAAGTAGCGCCGGAACGGCTCGTTGTCGGTCATCCAGCGGTTGACCCGGTAGAGCACGTCCAAGATGCGCCGCGCGCCGGTGGAGCGGCGACGGGCGTCGGCGCGGGTGAGCAGCGCCTCGAACTCGCCGGCCAGAACGGCACCGAGCACTCCGTCGCGGGAGCCGAACCAGCGGTAGACCGAGGCGCGGCTGAGTCCGAGCTGCCCGGCGATCGCCTGGATGTCCACGCGCTCGCCGGACAGGAACGCCCTGCGAGCATGCTCGATGACCTGTTCCCTGGTCGCGGAGGCCGGGCGGCCGGGAGGACGGGTGGTCCGCTGACTGGAATCGATCACCGCGGAATGGTACATCTTTTAGAACATGTATCGAAACGCGCCGTGCTCAGAACCACTCGTCCCGCATCTGCAAGGTGGTCGTATCCAAGGTGGCGAGCAGATCCAGCGCCGGTGCGGTCTTGGGTAATTCGAAACGATAGAAGAACCGGGCCGCGTGCCGCTTGCCATCGTAGAAATCACCGGATCGGTCCGCGGTGGCGAGGAACTGCTCCAGCCAGATCCAGGCCAGTACGGTGTGCCCGAACGCTTCCAGGTACACCGAGCTGTTGGCCAGCGCGGCTTCGATGTCGCCGGAGGCGAACAGTCCCGCGGTCACCTCGACCAGACGCCGCCACGCCGAATCGAGTTGAGCGGCAAGCTCGGCGGCCTCGCCGCCGGCCGCGCGCGCGGCGGTGATGGTCGCGTCCACCCGGGCCCCGAGCGCGAGCAGGCTCGCGCCACCCTGCTGGGTCACCTTGCGTCCCAGCAGGTCCAGGCCTTGGATGCCGTGCGTGCCCTCGTGGATCGGGTTGAGCCGGTTGTCCCGGTAGTGCTGCTCGACGTTGTATTCGCGGGTATAGCCGTAGCCGCCGAGTACCTGGATGGCGAGGCTGTTGGCCTCGAGGCACCACTGCGAAGGCCAGCTCTTGGCGATCGGGGTCAGGATGTCCAGCAGCAGGGTGACCGCGCGGCGTTCGTCCTCGGATTCGGCGGTGCGCTGCTCGTCGACCAACTGCGCGCAGTAGAGCACCAGCGCCAACGCGCCTTCGGCATAGGACTTCTGGGCCAGCAGCATCCGCTTCACGTCGGCGTGCTCGATGATCGGCCGCTGCGGCGCGGACGGGTCGGCGGGGAGCTTGGCCCGGCCCTGGGTGCGCGTGCGGGCGTAGTCGAGCGACTCGAGGTATCCGGTGTAGCCGAGGGCGGTGGCGACCAGGCCGACGCCGATGCGCGCCTCGTTCATCATGTGGAACATGTAGGTCAGTCCGCGTTGCGGCTCGCCGACCAGGTAGCCGATCGCGCCGGGCGCGCCACCGGGCGTCCAGCGGCCCTCGCCGAAGTTCAGCACGGTGTTGACCGTGCCGCGGTAGCCCATCTTGTGGTTGAGCCCGGCCAGAGCGACGTCGTTGCGCTCACCGATCGCGCCGTCGTCGCCGACCAGGAACCGGGGCACCACGAACAGCGAGATGCCCTTCGTGCCCGCGGGGCCGCCGGGGATCTTGGCCAGCACCAGGTGCACGATGTTCTCGCCGAGTTCGTGATCGCCGCCCGAGATCCACATCTTGGTGCCGAACAGGCGATACGTGCCGTCGCCCTGCGGTTCGGCGCGGGTGACGATGTCGGCGAGCGAGGAACCGGCCTGCGGCTCCGACAGGCACATGGTGCCGAAGAAGCGGCCCGCGAGCATGGGCTTCACGAACTTCTCGACGTGTTCCGGGCCGTGGGCGAGAAGCAGATTCGCGTTGGCCACCGTGAGGAACGGGTAGCCCGCGGTACCCGGGTTGGCCGCCTGGAACCAGGCGTAGCTCGCCTGCGCGACGGTCGCGGGCAGCTGGGCGCCGCCCAGTTCGTAATCCATTGCGGCCGAAGGCAGACCGGCCTTCGCGAAGGCGGCCAGCGCCTGGCCGACCTCCGGGATGATGGTCACGCGCTCGCCGTCGAAGGTGGGTTCGTTGGCGTCGTTGAGCTTGTTGTGCGGCGCGAAATACTTGGTGGCCAGCTGCTCGCTGAGCTCGAGCACGGCGTCGAAGGTCTCCCGCGAGTGCTCGGCGTACCGCTCGCGTTTGGTGAGCGCTTCGACGTCCAGCCACTCGTAGAGCAGGAACTCGAGATCGCGCCGGGACAACAAGGTCGACCGCATCAGCCAGTCCTTTCGAGACATGTTCGACTTATTGTATCTTACGGGCCAGTGTGCGGGTGCGGGACCGGTAGTCCCTGCCGAATGCGTATCCGGGTGCGCCGCCGGACCGGCTGTCGTGGACGATGTCCTCCCCGACGCTCCCACCAGGCTGGTCGTCCTCCAGTTCGGTCGTCCGCCGGTGGTCATCATCCGCAGCCGAGCAATCCGCGTTCTCGCGCGATCGCGGCCGCCTCGGTGCGGCTGGACGCTCCGAGCTTGGTGAGGATCCGCGAGACATGCACACCCGCGGTATTGGCGCTGATGAACAACTCGGCCGCGATCTGCCGGTTGCTCGCGCCCGTAGCCACCAGGCGTAGGACGTCGAGTTCGCGCGGGGTCAGGCCCGAGATGCTCGCTGGCCGGGCCGTGGCGGGCCGGTTCCCGGCTTCGGCGAGCTCGATGCCGGCGCGGTCGGCCAGCTGTCTGGCTTGCTCGGCAAGCGGCGCCGCCGCCAACTCGTCCGCAAGCCCGAGGACCGACCGCAGTGCGTCGCGTGCCGCCGCGCGATCACCCGCGGCCAATTCCGCTCGCTCGGTTTCGAGCAGGGCGCGCGCCAGCTCGTACGGCCGACCCAGGGCTTGCCAGGAGGAAACCGCCGCGGCCCAGTCGGCGGGACGGCCGCTGCGCACCGCGTGGCAGGAATTCCGGTACGCGGCGTCGACCGCGGTGGTCACCGGCAGCTTCGCGAGAGCGGAGTCGAGAACCATCGGCGCGCAGCGGGTTCGGGCGATCGCCTCGGCCAGTGCCCATGCCTCGTGCGGGTGCGCGAGCAGATCGTCCGCGGTCAGCGTCGCGGCGCCGATCTCGGCGGCGCGCTGCGGATTCCCCGCCGCGTGCGCGATCTCGGTCTGCACGGTGTGCAGCTGGATTTGATATTGCCTGGCCCAGCGCCGATTCCCGAGCAACGGCTGTGCGCTCGCCGCGCTCGCCGCCGCGGCCTGGTCGTCTCCACGCGCCAGCACGATCCGCGCGTGACACAGCAGCAGCGCGGCGGTGCTCAACGGGGGCAACTGCTCGGTGAGCGACTCATCGATCAGATCGAGAGCCTCGTTCCAACGACCCAGCGCGGTGAGCGCTTGCGCCCACTTGACCAGCAGGATCGGCGCGGCCTCGGCGAACCGGTAGCTCTCGTGCGCGGCGCGCAACCCCTGCTGGATCGCCGCGATGGCCGCCTCGTCGGCGCCCGCCGACACCAGCAGCGCCGTCTCCCACAGCACCACGGTCAGCAAGGTGCCCGGATTTCCCGCAGCATCAGCGGCGGCATGCGCCTGCTCGAAATGGGTCATGGCGACGTCGGGACGGCTCGCGGCGGCCAGCCCGAGATAGGCGTGGGCACGCGCGGCCAGCGACGCGGCGCTCCGGTCCTCGCGAAGGACGCTCGAATGCCGCCGGTGCCTCGCGGCGTCCGCACCAGCCGTGTCCTCTGCTTCGACGCCCCCGCCCGGGTTCGTTGCGACCGCGCCCGGCGCGCGGAGCGACGATGCCGTGACCGGCGAGGTGTCGTCGACGGGCGGGTCACCACGTAACTGTTCGGCTACCTCGACGGCGGCGCGCGCGTCGTTCTCGGCCGCTGTCGCGCCGCTGAACACCCGCACCGCCGCGAGTTCGGCGAGGATTTCACCGCGCAGTAGGGTCGGCCGGTCCGAAGGAAGATAGGTCAGCGCCGCGAGCAGGTCGTCTTCGCCGCCGCCGCTGCTCTGATTGCGCAGTCCGGCGCGGTAGTAATGCAGGCGCGCGGCACGCTCCGGGGCGATCCGCGCATCGGTGGCGGCCAGCGCCTCGTCGGCCGCCGCGATGCCGCGCTCGACTACACCGCCGCGATGACACGCGGCCACGACCGCTGCCAAGACGTCGAGCCGATCCGCGTCCAACCGATGTGCCGCTTCCGGTACGCGGTCCCACAAACCGAGCACCCGGTCCAGGTGGTGCACCTGATCGCGATGCGCGCTCACCCTTTCCGCCTCCGCTGCGGCGTCCCACGCGGCTTCGAACGCCAGCGGCAGCTCTCCGGCGGCATGCGCGTGGTAGGCCAGTTCGGCGGCCGGGAATCGGTCCGCGCCCGGCTTCCTTCGCCGGGTAGCCAGGGCTTGGGAAAGTCTGCTGTGCAGCGCTTGCCGCTCCGCCGGCAGGAGGTCTTCGTAGACGGCGTCGCGGATGAGAACGTGCCGGAACTGGTAGCCGGTGTCGGTGGAAACCAGGAGCCGCTGGTCGACCAGCTGACGCAGTGCTGTGGCGAGCGCGCCCTCGGGGAGATCGGAGGCGGCCGCCAGCAGGGTGTGCCGGACCGGTGACCCGGCCACCGCCGCGAGCCGCAGCACCGACGCGGCCTGATCGGACAGGTCGGACAGGTGATCGAGCAACAGCTCCGACAGCTCGGCGGGCGTGTCCTCCGGTGCGGGATCGAGTGCCTCGACGTACAGCGGAATACCCCTGCTGCGCTCGAAGATCCGCCCGATGGTCCCTGGCTCGGGCTCCCTGCCGCGCAGCGCGGCCAATTGCCTGCCGACCTCGTGCCTGGTCAGCGGTGCTGAATTCAGCAAGCGGACACTCGGATCTCGGCGCAGGCTCGCGATCAGCTTGCGCAACGGCTCGGAATCGGCAGGCCGGTGGGTGCCGACCAAGAACAGATCGCCTTCGGCGATGTTGGCCACCAGGAAGGCGAGCAATTCCAGGCTGGCGTCGTCGGCCCAGTGCAGATCTTCCAGCACCACCAACAGCGGCTTGGTCATCGAGAACTGTTCCAGCACGGTGAGGATCTCGCCGAACAACCGGATCCTGTCGGTGTCGGCCTCCGCCGCGCCCGACCGCGCCGCCAGTTCCGGAAGCCAGCGCGCCAGCGCCGGTCGCACTGGGAGCAGCGTCGCGAGCGCCTCCACGCCCTGGTCACGCAGCAGTGTGCGCATGACCGCGACGAACGGCGTGAACGGCACCCCTTTCGCGCCGAATTCCGGGCACCTTCCGTACGCCACTACCGTACGAGCCCCGAGCCGCGTCCGGAACTCCGCGACCAACCGCGACTTGCCGATACCCGCCTCACCTCCGACCAGCACGGTATGCACCGCCGGGTCCCGATAGGCATCCTGCAACGCCGCGAGCTCAGCGGCCCGCCCCACAAACGCGCCGCACACCGGAAGGCTGACCACGGCGCGATCATGCCCGCACCGCGCGCTCGACGCCAGTTCGCGAGTGGCACACCATCGAGAGGGCTTCTCGGCCGATGCCGCAGTGGTGTGCCACTCGCGAACTCGAGACCGGGGGCGGCCTCGGCGCGACCAGAGCGCCGCCGGGTTCGTGGCCGATAGTGGTACGGCCCGGGTTCGGCGTTACTCGTCGGGGGGCTGGGCGAGTGCGGAAATAGTGATTTCTCGTGATTCGGCGGCCACCTCGTTACGCGAAGTATCAATGGCATGACGAACACCGAGATCCGCCCCTTCCGTATCGACATTCCGCAGGCCGACCTGGACGAGCTTCGGCTGCGGCTGGCGCGTACCCGTTGGATCGACGAGCTGCCCAGCGCAGGCTGGGAGCGTGGTGTGCCGACGGGGTACCTGAAGGAGCTGGCCGGGTACTGGGCCGAGAAATTCGACTGGCGTGCGGCCGAGGCGGAGCTGAACGCCTACCCGCAGTTCACCACCACCATCGACGGCCAGAACGTGCACATCCTGCACGTGCGCTCGGCGCGGGAGGACGCAACACCGTTGCTGATGCTGCACGGCTGGCCCAGTTCGGTGGCCGACTTCCGCGACGTGATCGGCCCGCTCACCGACCCGGACTCGAACGCGTCCGCGTTCCACCTAGTCATCCCGTCGCTGCCCGGCCACGGTTTCTCCGGCCCGCTCACCGAGACGGGCTGGAACGACGGCCGGATCGCGGCGGCGCTCGCCGAACTCATGGCTCGCCTCGGCTACGACCGCTACGGCGTGCAGGGCGGCGACCACGGCGCGTTCATCGCCCCGACCCTGGCGCGGATCGACACCGACCACGTGCTCGGTGTGCACGTCAACGCACTGGTCACCTTCCCGACCGGCGACCCCGCCGACCTTGCCGCCCTCACCGACGCGGAAAAGGCGCGGCTCGCCGCGATGAAGAAATTCCAGGACGACGGCTCGGCCTACATGAACCTGCAAGGTTCCCGCCCCGACACCATCGCCCAGTTACTCGCCGACTCCCCGGCCGGGCTGCTCGGCTGGATCGCGGAGAAATACCGCGAGTGGACCGACAGCGCCAACGACCTGCCCGAACAAGCCGTCGATATCGACCGCCTGCTCACCACCGTGAGCATCTACTGGTTCACCGACACCGCCCGCAGCGTCGCGAACCTGTACTACGAACGCTTCCACGACGCCACCATGTTCGCCCCGAAACCGAAGGGCACCGTACCCACCGGCGTCGCGGTCTTCAAGGACGGCGACTACGCCATCCGCCGCTTCGCCGAACGCACCCACAACATCACCCACTGGTCGGAGTTCTACTCCGGCGGGCATTTCCCGGCACTCGAGGTGCCGGAGCTGCTGATCGGCGACATCCGCGAGTTCTTCCGGTCGCTCGGTTGATCCGAATGGAGCCTTTGGGCAGGCGGTCGTCGCCGGGGTGGGCGTTTGATGTCCGGCTGGTCCGAGTTCGGCGCAGCACTGATGGTGGGGGCGGCGGCGGTCGCGGTGCTGCTGACTGTCTTCCTCGCGGCGAGCCGATGGTGGCGGAAGCCGTTGCGTGGTCCGAGCGTCTATCACATCGCCGACGCGTGGGCCATGAGCAACTGTGCCTCCTGGGCTGGCCGCCATTGGGTTGGCCTGCGGTAGAGCCGAGAGACGGCCCGGAATTCGCTCCCGGCGATGCGCACGCGCTCATGCAGGTGCATTTGGAATGCGATGCCAACGAATGCTCGTGGAAATGCGCGGCGGTCGAGGCCCTTCGGCTCACGGGCCGGATGCGCCCTTCCAAGTATCCGCGCCGACCAGACCACCATTGACCTCATGCTGCCCGAGGCAGGGGTGGACTGCGGTATGGCTCGAGGCGACGGTGATCGACGTCAGTCCGAGCCCATCACACCGCCCGCGCCCGATACGTTCTTGTGAGCCCACTGATCAGTCGACGTGGTGCGTTGAAGGCCGCGTCGAAGCTGCCCGCGTTGCTGGTCCCGGTTCGGTTGTCCGGTCCGCAACTAGCCGCCGGAGACGATGGCGGCAAGGTTGGCGAGCTCGTTCTCCCGTCCCTGGGTGAGGCGCTGAGTCCAGACGTCGTCGTGCATGGCGTCGACGGTCATGACCACGCGGACGCCCGCGTCGGTCGGCTCGAGCTCGACGGTGGTGAGAAATTCGTACGGCTCGACGCCGGGGATGAAGTCGGCCAGGGAGGTGTAGGCGAGCCGGTCGGGGCCGTCGATCTCGGTGAACGTCTTGCGGGACTCGGTCGACAGTGGCATGCCCGCGGATCGCATGAATTCGATCTGCGCGGGGGCGGTCGCGGTCATCGTGTAGACCAGTTCGCCGCCAGGGCGCAGGTCGAGCTGGTCGACGCGGACGGTGAAACCGTCGGGCGCCCACCACTTCTCGATGCCCGCCGGGGTGGTCCACAGTTCCCAGATCGCCTGGGCGGTGGCGGGGTAGTCGCGTTCGATGCGGATCTGCTCGGACATGTCGTGCTCCTGGTTCAGAAGTATTCCTTGAAAGGAATATATCTGAGGAGGCATGCTTGGTCAATGGACCCCGCACTATTCGCCGCTCTGGCCGAACCGAACCGCATGCGGATCGTGGAGTTGCTGAACGCCGCGCCGCGTCCGGTCGGCGAGATCGCTACCGCACTCGGCCTGAGACAACCGCAGACGACCAAACATCTCCAGGCGCTCCAGCGCGCGGGCCTGGTGGTAATGGAACCGCTCGGGCAGCGCCGCATCTACGCCCTGCGCCGGGGTCCGCTGCGCGAGCTGCGACAGTGGCTGGCGGGATTCGAGGCCGACCATCCCTCGGAGTCGGTGCTCGCCGAATACCGGGTGGCAATCGCCGCCGAGCCGTTGTCAGCCCACGAATTCCATCGGACGCTGTCGGCGCCGCCGGCGACCGTGTGGGAGTGGTGGACCTCGCCCGATCTGGCGCGCCGGTGGTGGCACCCAGCGCATTTCGAGGTCGCCGACTGCGTCCTGCGGCCGGTCGTCGGGGGCGCCCTGTCGATCGTGCTCCGCGAGGGCGACGGTGCGCTGTATTCCAGCGCCGGGCGCTACCTCGAAGTCGTTCCGCCCGAACGGCTCCGGTTCGAGTTGTCACCGCTGGACGGCAACGGGACCCCGTTGTTCCGGGCCGACCATCTCCTCGAGTTGACCAGCGTCACCGGCGGCACCCGCGTCGACCTACAGATCGACGTGTCCGACCCGACCCCGGGCTCGGAACCGGCCATGGCCGGCATCCGCTTCGGCTGGAATCAGCTGCTGGACAACCTTGCTCACGTCATCAACTCGGCCACAAGCTGATTCGGCTACCGAGTGATGCTGTCGAGATCATCGAGGTCGCCGCGCCTCGCCCGGGCTCCTTTCCGCTCGAGCGCGGCGGCCGATGCACCCGAACGGGCGAGCCCGGTGACCTCGTGACCAGCGTCCAGCAACTGGTCGACGACGGCAGAACCGATCCATCCGGTCGCTCCGGTGACAAAGATTTCCATGCTGATACTCCTTCGTGTAGGTCCGCGACTACTCCGCTGATTCGATCCGGCGGTGAGCAGAGCGGCAACCAGCGGTCTGTGATGTAGACGGACGCCCGTAACCCGTGCAGCGGTATCCGCTGGTCGGCTGCGGGTGCTGACACGGCGACCGGTGGTTGCGCAGCGCACTGGGCAGAGCGCTGAATCGGCCCGCATATTGAGCTGATGGCGGCTATTTGGGGGAAAGCTGTTCGATGGTTGTCGGACTACCGCACCCGATATGTCGATATCGTCCGCTGATCAACCGGCGACGGGCCCCCTCCGCCGGGACAGCGCAGACTGCAGCACCACCAGCCCGCCGAGGACGACTACGGTCACGCCGATCGCGCGGAGTCCGGCGTCCGCGCCCGAGACGAACGCCGTTATCACTTCGGTGGCGCGATCGGGGGCAGTCGAGGCGAGGGCTTCGGCCACGGTGTGCGGAGAATGGCCGGGCGCGGATGTCCGGCGGCAGCGCACCGGCGATGGCGCCGGACAGCGTCGGAAGTGCCAGTGCCACACCGCTTCCGGTGACTACGAGCCATGCCGCGTACGCGATGTAGGACGTCTGTGTGCCGCTGGTGGACAGTCCGAGCAGTCCGCAGCCGACGAACGCGAAGGCCAGCGCGATGGTCGCGTCGAGGCCGATGCGTCCCGAGACGCGTCCGGCGTGTCGTGCGCCGAGGATGATCGGGACGGTCAGCGGCACGATGCCCAGCCCGGTGCGCAGCACGCCGAAACCCTTGCCCCCTTGCGTTCGGCGGGGACGGCGTGCAGCAGGACCGAAAGGGTGTTGGGCAGCACGGCGGCGGCGCCGACTCCGGTGATCGCACGGCCCGCCAGCAGCAGGGCTACGTTCGGTGCGAGCGCGGAGATCAGTGCGCCCGCCGCGAACAGCACCCGCCTGACGAGCAGTACTCCCTTGCGCCCGAAACGATCCCCGGCGGCACCGCCCGGGATCACCAGGCACGCGAAGACGATCACGTAGGTGTCGACGATCCAGATCAGTGCCGAGGCGGACGGGTGAAGCGCGCTCGCGGCGAGCATCGGGACGGCGAGATTGATGGCGGCGACCATCCCGACGACGAGCACCACGCAGGCGCACATCACCGCGAGCAGGCCACGCCGCGTGACGGGAGGGGGCATCGGGTCCGGTGACGGCGCACGATCCCGGATCAAGACATTGAACGGCATGTCGACGACGGTATGGACCTCGCGTGTCTGCATGCCACGCAACTTTGACAATCACCTTTTGCGTACCATGCAACTACGCCGGAGCAGCTCGATCTGAACCTGCTGCGCGTGTTCGACGCGCTGCTTCAAGAAGGCAGCGTCACGGCGGCTTCCGAGCGCCTGCACCTGTCGATCCCGGCGACCAGCCGGGCGCTGGGACGCTTGCGCCGGTCGATGAACGACCCGATCTTGGTACGGGCCGGTCGCGGAATGGCTCCCACAGCGTTCGCGCTGCGCACCGCTCCGCGAGTGCGGTCACTGCTCGACGAGGCATCCGCACTGATCAGCGCCGACCGCGAGGTCACGATCGGCGAGCTAAAGCGCACCTTCACGATCCGCATCAACGACGGTGTCGCGGCGACACTGGCGACGGCTGCGGTCGAAGCCACGGCCGCCGCCGCTCCCGGCGTGGTGCTGCGCTTCGTGACCGAAGGCAGCGAAAGCGCCGAGGCCCTCCGCGACGGCTCGGTCGATCTCGATATCGGCGTCGGCGACGTCGCGGCTCCCGACATCCGGACAGCCGTGCTGTATCGGGAACGAATGGTCGGCATCGTCCGAGCCGACAGCCCGCTGGGCATGCGCCGCCGCCCGACCTTGCGCCAACTGTGCCGCCATCCGCACGTTTCGGCCTCCCGCCGCGGCCGGGCGCGCGGACCGCTCGACGACGCACTCGACGCCGTCGTGCTGCAACGCCACGTCGCGGCCGTCGTCCCGTCCTTCGCGGTCGCGGCGCTACTGGTCGCCACGAGCCGCTACGTCGGCCTCGCCCCGCAGCGCCTCGCCGAACAGTACGGCCCCACCCTCGGCCTACATGAACCTGAAGGGTTCCCGCCCGAACACCCGATCCGCGAACGCAAGTAGAAGGGCAGGCGGGTTGATGACCGCCTGCCCTTCTGCGACCGCGAGGAGCAACCCCTGCTCAGCGGTAATAGCAGCCGCTGTCGAGGTCCTCGAACAGTCCGGGCCCGCTGGGGGACCAGCCGAGCAGCGCGCGGGTCGCGTCGCTGCCCGCGGCCATGTCCGCTCCGAAGAACCGGCTCAGCCAGCCGAAATGCTCGTCGCCGCGGTCGGCCGGGACCGAGACGACGGGCAGGTCGAGTTCGCGTCCGATGGCCTCGGCGATGTCGCGGGTCGGGATGCCGGTCTCGGCCGCGGCGTGCAGGACCGTGCCCGCCGGGGCGTGCTTGTCCAGGGCGAGTTGCACGATGCGGCCCGCGTCGCTGCGGTGGATCGCCGCCCAGCGGTTGGTTCCGTCGCCGAGGTACGCCGAGACTCCCTTGGCGCGAGCGGTCGCCACCAAACCGGTGATGAATCCGCGGTGGTCACCGTCGCCGTGCACGGTGGGCGCGAAACGCACGACGATCGTCCCGACGCCGCGCTCCACGAACTCCAGCGCCAGATTCTCACTGCCGCCGCGTAGTGAGCCGGCGCCGTGGGCCGGGGACCGGTCCTGCTCGGTGGCCAGACGGCCGGGGGCGAGTAGGGCAAGGGCGGAGGCGAGCACGAACGGGCGGTGCGAGCCCGCGAGGGCCTCGCCGATGGTCAGCACGGCGTCGCGCTCGGTCTGGTTGGTCATGGCCGGGTCAGCGAAATCGTGCTTGTTTGCCAGATGGACGACGGCGTCGGCGTCCGCCGAACCGGCGCGGAGGCTGTCGAGATCGTCGAGGTCGCCCCGCCGGGGCCGGGCTCCTTTCCGTTCGAGCGCGGCTGCGGAGGCGTCCGAGCGGGCGAGTCCGGTGACCTCGTGACCGGCGTCCAGTAACTGGTCGACGACCGACGAGCCGATCCATCCGGTCGCTCCGGTGACGAAAACGTGCATGTCGATACTCCTTCGTGCAGGTCCGCGATCGACAGTCGCGGATTTGATCTTTCGGTGGCCATCAGCGAGCGACCGGTGGTCGGGGGCGAGGCCGTTCGGCTCGGCCGCAACATGGAGGCCTGCGCGTTCGGGCTCGTGCACCGGATCGCTGGCATGCTCGAGAAATGGCAACTATTCGGGGGAAAGCCGTTCGATGGGTGTCGGACACTCAGCCGGGCGTTATCGCGGTCGAGTTCACCGACGTCGACGGCGTCACGCACACGTTGATCGACAAGCTGCCGATCTTCGGCGTATCAGATGATCTCGGGCCGGATTCGGTCTATCCGGTACCGGTCGAGATCGGCGTGGAGTTGGTCGAGCGCGTCGGTGAGGCGACGGTCATCGACCTCAGCGCAGAGGCGCACAACACCGACCGCATCCGGTATGTCGTGCGGAGCGCGAGTATCGTCTACTGATCGGCGAAACGATGACAGCGACCGGGCGCCCGCGAGCCTTCACCTGAGTGGTTCCGGCAGCCGTGGTGTGATCGACCGTGCGTGTCACATCGTGTGAGCTGCGGTATCGGGCGACGACGACCGGGACCCGCCACGCCGGGACATCAGCGACTGGAGTACGACGAGCCCGCCGAGGACGAGCACGCTCACACCGACCACCCGAAGTCCGGCGTCCGTGCCCGAGACGAACGCCGCGACGATGTCGGCGGTGCGATCGGGCGCGGTGGCGGCGAGTGCCTGTGCCACGGTGTGCGGATCGTGTGCGGCGCGGATGTCCGATGGCAGCGCGGCGGCGAAGCGCGCGGTGAGCACGGTGCCGATGACGGCGACACCCAAGGCGCTGCCGAACTCGCGGGTGGTGGCCTGCAATCCGGCTCCGACCCCCGCCTGCTCCGGCGGCAGCGAACCGGCGATGGCTGCGGAGAGCGTCGGAAGGGCCAGCGCTACACCGATTCCGGTGACGACGAGCCACCCCGCGTACTCGGTGTAGGGCGTCTGCGTGCCGCTGGTGGACAGCCCGAGCAGTCCGCAGCCGACGAACGCGAAGGCGAGCGCGATGGTGGTGTCGAGACCGATGCGCTGTGCGAGGCGGCCGACGTGGCGTGCGGCGAGGATGATCGGGATGGTCAGCGGCACGATGCCGAGCCCGGTCTCCAGCACGCCGAATTCCTTGCCGTACTGTAGGAACGACGCGTTGACATAGAACAGCGCGAACATGCCGAAGAAGACGGTCGTCATGCCGAGGCAAGCGCTGCGCAGGCCCGGTACACGGAACAATCGCGGATCCAGCAGCGGGTGTCCGACCTTCAATTCGACGAACGTCCACACGGTGAACAACACTGCGGCGCAGACGAATCCGGCGATGACGACCCCGCTGTCCCACCCCGCTTCCGGCCCCTGGACGATGCCGAGCAGCAGCGCGATCGACGCACCGACGAGCAGCACCGCACCGACCGGGTCCAGGCGGCGGTCATGGCGCGGCGACACCGGCGCGACACGCCCGACGAGCAGACCGAGAACCAGGGCGATCGGCACTGCGGCGGCGAACAACCAGCGCCACGATCCGCCCGCCAGGATCGTCCCTCCGCCGACGTTGCCGACGACTCCGCCGATGCCCGTCATCGAGGCCCAAGTGGCGATCGTCGCGCCCTTGCGTTCGGCGGGGGCGGCGTGCAGCAGGACGGACAGCGTGTTGGGCAGCACCGCGGCGGCGCCCATACCCGTGATCGCACGGCCCGCCAGGAGCAGGGCCACGTTCGGTGCGGTCGCCGACAGCAGCGCGCCCACCGCGAACAGCGCCAACCCGGTGAGCAGTACTCCTTTGCGCCCGAAGCGGTCTCCGGCGGCACCGGCTGGGATCACCAGACACGCGAAGACGATCACATAGGTGTCGACGATCCAGACCAGAGCCGACGCGGAGGGACGCAACGCGCTCGCGGCGAGCATCGGGACGGCGAGATTGATCGCGGCGACCATCCCGACGACGAGTACGACGCAGGCGCACATGAGCGCGAGCAGGCCGCGCGTCGCGACGGAAGGGGACATCGGGTCTCGTGATGACGCACGATCCCGGACCAAGACGTTGAATGGCATGTCCACGACGGTATTTACCTCGTAGGCCTGCATGCCACGCAACTTTCACAATCCAGATTTGCGTACCATGCAACTATGCCCGAGCAGCTCGATCTGAACCTCCTGCGTGTATTCGACGCGCTGCTCCAGGAAGGCAGCGTCACGGCGGCTTCCGAACGCCTGCACCTGTCCATCCCGGCGACCAGCCGAGCGCTGGGCCGGTTGCGCCGGGCGATGAACGACCCGATCCTGGTGCGGGCCGGGCGAGGCATGGCTGCCACACCGTTCGCGCTGCGCACCGCGCCGCGGGTGCGGTCACTGCTCGACGAGGCGTCCGCGCTGATCAGCGCCGACCGCGAGGTCGCGATCGGCGAGCTCGAGCGCACCTTCACGATCCGCATCAACGACGGCCTCGCGGTGACCCTGGCGACGGCGGCGGTGGAAGCCACGGCCACCGTGGCCCCCGGCGTGGTCCTGCGTTTCGTCACCGAAGGCAGCGAGAGCGCCGAGGCGCTCCGCGACGGCTCGGTCGATCTCGACATCGGTGTGGGCGACATCGCGGCTCCCGACATCCGGACAACGCTGCTGTACCGGGAACGGATGGTCGGCATCGTCCGCGCCGACAGCCCGCTGGGCAGGCGCCGCCGCCCGAGCTTGCGGCAACTGTGCCAGTATCCCCACGTCTCGGCCTCGCGTCGTGGACGCGCGCGCGGCCCACTCGACGACGCGCTCGACGCCGTCGGGCTGCAACGCCACGTCGCGGCCGTCGTTCCGTCCTTCGCGGTCGCGGCGCTGCTGGTCTCCGCGAGCCGCTACGTCGGCCTCGTCCCGCAACGCCTCGCCGAACAGTACGGCCGAACCCTGGGCATTCGCTGGTTTCCCCTCCCCACGGACCTGCCGGAAGTCGAAGTGCGACTGCTCTGGCACGCCCGGCTCGACGCCGACCCGGCCCAGCGCTGGCTACGCGAGACGATCCGCGACGCACTCAGCGCGCCACGCGCCGAGAAGCCCGCGGTATCCGCTCGCACCGCCGAGCATGGCGGCCGGCCCGGGACAGGCGCGTGAAGGTCCGGCAACCGCCGGCGCAGGCCTCCGGCTGACACTCTGGTATCCCCGATGCAACGCCGACGAGGTGCGAGCATCGGTCGACCGCGGGATTCGTCCGGTCAGTCCATCCGGCTCAACCGCGCGAGGATCGTCGCCGCCATCGCCGCCGGGTCGCCGTGGTCGGGCCGCAGGACGATCTCGGCTTCGGTCGGCGCTTCGTAAGGGGCGTCGATGCCGGTAAAGCCGCGGATCTCACCCGCACGGGCTTTGGCGTACATCCCCTTCGGGTCGCGCGCCTCGCACTCCGACAGCGGCGTGTCGACGAACACCTCCAGGAATGGGATGCCCGCCGCTTCGTGGGCGGCACGGGCGCGGTCGCGGTCGGCGCGGTAGGGGCTGATCAGCGAAACGACCGCTACCACACCGGCTTCGGCGAACAGTTTCGCTACTTCGCCGACCCGGCGGACGTTCTCTTCCCGATCGGCCGCGCTGAATCCGAGATCGGAGTTGAGGCCGTGGCGCAGGTTGTCGCCGTCGAGGAGGAACGCCGGGCGGCCCGCCGCCACCAACCTGCGCTCCAGTTCCACGGCGACGGTGGACTTTCCGGAGCCCGACAGCCCGGTGAGCCAGACCGTCAGGCCGCGGGTGGCGCGCTCGTCGCGCTCGACAGCGGTGGAGTGCCAGACCACCCGGGAGGACGGCAGGCTCGGACCGGTGATCATGCCCGCCGCGACGGTGTTGTTCGTGGTGTCGTCGACCAGGATGAAGCTGCCGGTGGCGCGGTTGCGCCGGTACGGGTCGAACAGCAAGGGCTGGCGGGTGCGCAGCTGGACGCGGCCGATCTCGTTGAGCGACAACGTCTCCGCGTGCTCGTCGCGGTGCAGGGTGTTGACATCCAGCCGGTAGTCCAGGGAGCGCACCTCGGCGGTGGCCGCGCGGGTGGTGTGCCGGATGGTGTAGGTCGCGCCGGGCGTGAGCTGGGTTTCCTCGGCGAACCAGCACACCATCGCGTCCAAATCGCGCCCGGTGTTCGGGCGGTTGTTCGGGCGGCAGATCAGGTCGCCGCGGGAGATGTCCAGCTCGTCGGCGAGCTGGATGGTGACCGCCTGCGGCGGAAACGCTTCCGCGACAGGCGTGCCACCCGGCCCCCAGATCGCCTGCACCGTCGTGGTGAAACCCGACGGCAGCACCGCCACTTCGTCGCCCGGTTTGAACACCCCGCCCGCCACCGTGCCCGCGTAGCCGCGGAAGTCCTGGGCATGGTTGCGGGTGACGTACTGCACCGGGAAGCGGGAGTCGATCAGGTTGCGGTCGGAGGCGATGTGCACCTCTTCGAGGTGATGTAGCAGGGGAGTGCCCTCGTACCACGGCATGCTCGCGCCCCGGTGCACGATGTTGTCGCCGTGCAGCGCCGACACGGGCACGAAGGTCAGGTCGGAGACGTCGAGTTTGGAGGCGAACCGCGCGAACTCCTCGCGAATCTCTTCGAACCGTTCCTGCGACCAGTCGACCAGGTCCATCTTGTTCACGCACAACACCAGGTGCGGGATGCCGAGCAAGCTGGCGAGGAACGCGTGCCTGCGGGTCTGCTCGACCACGCCTTTGCGGGCGTCCACCAGGATCAGCGCCAGGTCCGCGGTGGACGCGCCGGTCACCATGTTGCGGGTGTACTGAACATGCCCGGGGGTGTCGGCGATGATGAACTTTCTTCTGGGCGTGGCGAAATAGCGATGCGCCACGTCGATGGTGATGCCCTGTTCGCGTTCGGCGCGCAGGCCGTCGGTGAGCAGCGCGAGGTTAGGGTAGTCGTCGCCGCGGTCGCGGCTGGTGCGCTCCACGGCGGCGAGCTGATCGGTGAACAGCGTCTTGGAGTCGAACAGCAGTCTGCCGATCAGCGTCGATTTGCCGTCGTCGACGCTGCCCGCGGTGGCCAGGCGCAACAGTGTGGTCGTCATCAGAAGTAGCCTTCGCGTTTGCGGTCTTCCATCCCCGCCTCGGAGATGCGGTCGTCGGCACGGGTGGCGCCGCGCTCGGTCACCCGCGCCGCGGCGACTTCGGCGACCACGTCCGCGGGTGTGGCCGCGGTGGACTCGACACAGCCGGTGCAGGTCGCGTCGCCGACGGTGCGGAAACGGACGGTGGCCTCATACGGCTCCTCGCCGTCGAGCAGCTGGAGAAAGCGGGTGTGCGCCAGGAGCATTCCGTCGCGCTGCACCACCGGCCTGCGGTGCGCGTAGTACAGCGGCGGCAGCTCGATGCCCTCGGCGGCGATGTAGCTCCAGATGTCCAGTTCGGTCCAGTTCGACAGCGGGAAGACGCGAATATGCTCGCCCGCGCGGTGCCTGCCGTTGTAGAGGTTCCACAGTTCGGGGCGCTGCCTGCGCGGGTCCCACTGGCCGTACTCGTCACGGAAGCTGAACACCCGCTCCTTGGCGCGGGCCTTCTCCTCGTCGCGGCGCGCGCCGCCGAAGACCGCGTCGAACGCGCCCTCCTGGATCGACCGCAGCAGCGTCGTCGTCTGCAACCGGTTGCGGGAGGCGCGCGGCCCGGTCTCCTCGACGACCCGTCCTGCATCGATGTCGTCCTGCACCCGTCCGACCACCAGGCGCAGGCCCAGGCGGGCCACCGTCTCGTCGCGATAGGCGATCACCTCGTCGAAATTGTGCCCGGTGTCGATGTGCAGCACCGGGAACGGTAGCGGCGCTGGCCAGAAGGCCTTTGCCGCCAGGTGCAGCATCACCACCGAATCCTTGCCGCCGGAGAACAGCAACACCGGGCGCTCGAATGTCGCTGCCACTTCACGGAATATGTGCGCCGACTCGGCCTCGAGCGCGTCCAGATGGGGCAGCTCGTAGGTGCTCGCCGTCGACTTCGCGTACTGGCTCACACCGCAAAACTAGAACACGTTTCGGTCTTCGGTCAATGGTCTGCGTCCGCCCGAGTTCGCCGTGACCGCGTCAGCGGCGTCCACCAGCGCCGCGCCGCGGCGGGCGATCTCCGCCCCGGTGATCGAGCGGCCGACGTACATCGTGAGCACCATGTTCTGCCTGCCGTCGCCGTCGTAGGTCGGTGCGGCGAGCAGGCTCACCGCGTGCTCCTTGCGTGGCCGTAGATCCGCGCCCAGATACACCCGCTCGCCGAGGCTCGTCACCAGTTCGCCGACCAGTTCGCGCAGCTCAGGGGGTAGGTCCCGATCGGCGACCCCGGCCAGCAGTGAGTACAGCCGACGTCCCGCGGTGGTCATGCTCTCCACCAGGAATCCCCGCTCGCGGCATTCGGCGACCACTTGACGCAGGCGCGTCTCGTCCTGTCGCAACGGCACCGCGGGCGGCTTGGCCAGCCAGGCGTCGAACGCCGCGTCGGTGTCCCAGAGCACGTACATCAGGCCGACCGGAGGCGCGAAATGGTAGGCCGCGCCCACCTTCACCAGGCCGGGTCCGGTGCTCTCCAGCACCATGATCTGCTCGCCGACGACCGCGGACGCGGTGCAGGTGGTGTGGTAGCGCGCGGAGAGTTTGTCCAGCTCGACGCGGGCGAGCGTGGAGATGGCGAAGCTGTCCTGCGCCACCCGGCCCGCCGCGATCAGTGCGGGCCCGAGCCCGTAGGTGCGGGTGTCGGCGTCGCGCATCAGGTAGCCGCCCGCGGTCAGCTCGGTGAGGATGCCCAGGCAGGTCGGCTTGGCCAGGTCGAGTTCGCGGGCGAGCTCGGAGAGCCCGAAGCGTTTCCCGCGCTGTTCGACGAAGAAATCCAGGACCTGCACCACGCGTGCGGTGGGCGCGGACCGACGACCGACCATTGACCACTCCTAGAACACGTTCTAATCTTTCTCCTATCGAAATGTACCAGAGTGGTACATATTTGGAACACCGGAGAGAGCCTCTTGCTGACACAGCCGTTCGCGGACGCCATCGCCGCCGCCGAGCAGATCATCACCGGAGCCGCGCACATTCGCACCGAACAGGACCTCGTCGAGGGCTACGACTATCTGGCGGGCAGCATCCGCGCGTCGTTGCAGATGGCCTGGGCCTACGAGCTGGACTTCCCGTTCTTCGTCATGTCCACCGGCCCGTACACCAAGATGGGGCTGGACAACCCCGACACCCTCTACTACCACTCCTACCTGCGCCCGGACGCCGAATATGTGGTGACCGGCACCCGCGGCACCACCCGTGACCTGAGCTTCCAGGTGCTCAACGGCAACTATTCGCCCGTCGACGTGCCCGACAGCCTCACCGCTTTCGACGACCGAAAGCTCGACATCCGCGCGGACGGGACCTACGAGATCCGCTTCGGACCCGGCGAAGCGGGCCCCGGCTATGTGCACCTCGGCGCCGACGCGGCGATGCTCGTGGTCCGCGAGGTGCACAGCGACTGGGTGACGGAGAAGGCGGGCACGATCCGCATCCAGCGCGTCGACCGGATCGGCGACGCGCCGCCGCCGCTGACCAAGGACGTGCTCACCAAGCGATACGGCGTGGCGGGCAAGATGCTGGTGTCGCGGTTGAAGACCTTCCTGGCCTTCCCGGAGTGGTTCTATCTGAACCTGCCGGTGAACACGCTGACCGAGCCGAGGCCGACGCCGGGCGGGCTGAGCACCCAGTTCTCCTCGGTGGGTCACTACGACCTGGACGACGACCAGGCCATGATCATCACGGTGCCCAGATCCGACGCCCCCTACCAGGGCTTCCAGCTCGGCAGCATGTGGTACCTGTCGCTGGATTACATCAACCATCAGACCAGCCTCACCGCCGACCAGGCACACGTGGACCCGGACGGGATGATCCGGCTGGTGGTCAGCGAGCGTGATCCTGGCCTGGCCAACTGGATCGAGCGCACCGGTCATTCCCGCGGCTACCTCCAGTTCCGCTGGCAGCGGCTGTCGCGGGAGATGAAACCCGACGACGGGCCGACCGTGGAGATCGTTTCCGTCGCGGACCTGCCCAATCGCCTGCTGTTCCACGAACAGGCGCGGGTCACGCCGGAGCAGTGGCGCGACCGGATCGCGGCGCGTCAGGTCGCCGTCGCGGAGAGGATGCTCGGCTGATGTTGCTGCGGGACAAAGTGGTCGTCGTCTCCGGCGTGGGGCCGGGACTGGGGCGTGCGATCGCGGTGCAGAGCGCGAAGGCGGGCGCGGACGTAGTGCTGGCTTCCCGGACCGAATCGCGACTGACCGAGGTGGCCAAGGAGATCACCGAACTGGGCAGGCGCGCGGTGGTCGTGCCGACCGACATCAACGACGAGGCCGCGGTCGTGAATCTGGTCGAGACCGCGCACAGCGCCTTCGGCAAGGTCGACACGCTGGTGAACAACGCCTTCGCGATCCCGCCGATCGTCGACCTCGCCGACGTCGACCTGGATCAGGTCCGCGCGGGCTTCGAGACCAACGTGCTGGCCGCGCTGCGCCTGACCAGGTTGTTCGTGCCCGCCCTCACCGAGACCAAGGGCTCGGTGGTGATGATCAACTCGGCCGTGCTGCACCACTCGCGGCGCACCTTCGGGCCGTACAAGATGGCCAAGGCCAGCCTGCTCGCGCTGGCGCAGAGCCTGGCCACCGAACTCGGTCCGAAGGGCATCCGGGTCAATTCCGTCGCGCCGGGCTACATCTGGGCCGACAACCTGAAGTGGTACTTCAACTACCTGGCGCAGCAGCGGGGGATCACCTCCGAGGAGGTCTACGCCGAGACCGCGAAGACCACCGACCTGCGCAAACTGCCCGAACCCGACGAGATCGCCGACGCGGTCGTGTTCTTCGCGTCCGCCTTGGCGCGCGCGATCACCGGCGCGTGCCTGGACGTCAACGCCGGCGAATTCCACCACTAGGAGATGACCGTGATCGGTAGGGACGACGTCGGGACCGTCGACGATCTGCACGCCTCGGCGACCAAGGTGGTCGGGCTGGACGCCTTCGGCACGGACGACTACCGCGAAGGGCTCGAGGTGCTGCTCGAGTCCTATGCGAAGGACGCCGAACTCACGCCCTTCGGCAATAAGGTGAACCGCGCGTTCCTGCGCGGCGCGCTGATCGCCCGGCTGCTCAGCGAGGCGGCCTGGCGGCAGCATCCGGAACACGCCGACGTGGCGATCGAGCGCCCGATCTTCGTGACCGGTCTGCCGCGCTCGGGCACCACGGCGGTGCACCGCCTGCTCAACGTCGACCCGGCGCACCAAGGGCTGGAGATGTGGCTGACCGAGATGCCGCAGCCGCGCCCGCCGCGCGAGACGTGGGCGAGCAACCCGGTCTACCAGCGCCTCGCCGCCGCCTACGACAAGCACCACGTCGAACATCCGGAGTTCATGGGAGTGCACCACATCTCGGCCGACCAGGTCGAGGAGTGCTGGCAGTTGCTGCGGCAGTCGGCCATGTCGGTGTCCTACGAGTGCCTGGCCTACCTGCCCACCTACTCCGAGTGGTTGCGCGAGCGGGATTGGACATCCGCCTATCGCAGGCACCGGCGCAACCTGCAACTGATCGGACTGCCGGACGCGGGCAAGCGATGGGTGCTGAAGAACCCGAGTCACCTGTTCGCGCTGGACGCGATCTTCGAGGTCTATCCGGACGCGCTGGTCATCCAGATGCACCGCGATCCACGCACCATCATCGCGTCGGTGTGCAGTTTGAACGAGCAGGCGTCGGCGGGCTGGTCGGAAAAGTTCCGCGGCCCGGTGGTCGGCGCGACGCAGCTGGATCTGTGGGCGCGCGGCGCGGAGCGGTTCCTCGCCGACCGCAAACGCCACGACGCGGCGCAGTTCTGCGATGTCGACTACGACGAGTTCGTCGCCGACCCGATCGGCACGGTGACGTCGATCTACCGGCACTTCGGGCTGCCACTGACCGCCGAGGCCGAGGCGGCGATGACCGCGTTGCACGCGGAGAGCACGTCTGGGGCGGCACGCCCGGCGCACCGCTACACCCTCGCCGATTTCGGGCTGACCGCCGAGCAGGTGGACGCGCGGTTCGGCGCGTACCGGGAAGCGCACTTCCCGGGGCGGTGAGCGGTCGGCGCTCGCCGGTGGCAGGTCCGACCGGCGAGCGCCGGAACGCGGCGAAGGCATTTCACGCGAGTCTGCATCGTGTGCAGGTGTGGTCGCGCCGGATTCGCGGGTGGCTCGCCTGCCTGCGCCTTCGGGGTCGACGCGAATCGATCTGACCGACAGGGCATTCCGTGCAGTCGTGCACAGTGCGCCATGCGCGCGGGTGCTCGGGGTCCGGCTCGTCGGCAGGTGAATCGCTTATCGAGGGCGACCATTGCGCGTCGGCGGACTCGCGATCCGTCGACGCGACAGCGTGTCCCGGGGGGCGACGAGCGCGGGCGCTATGAATGCGGCGCGAGAGCGGAGAGGACAGGAAAGCGGCGCTCGTCCCCGGCATGCGGTGGCCGGGCCGTTCACCGTCCGTGCGAGAAGCCGACGCCGCCCAGCGGACTCCGGCAGGTGCGGGGCCGAGGCTCGAACCGGCCGATCCTCGCCGCGCAGGCGCCGAGCTTCAGGGCTGTCCGGGCTTCAGCACGATGAACAAGCCGTTCGCCTCCGCGCACAGCCGGTCGCCGTCGTGCAGGGTGGCCCGCACATAGACCTTGCGCCCCTCCTGCCGTTCGGCCCACGCGCGCACCTTGAGTTCGGTGTTCAGCGGCGTGATGGAGCGGTAGTCGACGGTGAGCGACGCCGTTCTGGTCACCGCGCCGGAGCGCACCGCGGCCGCCATGCCGAGCAGGTCGTCGAAGGCGATGGCGATCTGACCGCCGTGGGCGGCGCTGTTGCCGCCGAGGTGGAAGGTGCGGAAGGTGAGGCGCGCGTCGACGCCGTTCTGCGGGTCGACATGGTCGATCAAGAACGGCGGCAGGGTGATGTTGCCGCGGGCGGGCAGGTCGAAGCGGGTCCAGTTGGGCGTCGACCACTCGTCCACCCGTGCGGCGTCGAGCTTGTCGTTCAGCTCCTTGAGAATGCCGATCGCCTCCACCGCCAGCTCGTCGGAGGGCGAGGCCAGCCGGACGCGGTCCATCAGGCCGCGCACCTGCTCGATGAACTGGCCGTAGTGCGGCCCGCCGCGGGAGATGTCGTCCTTGGCTGCCTCGTGGGCGGCGATCAGCTGGGTCATCGGCCGGAACCCGCCCTCGTGGTGCTCCTGACTCGGCAGCGAGTCGCCGTCCTGCGGTTCGTTCATGAGAACAAGTTATCGGTTGCCCGGTGAATGCTCGCCGCGCGGGTGCTGTGTCCGTCGTCACGAGCCGTCACCGCCTAGGCTGGTGCGCGACCGCATATCGCCTTTCCCGGGTGGTATCGGCCTGGTTCCGGCGGCCGGATACGCGTCGCGGCCGCGCTGGATCCCTGACCGCTTCGGCTGGCGAAAGGCTCTGTGCGCATGGGTATCACCGCGGTCGTGTTCGACATGGACGGCGTATTGATCGACTCCGAGCCGGTCTGGGAACTGGTGCGGCGTGGCTACGTCGCGGAGAAGGGTGGGCGATGGCTGCCCGACACCCAGCAGCGGCTGATGGGGATGAGCACCGGGGAATGGTCGACCTATCTGAGCGGCGAACTCGGGGTCGGCGAGCCCCCGGAGACCGTCGCGCGGGAGGTGATAGAGCGGATGTCCGAGCGCTACGCCGAGGGCGTGCCGGTGCTGCCGGGTGCGGTCGAGGCCGTGCAGCGGATCTGTGAGCACTGGCCGCTGGGGCTGGCCAGTTCGTCGCCGCGCGCGCTCATCGACACGGTGCTGGGCCGGACGGGTCTGATCGAGTACTTCTCCGTCACCTTCTCCACCGAGGAGGTCGATCGCGGCAAACCGGCGCCTGACGTCTACCTGACGGTCGCGACGTTCCTGCGTCAGCGGCCGAGTGACTGTGCGGCCGTCGAGGACTCGAGCAACGGCCTACGCTCGGCCCACGCGGCCGGGATGCGGGTGATCGCGGCGCCGCGCCCGGAGTACCCGCCCGCTTCCGATGCGCTCGGCCTGGCCGCCAAGGTCATCTCCGGCCTCGACGAACTCACTCCCGGGCTGATCACCGGCTGAGCCGTCGCCAGGTCAGGGCCGATAAGAAGTCAGCAGGGTGCGGGCGGCGGCAGCCAGGTCCTCTTCCAGCCAGGCGGGCAGCTGCGCGGCGTGGGCGTGGCGGCGCAGCGCCGCATAGGGCAGGTCGACGATCGCGCGGCTGACCGCATCGATCTCTCGCTCCTCGTCCCTCCCGAACAAGGCGAGCGCGATGCGGCGCAGATGCTCGATCAGCGGCGCGTTCATCTCGGCCAGGGTCGCGCGGAACTCGGCGTCCGGCTCGCCGTCGAGCAGATCGCTGGGACGCAGCTCCAGCAGGAGCTTGGCGTCCTGGGGGAGTTCGCGGCCGAACCGCAAGGCGGCGCGCACCATCCCGACGCCCGCCTCCACCGGATCCGGCTGGTCGGCGGCGGCGAGGGTGCCGTCCTGGAAACGGCGCAGCGCGCGCAGCCACGCCGCGGTGAGCACACCGTTGCGGTTGCCGAAGCGGTGATACAGGGTGCCGACCGGAGCGCCACTGGCCTCGGCGATGGCCGACACGCTGGCCGCGCGGGGCCCTTCGGCGAGGACCAGCGCGCGTGCTGCGTCGAGGATCACGTCGCTGTCGTGCTTGCGGGGCGGCGCCATGTACTAGTACGTTCCTTCTATATGGAGCGATTGTCCTATATTGATGAGCATGCCAGATCGGTCGACGCGAATCGCGACCGGGCGTGGCAAGCGATGCTGAGAGTCGTCTGCCGCGACCCGCACAAGCCGTCGCCGCCCACCGGGTTCGTCGTCGATTCCGTCGCGGAACCGCACCGTTTGGCGCTGCGCGGCCAGCACTGGTTCTCGAAATACGCGCTGATCTTCGAATTGGACGAGGAAGGCCCTGGCCGGACTCGCGTCCGCGCGCGTAGTTACGGCGACTTTCCCGGTCTGCACGGCCGGATCTATCGTGCGCTGGTCGTGGGGACGGGGGGTCACCGATTGGCGGTGCGTCAGATGCTGCGCAGGATCGCGGCGGCGGCATGATCCCGGGGACGGTGTGGGGCGCCACCGAAGCCGAACGCGAGGAACCCTTGCCGTGCGACGACCGGCAACCTGGCGGTCTCCAGGCCGATCGAGCGATCAGCGTCGACGCGCCGCCCACTCTCGTCTACGCCTGGCTGTGCCAGTTGCGCGTCGCGCCCTACAGCTACGACCTGCTGGACAACTTCGGCAAACGCAGCCCGCGCCGGCGCGACCCGATGCTCACCGAACTGGCGGTGGGGCAACGGTTCATGTCCCAATTCGAGCTGGTCTCCTTCGTCCTGGGCAGGCACATCACGCTGGTCTCGGGCAAGGTGTGCGTCACCTACGCGGTGCGACCAGAAGGCACGGGAACCCGCCTCCTGGTCCGGATACGCTGCGGCGCGCCCAGACTCGTCGCGGTGACATTGGCCCTCGGCGACCTGCTCATGATGCGTAAGCAACTGCTGACGCTGAAGAAACTCGCCGAAGCCGAATACCGCGCGGCCCCCGCGGATTCTCCGGGACCACCGGAACGGTAGCGCCGCATCGGCCGCGAGGTGCCCGACCGGCGACGGTAGAGCGATCCGGGCGGTGGGGGAGACCGGAGGTCATCCGCACGAGCGAAGGGTGAGGTTTACGAAAGGCGTTCGACCAAATCGAACTTGCGTTGTTCATAGCCTTTCGGCACGGTGTCGCGGACCGAGATCAGGGCGTGTGCCCAAGAGCCGAGGAGAGTGCGGTCGCCCACCGTGCGGCCGGGATCCGGTGTGGGTTCGGCGGTGAGCAAGGGGAGTGGGTGGATGCGGTGACGGGCCTCGTTCTCCAGTACGGTCGCTTTGTCCACGAAGATCCGCAGGTCGTGATTGAGGAGATAGCGGCCGACCGCGCCGTGTTCCGGCGGCCGCAGTGCGGCGACCGAACCTGCTGTGCGATAAAGGTTTTCGCCTAGTCGTGGTCGTTGCGCATCCCGGCCCGCCCAGGTGACCCGAGCGGGTTCGGTGAGCAGTCGCTCGATCCCTTGGACGAGGTGGTGGCCGATCCTGGCGTGTTCCATGAGCCGCGGGCCCGCGTCCACGTAGCCGAGCAGGCGGTGGTCGCCGGTGCGGAGTACTGCTCGATAGAGCTGCCACACGTAGTCGTATTCCCTTCGGTGGTAATCGATTTCGTTGCATGCTCACACGCGTTTGCGGTGTGGCGATTACAGCGGCGTTACCACCGTGGTGCGGTCAATCGGCCTGCGCGCAGGCGACCGCCCGGTCGAGCAGGAGGGCCTGCTCGGAAGTATTGCCCGTCAGTTCCGCCGCGCGCGTGAATTCGGCGCGGGCCTGCGCATACCGGCCCAGCTGGGCGAGCAGGTCGCCGCGCACGGCGTAGCGCAGGTGGTAGTCGGTGAGGGCGCCCGCGGCGACGAGCGCGTCCACCAGCTCCAGCCCCGCTGCGGGGCCGTGCACCTTGCTCACCGCGACCGCGCGATTCAGCTCCACGACGGGGGAGGGAAAGCGTTGCGCCAGAACGGCGTACAGTCCGGCGATGCGCCGCCAATCGGTCTCTTCCGGCGTCGCCGCCATCGCGTGCACCGCGGCGATCGCGGCTTGCAGCGCGTACCGTCCCGGCGGCAAGGCGCGCTCACGTGCCGTGCTGTTCGCCCGCCCGAGGGCGGCCAGCCCGCGCCGGATCAGCAGGCGATCCCACCGTGCGCGGTCCTGGTCGTCGAGCAGCACCACCTCTTCGCCGGTTCCGGTGCGCGCGGGCAGCCGGGAAGCCTGTAGCTCCAGCAGCGCGACCAGGCCGTGCGTCTCCGGCTCGGCGGGCAGCAATTCGCCGAGCATGCGGGCCAGGCGCAGCGCGTCCTGGCACAGCTCCTCGCGGACCCAGTCCTCGCCCGCCGTCGCCGCGTAGCCCTCGTTGAAGATCAGGTAGACCACGGCCAGCACCGAGGCCAACCGATCGGCCAGCTGGGCACCGCGTGGCACCGTGTAGGGGACCCGCTTGTCGGCGATGGCGCGTTTCGCGCGCACGATCCGTTGCGCCACGGTCGATTCCGGCACGACGAACGCCCGGGCGATCTCCTGGGTGGTCAGCCCGCCGAGCAGCCGCAGGGTGAGCGCGACCCGGGCCGGTTCGGTGAGCATCGGGTGACAGGCGGTGAACATCATTCGCAGCAGGTCGTCCTCGACCAGGTCGTCGTTCGTATCGGGCGGCGGCTGCTCGGTCACGAGATCGCGACCGAGCAGCTCCAGCTTGCGGGCGAAGGTGCGGTTGCGCCGCACCCGATCGATCGCCCGGTGCTTGGCGGTGAGCATGAGCCAGCCGCCCGGGTTCGGCGGCACGCCGTCGCGCGGCCACTGCTCCAACGCCGCGACCAACGCGTCCTGCGCCAGTTCCTCGGCGGCGCCGATATCGCCGACCATCCGGGTGAGCCCGGCGACCAACCGGGGCCACTCCATCCGGGTCACGGCTTCGGCGGCGCGTCGCGCCGAATCCGCGGACGGCTGCCCGCTCATCCGCCGTGCCCGCTCAGGCGGGTTCGGCGATCTGCCGGACCTCGACCTCGATGTCCCATTCGGGTCCGTGTACGGCGAGGAAACGAGAAGTCCATTCCACCGCCTCTTCCTTCGACTTGACCTGCAGAATGCAGTATCCGCCGACGATCTCCTTGGATTCGGTGAACGGTCCGTCCAGCACGGTCTGCTTGCCGCCGGACTGGGTGACCCTGGTGGCTTCGGTGATCGAGTGCAGACCGTTGGTGTCCAGCAGCACGCCCGCCTTGGTCATCTCCTCGATCACCTTGCCCACCTGTTCGACCAGCGCGTCGTCCGGCTCCGGGGAAGTGTCGGGGTCAAGGCGGATGAGCATCATGTATCGCATCTCGGCATCCTCGGTCGATGTGGCGTCAGGATCGGTCGATCCTCACATCACTGCATCGAACGACCCCCGCCCGAATCGACATGTCGGCGGAAATTTCTCCGGCCGAAGCGCCTACCGCGGCCACGCGATGGTTTTGCGGGCCGCTCGCGCGGTCCAACGGCCGTCGTCATGGCGGACCTCCACCGGGTGTGCGAAGGCGGCGGTGACGTTCTCGGTGGTGATCGTCTCCAGCGCGGGGCCCGCCGCGACGGCGTGACCGCCCGCGATGAGCAACGCGTGGGTCGTCGTGCTGGGCAGCTCTTCCAAGTGGTGGGTGACCAGGATGGAGGCGACGTCGGGGTGGGTGCGGTCCAGGGTGTCGAGAGTGTCCAGCAACTGCTCGCGCGCGGCGACGTCCAGGCCGGTGGACGGTTCGTCGAACAGCAGTAGCCGTGGCTCGGCGATCAGCGCTCGGGCGATGAGCGTGCGGCCGCGCTCGCCCTGGCTCAGCGTGGGCCAGATCTCCGTCGCCTTCCCGGTCAGGCCCACGGTGTCGATCATCGCGTCGGCTCGGTCGAGCTGGTCGGCTGTCGGTGTCCAGCGCATGGGGGTGTCGATCGTCGCGGTCAGGCCGGTCAACACGACCTCGCGGATGGTCAGCGGAGACCGCAACGGGTGGCGTGGGTTCACCTGGCCGATGCCGCGGCGCAGCTGCTGCAATTCGACGCGACCGAGTTCAGCGCCGAGCACACGGACCGAACCCGACGTGGGGAAGGTGACCGCGCCGCAGAAGCCGAGCAGGGTGCTCTTTCCCGCGCCGTTCGGACCGAGCAGCGCCCAGCGTTCGCCGGCGCGCACGGTCAGCGAAATCCCGCCGATGATCTTCTTGCCCTCGCGGCGGAAGGTCACGTCGGTCAGTTCCAGCACCGGTTCGGTCACGTGAAAGCCTCTTTCAGAGTGGTCAGGTGGGCGCGGCTGTACTCCGCCGCGGCGGCCGGGTCGCGGGCGGCGATGGCGTCGGCCAGCCGCTGATGCGCGGCGTGATCCACGGACTCCGACGGCACCGGGCGGATCTTCAACATGTCGATCATCGCCAGCCGCAACCGGGGCAGGAAGCTGTCGAACAACTGGGTCAGTACGTCGTTGTGGGCGGCCACGATGACCGCCCGGTGGAACGCCATATCGGCGTCTACGTGCTCGGCCACCGGCTCGCCGTGTGCTTCGCGCGCGGCCAGGGCCCGGCGGATCATGCGCAGGTCGGCGGGGGTGCGCCGCTGGGCGGCCAGTGCGGCGGCCTCGGCCTCGATGGCGATGCGCGCCTCGATCACCGAGGCGATGGTGGCGCGGCGCAACACGGCGTCCCATTCCTCGGTCGCCTCGAGCGCGGTCACGAAAACGCCCGCGCCCTGCCTGCTGTCCAGGACGCCTTTACCGGCCAGCTCGCGGATCGCCTCCCGCAGCGTCGAGCGTCCGACGCCGAGCTGTGCGGCCAGGGTGGTCTCACCGGGCAGGCGGTGACCCAGCGGCCATTCGCCCGCCTGGATGCGGACGAGCAGCACTTCGGCCGCCTGCGCGGCCAGTGGATGGCGCCGTACCTGGGAGATCATTCACTACCTCTCTACTTGTCTGAGGAGTCGTGTACAGTCTAGCCATCATGCGCACCATGCTTCTGCTTAGCCGCCACGGCGGGGCCTGAACGACCGGCCGCCCGCCGTGGGGCTTCGTCGTGGCCGGTCACCCTTGTCGTGACGGCCGCAATGGCCAGGAAGCAGACCCATGACCACCGCATTCCCCACCATCCACACGCCTGCGGGGCAGGTGCCCGATCAGGCTCCGGCGTGGAATCGCCAGCGGCGCTCGCAAATGCCGTCGCACCGCTATCGTGACATCCACCGACGCGTGGAAGTACCGCTCACGCAACGGAAATGGCCCGACGCCCGGCTCACGCAGGCGCCTCTGTGGGTGCCGGTCGATCTGCGCGACGGCAATCAGGCACTCGCCGAGCCGATGGACCCGGCGCGCAAACGACGCTTCTTCGAGCTCCTGGTCGCCATGGGCTACAAGGAGATCGAGGTCGGCTACCCGTCGGCGTCCCAGACCGACTTCGACTTCGTTCGGCTCATCGCCGAGGAGGATCTCGCGCCCGAGGACGTGACGATCGCCGTCTTCACCCCGGCGCGGCGCGATCTCATCGAGCGCACCGTCGCATCGGTCCGCGGCATCCCCAACGACGTCGTGATCCACATGTACACCGCGACGGCTCCCGCGTGGCGGGACATCGTGCTCCGCAAGGACCGCGCGGCGCTGCGCGAGCTGATCCTCGACGGCGGGCGCGCAGTGCTGGACTGCGCCGGGGACCTGCCGAACGTGCGGTTCGAGTTCTCGCCCGAGGTGTTCAACCTGACCGAGCCCGACTACGTCCTCGAGATCTGCGACCGGATGACGACATTGTGGGACGCCACACCGCGGCGTCCGGTCATCCTGAACCTGCCCGCCACCGTCGAAGTCGCCACCCCGAACGTCTACGCCGACCAGATCGAATACATGCACCGCAATCTGGCTCGCCGCGACAGCGTCATCCTGTCGGTGCACCCGCACAACGATCGCGGCACCGGCGTCGCGTGTGCCGAACTGGCGGTACTCGCGGGCGCGCAACGCGTCGAGGGCTGCGTCTTCGGCAACGGTGAGCGTACCGGCAACGTCGACATCGCCACGCTGGCGCTGAATCTGCACGCGCAGGGCGTCGATCCGATGATCGACTTCTCCGACATCGACGAGATCCGGCGAACCGTCGAATATTGCACGCGTATGCCGATCCACGAAAGACACCCGTATGTGGGCGATCTGGTGCACACCGCGTTCTCCGGGACTCATCAGGACGCGATCAAGAAGGGCATGGCCGAGCATCGCACCCGGGCCGCCACGACGGGCATTCCCGAGCGCGCGGCCGACTGGCACGTGCCGTATCTGCCCATCGATCCCGCCGACCTCGGCCGCAGCTACGACGCGGTGATCCGGGTCAATTCCCAATCCGGCAAGGGTGGCATCGCCTACCTGCTGCACACCGAATACGGCATGGACCTGCCACGACGCCTGCAGATCGATTTCGCCGGGCACGTGCAAGCGCTCGCCGACGACACCGGCGTCGAGATCGGCGCCGCCGAACTGCGTGACCTGTTCGAGGCGATCTACTGCGACGACCCGTCGGGGCTGGCCGTGAAGGACTGGCGCACCAGCGGCGACGGCGCCGAAGCGGACACCGAGATCACGCTGATCGTCGACGGCGTCACCCACCGTACGCGGCGCGGCGGCGGCCCGGTCGCGGCGCTCACCGAGGCACTGGCCGAGGCGGGGTATCGCATCGAGGTGCTCGGCCTGACCCAGCAGGCGACGGACCGAGACGAGGGCGCCATCGCTTACCTGGAATACCGCAGCGGCGAACACCTCGGTTGGTCCTGCGGCCGAGCCGATTCCGCGCAGGCGGCGGCATTCGCCGCGATCCTGCGCGCTGCCGGACGCTCGGCCCGGCGGTGACCATCTGGCACCCGCTCTCGCGCTGACCGACTCGTGGCGCGATGGCAGGTCGCGGCTGGTGCGCGTATCACGCGCGTACCACCGACGATCCGATCGGGTACTCGAGCCCCGGTACCCGATCGGATGCGGGCGCTGCACGGCAGGTGACGGTCAGGCTCCGGCGAAACCGTCGCCGGAGAACCGAATTTTCCCGGTCAGAACATGCCGTGCGGTATCTGCGCGGGCTCGGGCACCGATTGCACGACATCCCAGTGCTCCACGATCTTTCCGTCGGCCACCCGCCAGATGTCGACCACAGCCAGGTCGGGCTCTTCGTCGCCCGGCGGGATCATGCGGTAGTGCATGACCACGTATTCGTCGTCGGCGATCACCCGCGCCAGCTCCAGCTTCGACCCGGCCACCGGTGCCTGGGCGATGAACTCGATGAAAGCGTCCTTCCCGGAGGGATTTCCGGGGCTGTGCTCGAGGAAGTCGTCGTGCAGCAGAGTGCGCAGCACGTCGACGTTGCCCGCCGCGAACTCCGTGAAGCCGTTCAGGAGCAGTTCCCTGTTGCGCGCTGCCGCGCTGTCGTTCGTCATGCCGACGAGACTGGCAGCGCGCGAACCGGGGTGTCGATTACCCGCCATGTAATGGCGGGCGTGACCCGGGCGTCGTGATACTGGGCCGATGAACGGTGATCGACCGGTCGGCGAGCTGCTGCGAGAGTGGCGGCACCGGCGGAAGCTGAGCCAGCTGGACCTGGCCATCCAGGCCGACGTGTCCGCCCGGCATGTCAGTTTCGTCGAGACCGGCCGCACGACGCCCAGCCGAGCCATGGTGCTGCACCTGGCCGAACAGCTCGACATTCCGCTTCGCGAACGCAATCGCGCGCTGATCGCCGCCGGACACGCTCCCGAGTTCCGGCGCAGTGACTGGAACGACCCCGCGCTGCGGCGCGCCCGCGACGCGGTGCAGCGGGTACTGCGGCTGCATGAACCGTATCCGGCGCTGGCGGTGGACCGGCGCTGGAATCTGGTGCAGGCCAACGATTGTGTGGGCGTGTTCTTCGACGCTGTGGATCCGCGACTGCTCGAACCGCCGATCAACATGATGCGGCTCGGCCTGCACCCGGCGGGCTTCGCCTCCCGGCTGCGCAACCTCGAGCAGGTCCGCGCTTTCCTGCTGCCCCGCCTGGCGCGCCAGGTGATGGCGACCGGAGATCCCGAACTGGCCGCGCTGCACGAGGAACTGCGCTCCTACGGCTCGCCGGGCGGCGCGGACAGTGACATCGCGGACATCCTGCTGCCGATCCGACTGCGCCACCGCGACACGGAACTCGCGTTCTTCAGCACGATCACGACCTTCGGCGCGGCATTCGACATCACGCTCGACGAGGTCGCGGTCGAAGCGTACTTCCCCGCCGACGACGAAACGGCTGCCTACCTGCGTGCGTGCGCCGAAACCGGCCGGTGAGCGACGGGCGTCGGGTCAGTCGCGTGCGGTGAATCGCTCCGCGGGCTCGCCGGTGAGGTGTCCGGCGGGCAGTTTGCGGCCGCAGAGGACGAGCAGCAGGTCCTGGGCGCGCCCCGACAGCACCGTCCCGGACCCATAGCTGAAGTCCAGGTCGTCGGCGCGCAGTTCGATGCCGCCGAGTTCGGCGCCGAACAGCTTGACGGTCCTGGGGTCGATCGTGTCCAGCACCAAGCGCATCCGGTCCTCGGGCACCAAGCGGTCCAGGCCCAGGGCAACGGTGATGTCCAGCCCGTGGATCACATCGTGGCTCAACGCGTTGGAGAGCCCGCCGCCCGGCGGGCGCCAGGGGTGATCGACGTTGTCCCACAGTGATTTCAGCAGATCCGAGGTGCTCAGCGTGGCGGCGTCCATCCGGGCGGTGCGGTCGGCCAAGCGGTTGAAGTTCCCGAACGCCGCGACCATCCCCACCGCCAGGCGCGCGCTCGACAGGCGATACGGCATGGTGATGTGCGCGACCACTTCGCGTACCCGCCAGCCCGCGCAGAGGGTCGGCGAGTCCCAGCCCTCGGCGTCCAGTCCGGCCAGGAGTTCGGCGAGTTCGGCTCGTTCCGCCGTCACCGCCCTTCGCACCTGGGTATCGGTCATTCGTCCACCTCTCTTCGACGAGGTGATCCAACCCCTCCGGCCGTCGAGGCGCCACCCGGCGACGAAAATCGGCTACCCGCAGAGCGGAAACAGGGCGCTTCCGGATTCGCTGCGCACGCAGGGACTGCGGTGAAGACAGTGGTCAGCCGTACAGCGCCTGGCGGGTCCTCCGATACGCGGCCCGGATGTCCCGTCCGGTCGCGGTGTCGGCCGGTGGCGGAATCTCCGCGACCGAGCATGCGGGCCAGGACGGCGGCCGGGACGTGCCGCTGAGCGCCCATGCCGCTTGCCTGGCAGCGCCGAGTGCCACGTACTCGGCCGGTTCCGGCACCGTCACCGTGACGCCGAAGACCTGCGCGGCGATGGCCGCCACCAGCCGGGAGCGCGCCGCGCCGCCGATGAGCAGCACGCGCCGCGGCGAGACCCCGCCGATCTCGGTGAGGTGGTCGAGCGCGTCGGCGAGATGACACAGCAGAGCCTCGAAGGCGGCGCGGGCCACTGTGCCTGCGCGCATCGCCTCCGGCCGCAACCCGTGCAGGCTGCCCGCGGCGTGCGGCAGGTTGGGCGTGCGTTCACCGGCGAGGTAGGGCAGCATGACCACGCCGTCCGCGCCCGGCGGCTCCTGCGCGGCCAGCGATTCCAGCGTCGGCAGATCCACGCCGAGCAGATCGGCGGTCGAAGTGAGGATGCGGGCGGCGTTGAGCGTGCAGACCAGCGGCAGGAACGCGCCGGTGGCGTCCGCGAAACCGGACACCGCGCCGGTCTCGTCGGCGGCCGGACGGTCGGTGCGAGCGTATGCCGTTCCGCTGGTGCCGAGGGAGACCACCACATCGCCATCAGTGATGCCCAAGCCGAGCGCGGCCCCGGCGTTGTCTCCCGTTCCGGCGGCGACCAGTGCGCCCGAAGGTGTGTGCCCGGCGGACTGGTCCGGGCCGAGGACCCGGGGCAGGCCCGGGTGGCGCCCACGAAAAGCCATGGCGAGCAGATCTTCGCGATAGTCTCCGTCGGCTGGTGACCAATAGCCGGTGCCGGAAGCATCGCCCCGATCGGTGGTCGGCTCGAGCATGTGTCCCGGTCCGCCGCCCCGTAGCCGCCAGGTCAAGTAGTCGTGTGGCAGCACGACGTGGGCGGTGTTGTCGGCGAGTTCCGGCTCGTGGTCGGCCAGCCAGCGCAGTTTGGCGACGGTCAGGCCTGCCACCGGTACGTTGCCGACCGCATCGGCCCACGCCCGCGGGCCGCCCAGGTCGGCGATCAGTTCCTTCGCCGCGTCGGCGGAGCGGACGTCGTTCCACAGCAGCGCGTCCCGCACCGGGACACCCGCCGCGTCCAATGGGACCAAGCCCTGTTGCTGCCCCGCGACGGCTACCGCGTCGACGTCGTCGAGCAATCCCGCACTCGCCGTCTGTAGCGCGTCCCACCACGCGGCCGGGGCGACCTCGGTCCCCTCGGGGTGCGTGGCCCGCCCCTGAGCGAGAACCTCACCGCTGTCGGCGTCGCAGACCACGACCTTGCACGCCTGGGTGGAACTGTCGACTCCCGCCACGGTCGTCATGGCGCCTGCCCCGATCGAAGCCCGCTCGCGTCGCCGACACCGCCCCCGTCGCACAGCGGACGCGGGCGGATCGACACCTCGGCGGAAACCGGTCGCATTTCGAGGACGAGCCCGTCGCGCGATCCGGCGAATCGTCCGATCGTCTGGAGCACACCCATACCGACCACCTTGCCCCTCGCCGCCCGGCACCGGAGCCTTTCGGGTATTCCGCCGCCGTATCGGGCAGACTGTCGCGATGAGCATCGACCCCACCGACGTGCGCATCCGCACGGGAGACGGGACGCAGCTGCCGGAGCTGACCGAGGAAGCGCTCGGCGACCTGCTCGGCGAACCGGCCGGGCCGGAAGACGCCGTGCTCGAACTCAGCCGTGCCGACCTGCACGAGATCCGGGCCAGGCTGCTGCCCGACGGCGTCTACGAGCTGGAGCACCGGGCCGGGTCGGCGACCGAGTCGTTCCAGATGTACACCTCCGACCCGGTGCTGGTGCGTGCTGTGCTGTGGGCATGGCTCTGCGACGATCCGTGGTGGCGCGACTCGGTCGCGTGGTTCCCCGTCGACCCGGCGATCGCCGAGCTGCGCGCCGTGCAGGACGAACTCACCGGACTGCTGGACGGCCTGACCGTGATGGACGATCTCACCGCGGGCATGGACGCGGCGCTGGCGCGCGCCGACGAACTGCTGGCGTCGGAGCTCCCACCGGATGCGGACGACTCCGCTCAAGCCTGATACCACCAGGCGGTGGTCGCCACGTCGGCGTCCTCCAGCGGGAGATAGGTCTCGGCGTCCTGCCATCCGAGGGCTTGGACGGTGACGCGCAGTTCGCGGTCGAAACAGATCGGATCGCGCACATGCCAGCGATACATGCCGAAGCGCTGATCCGCTCGATAGATTTCCTCCGGCGGCAGCACTTGATGCAGCCCGAGATAAGGCGTGGAATATGTCCGGTATGTCCCGTCGAGATCGAAATTCCAGGCGCCGCCGAAATAGTCTTCGGTGCCCGTCCCGCAAATGGTCGGATGCTCGGTGTCCCCGTCGAGGAAGAACTTGACCTCGCCCTCGCCCCACCATCCCGGCGCGCCCGGGCGGATGGCGAGGTAGGTGCCGACGTAGCGGCCCGGCCCCGGCACCGTGTCGAGCACGGTGTGGACGGCAGGGTTCCCCAGGCCGGTGGTCCGCGTCCACCGGGTGTGCAGATACCCCGCTTCGTCCGGTACGTCCTCTTCGGTGTAAGTCGCCTGGTAGTACACCGGAACCTCGCGTCCGCAGTGGTTTTCGAGCGTGATGCGAGCGCGGTGCCGAAACGGCATGGGCCAGTAGCTGTTCAACCCACCCGCTGGCGCGACGACCACCATCTCCGAACTCAGCAGGGCGGTCTCGCCCCATCCGTTGCAGAAGAAGTCGCCGAGGGGCGAGGAGATCGCGGGCCGTGCCGCGTCGTCCCAGGTCATCCGCAGCGTCAGCCCGCGAAGGACGGAACGCTCGGTGGTCAACCAGAAATGCCGGAAAACGCCGGGACCGGATACGTCGGCCAGCGTGGCGGTTTCGCCGTGGGCGAGCGCGATCGAGGGGGAGATCTTCCACCCCGCCCCGAGCAGCCGTGCCGCGTGCGCTCCGGTGCCGTCGGTCGCCCGCGCGCCCGCGCCGGGCGCCCCCGTCGGATTCTCGGCGCTGACCGACCGCGTTCGCGTGCCGTCCAGCCGCCACAGTTCACCGCCCGGCGCGGTCACAGTCCCGGCCATCCGTACCGGGGTGCGGTCGGCGCGAGCCCGGCCCGGTGCGCCGTGGCGGCCCCGCCGGTCGCGGCCAACTGCCGGGTGTCGGTCTGCTGGGCGAGTTCCCGGCGGAACTGGTCCATGTCCAGCCAGAGGATCTGCTGCACAAGGTCTTCCAGCGCGTCCGAGGCGAGGGCGCCCGCGGCGGAGTAGACGAGCAGGCCGTCCCGGAACGCCATCACCGTCGGGTACTGCGTCACCTGGGCGGCAGCGGTCAACGCGACCTCGGCTTCGGTGTCGACCTTGCCGTGCACGATCTGCGGATGCCGCTGCGACGACGCTTCGTACACCGGAGCGAAATACTGGCACGGCCCACACCAACCGGCCCACCAGTCCACCAGCACGATCGGATGCGACGTGACGACGGAGTCGAAATTGTCCTGGGTCAAGGTGATCGTGGGCATGACATCCTCGTATCGTTCCGCGGAGCAACTGTGCATCGTCGCACGGATATTCGCGATCAGGAAGCCGCCCCGGCGCGGTGCTGTTCGGCCGCGAGGAAATGCGCGATATTCGTCGTCCGATCGTACAGATCGCGGTAGTGCCGGTAGTACTCGTCGTAGATCGCGACACTTTCGGGCTGCGGTCGCACGGTGTCGACGACGGGATTCCACCCGGAGGTGTCGATCCCGGCGGCCTCGGCCGCGAGCAGGGCGTCGCCGAGACTCGCCCCGACGGTGTCGGCGGGCAATTGCTGCGGCAGCCCGGTGACATCGGAGACGATTCGGGTCCACAGCCCGCCTCTGGTGCCGCCGCCCACCGCGACCAGACGTCCCGCCTGCCCGCCTGCTTCGGTCATGGCCTCGAGGTTGTGGCGCACTCCGTAGGCGATGCCTTCCAGAACCGCGCGGTAGAGCTCGGTCCGTCCGTGCCCGAGGGTCAATCCCGCGACGATGCCGCGCGCGTCCGGATCGAACAAGGGCGTGCGTTCCCCGGCGAAATAGGGCAGCGCGAGCAACCCCCTGCTCCCCGCGGGCACCTCCGCTGCCGCGGCGACCAAGTCGGTGAACTCGCCACCCACGAGCTTGCGCAGCCAGTCGGTGACCGCGCCGGAGGTGGCCATGCCCGCGGCGAGGGTATACGTGCCCGGCCAGGTGCCGCAGGTGCCCCAGAGGCCGGGATGTGGGCGCGGGTCGGTGAGCACCTGCACCAGGAACATGGTGGTGCCGTACATGATCATCGCGTCGCCCGGAGCGCGGACGCCGACGCTGGCCGCCTCGGCCCAGGCATCGATGGTCCCGGTGGTGACGGGCAGCCCCGACGGAAGTCCGGTCGCGGCCGCCGCGTCCGCGCTCACCCGGCCCACGATCTCGGTGGGCCAGGCCAGCTCCGGCAGCCGCCAGCCCGGCACGATCCGCTCGGCCCAGTCGCTCGCCCAGGCACGTTCGCGCAGGTCGTAGAGGGGCACGCACTGACTGGCCGATTGGTGGTCCAGCACGTACCGGCCGGTGAGCCGGTGCACCAGGAAAGAACTCGCCATCAGCAGCATCGCGGTGCGTGCGGCGACATCCGGCTCGTGCCGGGCCAGCCACCGGGCTTTCGGGCCGACAGCCTGGCTGGTCAGCGGCGATCCGGCGCGGTCGAGCACGGCCCGCGCGCCGAATTCGTCGTTCAATTCCGCTATCTCGACGCTCGCCCTGGTGTCGACGCCGTAGAGGATGGCCGGGCGCAACGGCCTGCCCTTCGCGTCGGCGGGCAACAGGCACGGGCCGATGCCGGACACCGCGAGTCCCTCGAGCGCGGCGCCGCCGGCCGCCGCCACCAGCTCACTGGCGAGTGCGAGAAAATCCGCCCACCACACCTTCTCCGCGTCGTGCTCGACCCAGCCGGGGTGCGGCATGGATACCTCATGCGCCCGCTCGGCCCTGGCGATGACCGTGCCGCGCGCGTCGGTGAGCACGCCCTTCGAACTCGAGGTCCCGATGTCGATACCGAGAAACATCGTCACCGCGTGAACTCGTCCACCGTGACGTCGAGCAATTCGCACGTCGCGCGCACGGCTTCTCGGTGGTCGCCGGGCACCGCGTGAATGTGGTTGGCGCCGAAGCGGTTCAGGAAATCCTCGGCGCGCGCGTCCAGCCGGGCGAACGCGTGCGGCCATTCCCGGGTCGACTGCTTCATCAGGGCTTCGTTGGTCTGCTCGTCGTATTCCTCGAATTCGCCGAGCATCAGCTGCATGCGGTAGTCGCCGTCGAGCCGGGTGAGCCGGGCGAGAGTCATCCGGCCCGGTGCGGCCAGATGATGCACCGAGGCGCCGCCCGCGGGAAAGAAGAACACCTCCGGGTACAGGTGCACCTTCGCCAGGTTCTCCGCCGGATCGTCGCTACGGGCGGCGAACCAGGTGGCGTGCTGGCCGGAATTGCAGAGATCCCAGATGTCCCGATCGGCGTGATAGTGCCGGACGTCGGCGAACAGCACCGGGGTGCCCGCGATCCCTTTGAGCAGCTGCATGGTCAGCGCGCCGTCCATGTCCGCCTCGGTCGCGCAGACGTGCGGCTCCTTCGGTCCGTTCCAGTCGTAGGGGTCGTTGAGGAAGGCCTCGGTGACGTCCATGGTGGCGAAATACTGGGTGAGCTCGGGCTGCCCCTTGATCCCCGAGAAATCCAGGCGCCACTCGTCGATCAGCTCGCGCACCGCCAGGTACGAGCGGATCTGACGTTCCAGCAGTTGCGGGGTGAGCTTGGCGCCGTCGTAGTACACGCCCGCGGTGTTGCGCTCCAGCCACTCGCGCGCGGCCTTCGCCTCGCCCGCGTCGGCCAGTTCCGCGCGCCGCACGATCTCCCACTGATCGATTTCCTCGACGTCGATGCCGAACAGGCGCTGCCACTGATCGGTGTTGGCGACCGCGGTGTTCATGCCCATCGGCCGCCCACCGAAGCGCCCGAACGTCGAACCGCGCAGGCTCGCCACGGCTGCCGCGGCCCGCGCGCGCACGCCGATCGCGTCGATGAGTTCGGGATCGGACGGATCGCCCCACAGCCTGCTGTGCCGACGTCCGATCTGATCCAGCGCACCTCCGGCGGCGAGCATGCCCACCATTCCCGGCTGGACCGGGTCGATATTCGACAGCAACAGCAGCGGCCCCGGAATCGCGCCCGCCGCCAGCATGGTGAAATGCGGGAACGCCCAGACCGCGTAATGCAGGACGGTGAGATCGACGCCCGCCGCGGCGACCGCGCGCGCCACCGCACCGGCCGACGCGTTGTCGCTGATCGGCGCCGCGCCACGGACCACATCGTGGCCCGCGTCCGCGAGCGCGGCCACCAGCCGGTCCTCGGTGGAGGCGATGAAATCGGCGATGCCCGCATGCACATAGTCGCGGCCATCGGAGATGCTGATGATGCCGATACGGGCCATGCCGGTCCCTCCCGTAGGTGGGTGATCGGAGAGTTCGACTCGATCAAGAGATACCAGCCGCGACCGCGCTCGGAGACGCGTTTCGCCGAAATAGCGCTCGGCCCGGTGCTTCGGACCGCTTAGCGCGGAACCGTTTTGACGACCCGCGACTGCGGGAAGCCGAGCGGCGCCAGATGTACCCCGCCCTGTCCCCACCCCGCACTGGTGATCCACCAGCGGCCGTCCTCGTCGACCACCTCGGCGGCGTGCGCCGCGATGTGTCCGACCTTGTCGCCGATGCGGAAATGGAAAGGATTGTCACTGCGGAAGACGTCGGTGCCGACGTAATGCGGGCGCGGACCGATGAACAAGTACCACCATCCCCCGTACCGGAGGACGTAAGGCGATTCGGTGTTGCCCGCCTCGGTGCCTTTGGCCGGGTCCGTGTACGCGATGTGCCGATCGCCCCAGTGCAGGAGGTCGGCGCTGGTGCGGTAGGCGACGACATGGTGACCACCCGCCGGGGCGCTGGTCGCGCAGTAGTACATCACCCATTGTTCGCCGACGCGCACCACCATGGGATCGCGAGCGTCGTAGCCGTCGCGGAACAGCGGGCCCTCCGCCGATCTGGTCCAGTGGAAGAGGTCGGGCGAGGTCGCCAGATTCATCGCCGCGGCGGTGCGGTCGGCGCCGCCCGCGGCGTAGAACATGTAGTACCGGCCGTGAGCGCCGAGCACATAAGGCGCCCACAGATGCGTCTCCCCGTAGTCCCGGTCCACCCGCAACGCGGAGGCATGCTTGGTCCACGCACCGTGCAGCCGGTCGGCGGTGGCGTGAGCGAACTCGATCTCGTCGAACGGATCCGCCGGCTCGAGGTGGGTGATCCCGAAAAGGTGCCACCTTCCGGCAGCGTCGCGAACGAATGTGTGATCGTTGATGTACCAGGCCTCCGACTCCCCGGCGCTCGGATCGTAGATCCGCGCGAAAGCTCCCGCCCGGACCACCTCCCGTGTCGCCATGGATTCATGATGCCGCGATCACGTCCTCGGTGGCGGAATCATCGGGCAACGACACTGCGCCGCAGGTATTCCGCGGTCAGCGACCGGTCGTCCGCCAGCAAGTCCGCCGGTGTCCCGGCGAAAACGAGTTCGCCCCCGTGCTTTCCGCCGTCGGGTCCGAGGTCGATCACCCAGTCGGCCCGAGCGACGACGTCCAGGTCGTGCTCGATGACGATCACCGTGTTGCCCGCGTCGACCAGCCGGTCCAGCAGCCCGACCAGCGCGTCGACATCGGCCATGTGCAGCCCCGTGGTCGGCTCGTCCAGCACGTAGACAGCGGCTTCGGCGCGACGGTGGAGGTGATCGGCCAGCTTGACGCGCTGGCGTTCGCCACCGGACAGCGAGGACAACGACCGGCCGAGGGTGAGATACCCGAGACCGACGTCGAGCAGCGACCGCAACGGCGTGCCGATCCGCCGGTCCCCGTCCGCGGCCCAGAAGTCCAGCGCTTCCGCCGCGGGCATCTCCAGCACGTCGGCGATGGACGCCCCGCGAATCTCGTAAGCGAGCGCCTCCGGACGGTATCGGCGTCCGTGGCAGGCCTGGCAGATCGTGGTGACCGGATCCATGTACGCCAGGTCGGTGAAGATCACTCCGGCGCCGTCGCATTCGCCGCACGCGCCGTCGGAATTGAAGCTGAACAAGCCCGGTCGGACACCGTGCCGCTTGGCGAACAGCTGACGCAGCGGATCCATGATGCCGAGATAGGTGGCGGGGCTGGAGCGCCGGGAGGCGGCGATCGCGGCCTGGTCCACCGCGATGACCTGCGGATGCGCCGCGACGAACGCGCCGGACACCAGCGTGCTCTTCCCGGAGCCCGCCACGCCGGTCACCGCAGTGAGCACACCCGTCGGAAACCGTACGGTGAGGTTCTTCAGGTTGTAGGCGTCGGCATCGGCGACGGTGAGCCATCCCGCCGGCTCGCGGACGTCCTCCTTCACCCGCCGCACCCGGCGCAGGCCCGCACCGGTCGGCGTCTCCGCACGCCGCAAGCGATCGACGGTGCCCTGGAACACCACCTGCCCGCCGCGGGAACCGGCGCCCGGCCCCATGTCGACCACATGGTCGGCGACGGCGATGACATCGGGGGAGTGCTCCACCACCAGCACCGTGTTCCCTTTGTCCCGCAGCCGGCTCAGCAGAGTGTTCAGCCGGCCCACATCCCGGGGATGCATGCCGACGCTGGGCTCGTCGAAGATATAGGTCATGCCGGTGAGGCTGGAGCCGAGATGCCGGACGACCTTCAGGCGCTGCGCCTCGCCGCCGGACAAAGTGGCGGTTTCCCGATCGAGCGACAGGTAGCCGAGCCCGACCTCCTCGATCCGGCGCAACCGGGCGACGGCGGCCTGGGCGATCGGCCGAGCCACCGGATCGTCCAGGCGGTCGAGCACCTCGATGAGGTCGGTGATCTCCAGCCTTCCGTAGTCGGCGATGCCGAGGCCATCGATCCGGCTCGCCAGCGCGGCGGCGTTGAGCCGTGCGCCCCCGCAGTCCGGGCAGACCTCCTCGGTCACCACCGCGCGGGCGGCTTCGCGATTCTTGTCCGACAACGCGGTGAGATCACGCTTGATGTAGAGGCGGTCGAACCGCTCCAACAGGCCTTCGTACGCGTTGTTTCCCGCCGAACCGTTGCGATTCTTGCGCGGCACCCGGAAACCCTTGCCATGTAGGAACAATCGCCATTCCTCGGTAGTGAAGTCCCGCAGCGGCTTGTCCGGATCGAAGAGCCCCGACTCGGCGTAGAGCTGCCATTGGAACGTTCCGACCGCGAAGGGCCCGAAGGTGATGGCGCCCTCGTTGAGCGATTTGCCGCGGTCGATGAGCTTGCCCAGATCCGGCCGCACCACATTGCCGAGACCGCCACACGCGGGACACATGCCCAGCGGATCGTTGAACGAATAGCGCGTGGCCTCGCCCGCGCTCGGCGCGCTGTGCCGGGAGAACAGGACGCGGATGACGGAGTGGATGTCGGTCATGGTCCCGACCGTGGAACGGGAATTGCCGCCGATCGGCTTCTGATCGACGACGACGGCGGGCGCCAGGTTGTCGATCGCGTCCGCCTCCGGACGCTCGTATTTGGGCAGCCGATTGCGGATGAACCAGGTGAAGGTCTCGTTGAGCTGCCGCTGCGATTCGACCGCCACGGTCCCGAAGACGATCGACGACTTGCCCGAACCGGAGACGCCGGTGAAGACCACGATCTTGCCTTTGGGAATCGTCAGCGAGACATCGCGCAGATTGTTCTCGCGAGCCCCGACGATCCTGATGGTGTCTCGATCTGCATGCACGGACCTCACGCTAGGCAGCGATGAGGTCGGTTTCTGTCCTCCTTCGCGGCCATACTCGAGTACGTGACCCGGACCGCCGAGCGACTGCTCCAGCTGCTGTCGCTGTTGCAGACCCGCCGCGAATGGAGCGGTCCCGAACTGGCCGCGCGGCTCGGCGTCACGGTGCGGACGGTGCGCCGGGACGTGGAGCGTCTGCGCGAGCTGGAGTATCCGGTGGTCGCGAGCCTCGGCGCGATCGGCGGCTACCGCCTGGAAGCGGGCGCGGCACTGCCGCCGCTGCTGCTCGACGACGAGGAAGCGGTCGCGATCACGCTCGGACTGCGCGGCGCGGCGCAGGGCGCGGTCGCGGGTATCGAGGAATCGGCTGCTCGCGCCTTGGTGAAGCTGCAGCAGGTCCTGCCGTCGCGCTTGCGCCGCCGAGTCGACGCGATAGACGCCACCACCGTCTCGCTCGGCGGGCCCGCCGCCGGTCCGATGATCGATCCCGAGGTGTTGGTCGTCCTGGCCGCCGCCGCGCGCGACAGCGAGCGGATCCGCTTCCGATACCGCGACAAGACCGATACGGAAAGCAGCCGCCTCGCCGAACCGCACAGTCTGGTCTCGGCGGGTCGGCGCTGGTACCTGGTCGCCTGGGATGTCGACCGCGCCGATTGGCGCACTTTCCGCGTGGACCGTGTGACGTCACCGCGGCCGATCGGAATACGCTGCGCACCTCGCGCGCTGCCCACCGCCGACGCGGCGAGTTTCGTGACCAGCCAGTTGGCGCGCTCCAGACCGGTTCGTCCCGTGGTGCTGCGGGTGCATGCCCGCGCCGCCGTGCTGGCCGAGACGTTCCGCGTTCGCGCGGAGGAAGTCGAACCGCTGGACGAGCGGACCTGTCTCTTGCGCACCTCCGCGGATTCGCTGGAGTGGACCGCCCTCCGCATCGCGCACCTCGACCTGGACTTCGAGGTCGTCGAACCCGTCGAGATGAAAGACCTGCTCGCCCGGCTCGGCGCCAAACTGCTTCGTGCGGCGGACAAGCCTGGCTGAGCGAAGGCCGCCGCGGCGTGCGGATACTCGGCTGCCCGATGCGGGAAGCGGCACTACGGTGCTGCGCATGACGCTCTCAGTGGAAGACCGCCTCGATATCACCGACCTCATCGCCCGGCACGGCCACATCATCGATGCGGGCGAACTGGATCGCATGGACGAGCTGTTCAGCGCGGAGGTCGTCTACGACCTGACCGCCATGGGATACGGCGAATTGCGCGGCATCGCCGCTGTGCGTGACGCGGCCCTCGCGCTCGGCGACGCGAATCCGGTCGGCCATCACGTCACGAATGTGATCGTCACCGAAAATGAGGCCGACCGCGCACAGGTGTTGTCGAAGGGAATCGGGATCGCCGCCGATGGTCGCTGCGGAAGCGTTACGTATGAGGACGTGGTGGTGCGAGAACCCGTCGGCTGGCGGATCACGTATCGCAAAGTCATTCCGCGCCGCGCTCCGCTGGGTGGCTGATCGCCGACGGGCGCATTGTCGTAGAAGCGCTGCCAATCGATCTTGTCGTGGTCTGAATCACACTTGTGTCATTCGCGCCGGAGTTTCGCCGCGCGCACGCCGCTGACCTGCGAAAAAGCGCGCTGGTCAGGCGATTTGACGAAGCGTTATCCGCCGCGTAACTTATTCCAAGTCAGAGCGACACGGACACCGACCCGGAGCCGAGAAGCGAGGCGGAGACGCCGAGCGGAAGGACCGGGAAACGAGGTAGGACGAGGAGCGCCTGGCGATCACACTGGCTCGATCGGGAGCCCGATTTTGATCGGGTGAGCGAATGAGCTAAGCTGGAAAAGTTGCCTCACTGAAGGTTCGAAGTAATTCGGATTGAATGTGTGTGCGTGTGTTCTTTGAGAACTCAATAGTGTGTCGATGAATGTCAGTGCCAAATATTTTTTGGTTCCGGCCTTTTCACCCCCCGTGTGG